>DASSJV010000158.1:0-25786 GCA_035691005.1 Gaiella sp. | reverse complement strand
AGGTGACGACGCCAGCGGGGCGTCACGACCTTCCAGATGGTCTCCCGCGTGAGCCGGTCGAAGGCGCTGTCCTCGGGGCTGTCCTCGGCCCGGCGCAGGTAGCGGTCTCCCTTGAGGCGGGCGAGCCCTCCGCGGAGGGCGGCGTATCCCTCGCCCTCGCGGTAGGTCGGGTTGGGCGCCGTCCGCCACCACGGCGACTCGACGGGCCGCCCGCGGTACGGCGTGACGACGAGGTCGACACCCTGCTCGTAGAGGCCCTTCCAGAGCTGCCACCACGCGGGCGTGCAGCCGTAGCGGAAGTCGAGGTCGACGGCCGACGCGACGGCGAGGAGGCGGGGCTTCGGCACGGCCGCTCAGTGTAGGGGCCGGTCCGGAAAGGGGGCACGGTGGATGAGACGCGGCAAGCACCGCGAGGCCAGGACGCAGAGAGCCCCGATATGGGGCGATATCGGGGCGACCGAGGACGCCGCATCGTGGTGCATGACGCCTGTCAGGCGCCCTGTTCACTTTTCCGGGCCGGCCCCTACGGGCGCGTCTAGGAGGCCAGCAGCCTGCGCAGCACGTACGGGAGGATCCCGCCGTGGCGGAGGTACTCGCGCTCGCGCGGGGTGTCGAGCCGAAGGATCGCACCGAACTCGGCGTCGTCTGCGCGCACCGTCACCTCGCGCGCCTCGCCGCCGTCGAGCCCCGTGATCGAGAACGTCTCGCGGCCGGTCAGCCCGAGCGTCTCGCGGCTCTCGCCCGGCATGAACTGGAGCGGGAGGATCCCCATCATCAGGAGGTTCGAGCGGTGGATCCGTTCGTAGCTCTCCGCGATCGCCGCCTTCACGCCGAGCAGGTTCGGCCCCTTCGCTGCCCAGTCGCGCGACGAGCCGGAGCCGTACTCCTTGCCCGCGAGCACGATCGTCGGCACGCCCTCGGCGAGGTAGCGCTCCGCCGCCTCGAAGATCGACATCTCCTCGTCCGACGGGAGGTGCACAGTCCACGTCCCCTCCGCGCCGGGCACGAGGAGGTTCCGGAGGCGGACGTTCGCGAACGTGCCGCGCACCATCACCTCGTGGTTCCCGCGCCGCGAGCCGTACGAGTTGAACTGGCTCCGCTCGACCCCGTGCTCGACCAGGTAGCGCCCCGCCGGGCTCTCCGGCTTGATCGACCCGGCCGGCGAGATGTGGTCGGTCGTCACCGAGTCCCCGAGCGAGACGAGACAGCGGGCGCCCCGGACGTCGTCCACGGCGCCCAGGCTCAGGGACATGCCGTCGAAGTACGGCGGTCGACGGACATAGGTCGAGCCGTCGCTCCAGGCGTACCGGTCGCCCTCCGGCACCGGCAGCTCGCGCCAGGCCGGATCGCCGGTGTAGACGTCGGAGTACGTGCGCTCGAACATCTCGCGCCCGATCGAGCCCTCGACGGTCGCACGTACCTCCTCCGCCGACGGCCAGAGGTCCGAGAGGCGCACCGGCTCGCCGTTCGCGTCGTGGCCGACAGGCTCCGTCGCGAGATCGAGGTCCATCCGGCCCGCGAGCGCGTAGGCGACCACGAGCGGCGGGCTCGCGAGGTAGTTCGCCTTCACCTCCGGGTGGATGCGCGCCTCGAAGTTCCGGTTGCCCGAGAGGACGGAGCACGCGACGAGCTGGCCCTCCGCGATCGCCTTCGAGACCGGCTCCGGCAGCGGCCCGGAGTTCCCGATGCAGGTCGTGCAGCCGTAGCCGACCGTGTGGAAGCCGAGCGCCTCGAGGTAGGGCGTCAGGCCGGCCTTCTCGAGGTACTCGGTGACGACCTTCGAGCCGGGCGCGAGGCTGGACTTCACCCACGGCCGACGGTCGAGACCGCGCTCGACGGCCTTCTTCGCGACGAGCCCCGCCGCGACCATCACGGACGGGTTCGAGGTGTTCGTGCACGAGGTGATCGCGGCGATCACGACGGCCCCGTGGGCGAGGTGGACCACCTCTCCGTCGAGCTCGCACGGGATCCCGCGCGTCCAGGTGGGCACGATCGCCATCGGTGCCGCGGCGACCCCCTGTCCGCCGGTCGGCTCGAGCGCACCGGGATCCGAGTGCGCGGGCGCGTCGCTCGCGGGGAACGACTCGGCAACCGCCTCGTCGACCCCGTTCCCGTAATCGACGCCGAAGGTGGAGAGCGCCTCGAGGAAGGCGTCCCGCGCACGCGACAGCGCGATGCGGTCCTGCGGGCGCCGCGGCCCGGCGAGGGAGGGCTCGACCGTCGAGAGGTCGAGCTCGACGACCTGCGAGTACGTCGCGGGCTCGGCCGGGTCGTGCCAGAGGAGGTTCTCCTTGCAGTAGGCCTCGACGAGCGCGACGCGCGATTCGTCGCGACCGGTCAGCCGCAGGTAGCGGAGCGTCTCGTCGTCGACGGGGAAGAAGCCGCACGTCGCGCCGTACTCCGGCGACATGTTCCCGATCGTCGCCCGGTCGGCGACGGGTAGGCCCGCGAGCCCCTCGCCGAAGTACTCGACGAACTTCCCGACGACCCCGGTCTTGCGGAGGATCTCCGTCACGGTCAGCACGAGGTCGGTCGCAGTCGCGCCCTCGGGCAGCTGGCCGTGCAGCCGGAACCCGACGACCTGCGGGACGAGCATCGAGATCGCCTCGCCGAGCATCGCCGCCTCGGCCTCGATCCCGCCGACGCCCCAGCCGAGCACGCCGAGCCCGTTGACCATCGTCGTGTGCGAGTCGGTGCCGACGAGCGTGTCGGGGAACGCGCGGCCGTCGCGCGACTCGACGACGCGCGCGAGGAACTCGAGGTTGACCTGGTGGCAGATCCCCGTGTTCGGCGGGACGACCTTCAACGCGTCGAAGGAACCTTGCCCCCAGCGGAGGAACGCGTAGCGCTCGCGGTTCCGCTCGAACTCGAGCTCGGCGTTCCGGGTGATCGCGAGCCGGCTCGCGAAGTCGTCGACCTGCACGGAGTGGTCGATCACGAGCTCCGCGGGGATCAGCGGGTCGATGCGGCTCGGGTCGCCGCCGAGGTCTGCCATCGCCTCGCGCATCGCGGCGAGGTCGACGACGGCGGGGACGCCCGTGAAGTCCTGGAGGAGCACGCGCGCGGGCGCGAAGGTCACCTCGTCGGACGGCTCGGCCGACGCGTTCCAGCGCGCGACCGCCTCGACGTCGGTGGCCGAGACGGTCTCGCCGTCCTCCCGGCGGAGGACGTTCTCGAGGAGGATCCGCAGCGTGTACGGCAGCCGCGCGACGTCGTAGCGGTCCTGCAGCGCGTCGAGCCGGAAGACCTCGTGGCTCTCGCCGCCGACCGTCAGGGTGGAGCGTGCGCCGAAGGTGTCTGGATGGGTCATGGCTCGGTCCTCCGTTCTCGGGATTGGCGGTTCGCGTTCACGGCTCGAGGGCGAACCCGAGGACGCGGAAGTCGTTGTCGAGACCGAAGACGGCCGCAGCCCGGCCCTCGGTCGCGGTGACGGCGCCGACGCAGTCGGTGAACGAGAGCGTCAGGCCAGGGTGGCGCTCCATCAGGTCCCAGGCCCGCGCGTCGAGCTCGGCGTCGGCGTGCCGGACGATCAGGCGGCCGGCCGCGACGGCCTCCTCGAGCAGGCTGCGGAACGCGAGCGCCGCGTCGAGCCCCGCGTCGAAGCGGAGACGCGTGGCGGTCTCGGAGACGACGAGGTCGGACGTCAGCAGGACGTCGCCCGCGTCGCGCAGGGTCGTGTAGTGGTCGCGCACGCGCTCGTGCGCGCGGTCTCGCCGCCAGAGGAGCGCGATGAACGCGCCCGAGTCGGCGTAGACGACCCTCAGGCCCGCTCCTTCGGCGCGCCGTACAGGCCGGAGGGCCCGTGGTCGTGCTCCTCGGCGACCCGGAGCCGACGAACCCCCTGGGCGAAAGCCGTCACACCCGCTCCTTCGGCGCGCCGTAGAGGTAGTGGTCGTGCTCCTCGGCGACGTCGTCGGGGCCGGTCTCGTCCCGGACGAGGCCGATCAGCCGCTCGAGCGGGTCGTCGGCCGTGTCGCCGCCGGTCGCGAGGTACCGCTGCAGCGCCTCGCGGATGAGCGACGCCTCCGAGCGGCCGGTGCGCGCCGAGAGCCGCTTGAGCCCGCGCTCGCTCGCCTCGTCGAGGTAGATCTGTTTACGCCGCATACTCCGGAGTATACATCACTTCGCCAGCCCGTCGAGCTCTCCCGCGGGGACGACACGCTGGATCTCCTCGAACAGCTCGCGTTCCTCGAGCCGGACGTGCGCGCGGAGAAGCGCGCCGAGCGCTTCGAGCGTCTCTCCGGAGATGTCGCCTGCGGCGACCTCGGCGCGGAGCGCACGGGCGAGGCCGTGGAGCTCCATGTGCTCCCGGAGCACGCGGTCGAGCAGCTCGGCGTTCGCGGCCGGGTGGCGCGCGTAGAGCGGGAAGACGGTCTCCTCCTCACGCCGGAAGTGCACCACCGTCTCGGCGAAGAACAGCTCGACGTATGCGGTCGCCGCGCGCAGCCGCGCGTGGGCGTCGCCGCCCGCCGCCTCGAGCAGGCGGCGCGCCTGGACGAGCTCGTGGTGGTGGTCCTCCGAGAGGCCGACGAGCGCGGGATGCCGCTTCACCGCAGCCCTCGGCTGAGCCGGCCCAGCCCGCGCTCGGTGAGCGAGGGCTGCTCCGAATCGAAATGCCGCGCGACGGCCTCGGCGTACGGACGCGAGACGCGAAGCGCGTAGGCGCCGAGCCCCTCGTCCCGCACCGGGCGCAGGTCCTCGCGGTACGGGTCGAGTAGGTGCTGGCGGCCCACATGGCGTGCCGAGTTGAAGAACGCGAGGCCGAGCCCGACCGAGACGACGAGGAGGCTCGTCCGCTCCCGCATCGCCGCCTCGCGGAGGCCCGCGTAGACCCGGGCGAGCTCGTCCCCGCTCGGGAGCGAGGCGGCGTCGCGGCGGATGTCCTCGAGCGACTGACGGAGCGCGCGCAGCTCGAGCGGCGGGATGTCGACGAGCCGCGCCGTCGTGCCCGACACGCGCTCGAGCGCGCCGAGGAGCTCGTCGGCGGAGCCGGGCGACGACCCGGCGGGCAGCGCTCCTGCGCGCACGAGCTCGGCGACGAACGCGTCGAGGTAGACGCGCGAGCCGTGCGTCACGTCGGCCGCGGCGGCGAGCACCCAGAGCGGCGAGAAGCCGAACGCGGCGATCGAGCCGAGCTCGACGGCGTTCCCCACGCCCTTCCGCACCGCGAGCCGCCCGGGGTCGGGCTCGAACTCGACCTCCGTCGGGATGCGCGGCGCGACGCCGCCGACGAGCTCGATCGTCACGCGCAGGAGGTTCTTCGCCGTCGCCTCGTAGAGCCGCGAGCGGCGGACGACGCGCGGCAGGGCGAGCGTGAACGTCTCGTGCAGGGCCCCGCCGAGAAGCGCTGCGACCGAGCGGACCGCGCGCTCGGGGAGCGAGAGCAGGAAGGAACCGAGGAGCACCATCGTTAGCATGACGACGATGGTCGGCGAGACGATCCGGACACTCCTCGAGGAGTCGTTCCCCGGCGCGAGCGTGGACGTCGTCGACCGCACCGGCGCCGGCGACCACTTTCACGTGACCGTCGGGAGCACGTCCTTCGAGGGGCTGCCGCTCGTCGAGCAGCACCGCCTCGTCAACCGCGCGCTGGCGGCCCCGCTGGCCGACGGCTCGATCCACGAGCTCCGCATCACGACGAAGGGATACGAATGACGCTGCGTGACGAGATCAAGCACGTGATCGACGACGAGCCCGTCGCGATCTTCATGAAGGGCACGCCCGAGCGGCCCGCGTGCGGGAACTCGCTCCGCGCGCTCCAGGCGCTCTGGAACGCGGGCGCTCCCATCACCGCGGTCGACGTGCTCCCGGATCCTCAGATCCGGCAGGAGCTCTCCGCCCTGACCGACTGGCCGACGATCCCGCAGGTGTTCGTCAAGGGCGAGCTGATCGGCGGCGCCGACATCACCGAGGAGCTCTTCGCCTCGGGCGAGCTCGGGCGCAAGCTCGACGAGGCGCTCGGCGCGGACCGCGAGCAGGTCGTGAAGACCGTCGTGGTCGCCGCCGCGCCCGCCTAGGAGCCGCACCCGGGCCGGGCACGACCGGTCGACAACGCGTTCTTAACTGCCCTGAACCCTGGGTTCACGGCCCGCCGCCTATAACAGATGGCGTGTCGACGCAAGACTCTCCGACTCGCCACGACGCACCGTCCGGTCAGCGCCCCGGCAAGGTTGCGTCCGCCGCCAAGCCCGTCGCCGCGCTGGTCGCCGCTTCCCTTCTCGGCGGCTGCGCGGCGCTCGGCGGCGCCTGGGCTCTCGGCGCGTTCGACGACCCGGCCCCCGTGGCGGCCGTCGCGCCGATCCCCACCGACTCGGCCGGCGCCACGACCGGCCCGACGACGATCGACGTCGCGGAGATCTACCGGCGCAGCGCGCCCGGGGTCGTGCAGATCACCTCGACGTCGCGCGGCGGGGCCGGCACGGATATCTTCGGCAACCCCGTCCCCGGCGACACACAGCGCGCGCTCGGCTCCGGCTTCCTGATCGACAAGGAAGGACACGTCGTCACGAACTACCACGTCGTGCAGGGCGCGACCTCGATCGAGGTGAGCTTCTCGAACCAGGAGACCGTCTCCGCGAAGGTGGTCGGCACGGACCCCTCCACCGACCTCGCGCTGCTCGACGTCGACGTGGACGCGAAGGCCCTCACGCCGCTCGCGCTCGCCGACTCCGACCAGGTGCAGGTCGGCGATCCCGTCGTTGCGATCGGCAACCCGTTCGGGCTCGAGCGGACCGTGACGGCCGGCATCGTCAGCGCGCTCCAGCGCCAGGTCAGCGCGCCCAACGACTACACGATCGACCACGTGATCCAGACCGACGCGCCGATCAACAGCGGCAACTCGGGCGGCCCGCTGATCGACGCGCTTGGCCGCGTGATCGGGGTCAACTCGCAGATCGAGACGGCGAACGGCGGCGGCGGCAACGTCGGCATCGGGTTCGCCGTGCCCTCCAACACCGTCAAGAGCGTCGTCGCGCAGCTCCTCGACGACGGCAAGGTCGACCGCGCCTTCCTCGGCGTCACGCTGCAGGACGTCGAGCCCGACGTCGCCCAGGTGCTCCGGCTCCCGGCGAAGGAGGGCGTGCTCGTCGCGTCCGTCAAGCCGGGCAGCCCGGCGGACAAGGCCGGCATCGTCGGCGGCGACACGCAGGTCGTCGTCGCGGGCGAGAGCTACCAGCTCGGCGGGGACATGATCGTCGCGGTGGACGGCAAGGACGTCACCTCGGTCGACCGGCTGCGCGAGTCGATCGCGTCGCACGCGCCGGGCGACACCGTGAGCGTCACGATCGTGAGCAAGGACGGCAAGCGGTCGACGAAGAGCGTGGAGCTGGCAAAGGTGCCCGACACCGCGACCGGCTGACAGAACTCGCCCCGTCGCCCACTTCTCCCCGGGCGTCGGGCACGAGCAGCAGGGGGGAATGCCTGCCCGCCCCTGCACCGCCGCCGCCCCGACCCGGGCGGCGGCGCCGTTTCGAGATCGCGGGAGCCGGGTCGCGTGTCGCATCTATTGTGCCGGCGTGGAACGGGAGGAAATCCGCCCGGGCGCGATCGTCCTGACGGAGGACGAGCTCGAAACCGAGGAATGGATCTGGCGTGACGCGGGCGAGGACGGTCACGCAGGCTGGTGGTGCGTGCGCACGGATCCTTTCCCCTGCCCCGCGAACGGCTGCTCGTTCGTCGCGGAGTTCATGACCGCCGCCCACCTCGTGCTCGTCTGGCAGGAGCGCGACGACCCGAACCTCCTCTGGCACGCCCAGCGCGCGAAGGAGGTCGGGCGAAACCCGCGCGTCGTCTCGTACGCGTCCGAGTTCGGCCCGAGCGCGTCGTACTACGCGTGGGAGGCAGCCGGGAGGCCGGTGCACGGCGTCAAGGGGGAGCGTCCCGCGTCCACCTGACGCCGAGGCTTGCGTCACCGGCGTATCTGCTTGACCGGTTACAGGAGGCGGGGTACCGTGCCGCCGTGCGCGACGACTTCCAGCCGGGAGGCCGCCTACCCGCGCCGGGGCCGCTCCGGCTTGTCCAGGACTTCGTGAACACCGAGATCCCGGACTTCGATCGCGACGACCTCGCAACTCCCGCGGCGCTCGCCGCCTGGCTCGCGGAGCGGCGGCTCGCGGCCTCGAGGGACCGGGTCGACAGCGAGCTCTTCGCCGAGGCGCGAGCTCTCCGCGCCGCGCTCCGCGAGCTCGCGCTCGCGAACACGCTCGGTCGACCGCCCGCGGCCGAACGACGGGCGGGGATCGACGAGGCGCTCGGGCGCTTCCCGCTCGCGGTCGGCCTCGTCGACGGCCTCCCGCGCCTGCGACCCGACGGGACCGGTGCGCGGGTCGGGCTCGCCGCCATCGTCGCGGTCGTCGCCGAGGCGCGCGCCGCCGGCTCGTGGGAGCGACTCAAGGCGTGCCGCCAGGACACGTGTGGCTGGGTCTTCTACGACGGCTCGCGCAACCGCTCGTCGTCGTGGTGCTCGATGCGCGTGTGCGGCGGGCGGGCGAAGGCCTCGAGCTACCGCAGCCGCCGGGCGGGAGGGGACGCGCGGTGAGCGGGGCCGGCTACGTCGTCGGGCTCGCGGCGAAACGGCTCCGTCGGCGGGACGGCGGCGCGCTCGTCGCGGCGCTCGGCATCACCGCGGCGTCCGCCGTGCTCGCGCTGATCCTCGCCGGGACGACGGTCGCCAAGGACCGGGCGCTCGCGCAGGACGTGCAGCGCCTGCCCGCCGCGTCGCGGGCCGTGCGGGCCGTGTGGTTCGGCGTGCCGGCGGGCCCGGAGGACGGGTGGCCGGGCCTCGACCGGACGGCGCGCGCGGCGCTCGCGCCGCTCCCCGCAGGTGACCCGACGGCGATCGCGCTCGTCCGCGAGGGAACCGTCGGAGGGACGTTCGTCGGGCTCGCCGCCGTCGACGGGCTTGCGCCGTACGTCTCGCTTCACAGCGGGCGCATGCCGCACCGCTGCACGCCCGACCGGTGCGAGGTGCTCCGCCTGCGCGGCGTCGGCCGCCTGCCCGACGTCCCCGGCCTGCGGGTCGTGCAGGTCGGCACGGCGGTGCTCCGCTCGCGCCAGCTCTTCGGCGACTTCCTCGTCCCGACCGACAACGCGCTCGCCGATGCCGAGGTCGCGCCCGCCCTGCAGCGCTCGTCCAGGTACCACCGGCCCGCGCCCGCCCCGCTCGTGGTCGCCGAAGGGGTCGCAGGCCTCGTCTCCTCGCCCGCGCTCGCGCAGACGTACCGGAGCTACGCGTGGGTCCAGCCGCTCTCCGGCGGGACGCCGAGGCTGTGGCAGGTCGACGACCTGCTCTCGGGAGCGGACCGGGCGCGGGCGAGCCTGCAGGCGCGCTCGTCCTCCTGGTCGGTCTCCGTCCCGACGCAGGAGCTGGAAGCGTCCAAGCGCAACGCGACCGTGGCCGGCCGGCGGCTGCTCCTCGTCGGCGGCGAGGCCGCCGCGCTGCTCGTCGCGTTCGCCGTGCTCGCCGCCGGCGCGATGCGCCGGGACCTCGCGGCCGCGCGCCGGCGGCTGACGTGGCACGGCGCGCAGGCGTGGCAGCGCGCGCTCCTGACCGGGAGCGAGAGCACCGCGGTCGGCTTCGGCGGCGCGGCCGCCGGGTGGGTCGTCGGGATCGGCGCCGGCGCGATCGTCGCCGGCGTCTCGGGCGCTCCCGTGCTCGACGTGCTCACGGAGAGCCTCCTCTCGCCGGAAGGTCTCCTCCTCGGCATCGCGGTGGCCCTCGTCGCGGCGTGCGTGATCGCGCTCGCCGTCACGATCGGAGGGGACGGCGACGGCCGGCTCGCAGCCGTCGACGTTGCCGCGCTCCTCGCGGCACTGGCCGCTGTCGGCGTCCTCGCGAGCGGCGCCGTCGACCCCGACGAGCTCGCCTCGGGAGGTGCGGCGGCGGTCGCGCTCCTCGTGCTGCCGGGGCTCGTCGCCTTTGCCGCGGCTGTCGCCGCCGCCCGGCTCCTGCCGGCGCTCGGCCGCACGCTGGCGCGCCGCGCAGGAGGGCGAAGCTCACGTCTCGCGGGCGTCTCGCTCGCCCGCTCCCCCGGCGCGGCCGGCACCGCGGCCGCGTTCCTCGCGCTCGCGCTGGCGCTCGCCTGCCTCGCGGAGGCCTACCGCTCGACGCTCTCCACCGGCGAGCGCGACCAGGCCGCCTACGCGGTGCCGACGGACATCGTCGTCCGCGAGAACCTGAGCGCCCTCGTCCCCGTCCTCAGGGCCGCCCCGCTCGAGCGCTACGAGGCGATCCCGGGCGTCGAGACGGTCCGCCCCGTCGTTCGCCTGACGGCGAGCGCGGGCCCCTCCGCCGCCGTGTCCGGCGTCACGGTGCTCGGCGTGCCTCCGGCGGCCCTCGCGGCGATGCCGCTCTGGCGGAGCGACTGGGGCACGAGCCGGGGGTCGCTCGTCCAGGCGGTCGAGCCCGCCGGCTCGACAGCACTTCGCGGGCAGAAGCTCGGGCGCGTCGTCGTGCTCTCCGTCGGTCCCGGCCTCGTCTCGTATCGCGCGATCGTCGAGGGCACGGACGGGGTGTTCCGCGGCATCGACCTCGGCGACTCGGACGCCCGTCGCGGGAAGGTGCTCCGTACCGTGCTGCCCGCACCCGCCCGAGGCGGCCGCCTCGTCGACCTCGTGCTGGTCCCGCCCCGCATCATCGAGCGCGGCTCCGACGGGGGCACTGCTCTGCGCGGCGCGACCACGCTGCGGATCCAGGGCGTCTCGCTCGCCGGCTGGCTCGGCAAAGGCGGCGTGACGGCGACGGACGGCGAGAGCGGCGCGATCCGCGTGAGCTACACGATCACGCCGCAGCGCCAGGCGCTCGTGCGCCCGTCGCAGCCGACGGACAGCGCCCCGCCGCGCGCGGTCGTCACGCGCGGCCTCGCCACGCTCGCGGGCGGTGTCGGCGGCTCCCTCCCCCTCCTCGTCGGCGGCGAGCCGATCACCGTCCAGGTCACCGCGGTCGTCGACCGCCTCCCCGGGACCGTCGGCGACGCCGTCGTCACCGACCTCGGCGCGCTGACGACGGCCGTGAACACGAGCGCCCCCGGCAGCGCGCCGATCTCCGAGCTCTGGCTCGGCGTCGCGCACGGCCGGGACGCGCGCGTCGCAGCGACGCTCGCGCGCCCACCGTTCACCGCGCTCGAGACACGCTCCCGCGCGAAGCTCGAGGCCGACGCCCGGAAGGACCCGCTCGGGCACGGGACGCTCCTCGCGCTCGCCGCCGCCGCCCTCGCGGCACTCGTGCTCGCGGTCTGGGGCCTCGTGCTCGCGATCCGGGCCGACCTGCGCGACGATCGCGGCGACCTGGTCGACCTCGAGGCACAGGGCGCCACGCCGAGCCTCCTCCGCCGCGTCGTTGCGGCACGCGCGGGGCTCGTCGCTGGAATGGGGGTCGTGGCCGGTGTCGTCGCCGGCTCCGTGCTCGCCGTGCTCGTCACGCGGGTCGTCTCGGTCACCGCCCGGGCGGGGCAGCCCGAGCCGCCGCTCGTCACGACGGTCGACCCGCTCGTCCTCGTCCTCGGCGGGGCCGCGTTCGCCGTCGCGGCCGCGTGTTTCGTCCTCCTCACGACGCGCCGGGCGTTCTCGGACCCCCGCGGCCCGGGCCGGATCGGGGCAGAGCCGTGAACGCTCGAGCGCCCCGGAACCTCCGCACGTTCCTGGGGCGCCGCTCGCGGTGCGGGGCCGGAGGGCACAGTACGCGATGTACGGGCCCGCAAGGCACCGTGCCGCGAGCGGCGGCAGGTGGCGGCGGAGCCGGGCTGCGCCCGGCGGGAGCCGACGCCGGCCAGGGGCGCGCGTGAGTCTCGTGGACCTCAGGGAGGTGTTCGTCGTCCATCCCTCCGAGGACGGCGGCGTCGCCGCCCTCCGCGGGATGACGCTGTCGGTCGAGCCGAGCGAGGTCTGCGTCGTGCTCGGGCCGAGCGGCGCGGGAAAGTCGACGCTGGTGCGCGTGGTCGCCGGCCTCCAGCGGCCGTCCGCGGGCCTCGCGCTGGTCGACGGTCTCGACCTCGGCGCCGCCCGCGCCTCCGCCGTCGCGCGGCACCGCTCCCGGGTCGTCGGCTACGCCGACCAGCACTACTGGCGGGCGCTGTCCGCCGATCTCACCGCCGAGGAGCTCGTCGCCCTTCCCCTCGGCCTACGGGGCGTCGCGCCGGACGAGCGCCGTCGCCGCGCGGACGAGCTGCTCGAGCGCGTCGGTCTCCGCGACCGCTCCGGCGCGCGACCCGGCGAGCTCTCGGGCGGCGAGCAGCAGCGCATCGCGCTCTGCGCGGCGCTCGTCCATCGGCCGGCGCTGCTCGTCGCCGACGAGCCGACCGGCGAGCTCGACGAGACCACGGCGCGCGGCGTTCTCGACCTCCTTCGCGAGCTCGCGCGCGACGCGGGCGCGGCGGCCCTCGTCGTCAGCCACGATCCGGCGTCCGCCGAGATCGCCGACCGCGTCGTCCAGGTCCGGGACGGCCGGGTCGGCGAGGAGCGCCACCGGGACCGTGAGACGATCGTGATCGGCCGCGGCGGGTGGCTCCACGTGCCGGAGGAGTCGCTCCGCGAGGCGGGGATCGGCGACCGCGCGGTCGTCCAGGTGCGGCCCGGCGTCGTCGAGCTCCGCCCCGTCGAGCACGACGCCCCCGCCGCGCCGCTCGACCACGAGACTCCGCTCACCGCCGCCGGCGCGCTGGTCTCCGTGCGGGGCGTGAGCCGCAGCTTCGGGAGCGAGGTCGCGCTCGAGCGTCTCGACGCCGTGTTCCGCCCGGGCATGCTCACCGCCGTCACGGGCCCATCGGGGTCGGGTAAGTCGACCCTCCTCGCGCTGCTCGCGGGCCTCGACACGCCCGACGAGGGCGAGGTGGTCGTCGGCGACGTCGTGCTCTCCGCCCTCGACCGCGACGCGCGTGCGGCCTTCCGTCGCGAGTCGATCGGGGTGGTCGGCCAGGTGCCGGGCCTCTCGAGCGCGCTCACCGCCCGCGAGAACGTCGAGCTGGCGCTCGCGCTGCGCGGCGTCGAAGGGGTCGAGCTGCACGAGCGGACGATCGACGCCCTCGCCGTGGTGGGGCTGGCGGACCACGCCGAGCGCGCCGTCGCACGGCTCTCGGCGGGTGAGCGCGAGCGCGTCGCGCTCGCGCGCGCGATCGCCGCCGGCCCGTCGCTCCTGATCGCCGACGAGCCCACGGCGCGGCTCGACAGCGTGACGACCCTCGCCATCGGCGGGCTGCTCGCCGACCTCGCGCGCGAGCACGGCACCACCGTCGTCTGCGCGACCCACGATCCCCTCGTGATCGCGCTCGCCGGCGCCGAGCTCCGGCTCGGCGGCGCGGCGCGGGTACGATCGGCGTGATGGCGAGCGTCACCGACACGTTCCTCGTCTCCGGGATCCGCTGCGAGCGATGCGTCGTGCGGCTCGCGAGCGCGCTCGAGGGTCAACCGGGCCTCGCCGGGGCGCACGCCAACCTGATGGGCGAGGTGACCCTCACGTGGGACGACGACCTGACCACCCGGGAGGCTCTCGCGCAGGCCCTCTCGGCCTCGGGATTCCACGAGCACATCCCTGCCTGACCCCCGGGCGGGAATAGCCACGGCCGGAGGGCCGTTCATGCTTCCGTACGCTGCTACGGTAGCCCGGTGGGTGAGGCGGACACGGCCGAGCCGAACGGGGCGCGCCGGGTCGCGAGCGAAGCCCGCGATCGGGTGCGGTTCGAGGAAGAGGCCCTCGCGCTCGCGGATCAGGTCTATCGAGTAGCCCGGCGATTTGTCTCGACCCGCGAGGAAGCAGAGGATCTTGTCCAGGACACGTATGCAAGGGCGTTTCGCAGCTGGCAGTCCTACACGCCAGGCACGAACCTCCGTGCCTGGCTTCTCCGGATTCTCACGAACCTCAACGTCGACCGCGGGCGCCGCCTCCAGCGGCGGCCCGACGAGACTCCGCTCGAGGAGACCGACTACTACCTCGCCAACAAGATGGCGGAGTCGGCCGGCGAGCAGGTCCTCGACCAGGACCGCGTCGTGGAGCGTCTCTCCCAGGACTCGATCGTGAACGCGCTCGCCGACGTCCCGCACGACTTCCGGGACGTCGTGGTCCTGGTCGACATCGGCGACTTCAGCTACGCCGACGCGGCCCAGATCCTCGATATCCCGATGGGCACCGTCATGTCCAGGCTGCATCGCGGCCGACGCCTCCTCAAGGCGCGGCTCGCCGAGGAGGCCGTGCAGTGAGCGACGGCGACTGCGGCAAGTGCGAGCGCCTGCTCCAGGGCTACCTGGACCGCGAGCTCACCACGCACGAGGTCGCCGAGGCCGAGGAGCATCTGAACGGCTGCGACTACTGCCGCCGCCGCTACCGCTTCGAGGAGAGCCTGCGCGTCTACGTGCGGACGACCGCGGCGGAGCGCATGCCGCCCGGCCTGATGGAGAAGCTGGCGCAGCTCCGCACGACGGATCCAGGCCCCGCGTCCGTCTGAGGCGGGCTCGACTCCTCACCCGGCGTCGTCCTCGAGCACCGCGAGATCCTCGCGGGTGTCGACGTCCCCCGGGGCGCCGAGATCGTCGCAGGGGACGAGCCGCGGGTCGACGACGCGCAGGCCCTCGTCCGGCACGTCGCCCCAGCGCGCCCGCGCGAGCAAGAGCGGATGACTCCGCACGCCGCCGTACGACGCTGCGACCACGTCGCCGCCCTCGGCGCGCCAGCCGTCGATCACCCGCGCGACCGCCGCGGGCGCGAGCCTCGGCCCGTCGGAGAGCACCACGACCGCGGCCTCCACGTCGTCTCCGAGCGCCGCGAGCCCGCACCGCAGCGACGACCCAGGGCCCCGCTCCCACTCCGCGCAGCGCACGAGTCGTACCCGAGCCTGTGGTGATTCGACCGACAGTCGGTACGCGCCCTCGACGACCAAGATCTCGTCGACGGGGCTCTCGGCGAGGCGCTCGAGGACGTCGGGGAGCAGCAGCTCCTGCTTCGGCGAGCCGAACCGGGTCGCCGCGCCCGCCGCGAGGACGACGGCCGCGATCCGGGTCACGTGTCCGAGCCGACGGTCACCGAGTCGATCACCACGGGCTGGAGCGGCTGCTCGGTCGTCGGGTCACCGAGCTGCCCGATCCGCTCGACGACGTCGAGGCCGCTGGTCACGGTCCCGACGATCGCGTACTCGGGCGGGAGACCCACGTCGTCGCCCGTGACGACGAAGAACTGGCTCCCGGCCGTGCCCGCCGGCTCGGTCGCGGTCTTCGCCATCGCGACGACGCCCTTCGTGTACGCGGCGCCCGCGGCCGGCGGGTCGACGGTCGTGTAGCCCGGCCCGCCGTTCCCCGACTGGGTCGGGTCGCCGCCCTGGATCACGAAGTCGGGCACGATCCGGTGGAAGATGGTGTCGTCGTAGTAGCCGGCCCGCGCGAGCGCGACGAGCGACGCCGCGGTCGCAGGCGCCGAGTCGAGGTCGAGCGTCACGACGAACGTGCCGCACGAGGTGTCGAAGGTCAACGCCCAGGTCTGCGACGCGTCGAGTGGCTCGGCCGGCGCCGTCTGGCCGCCGTCGTCCCGCGGCGCGGGCGCGTCGACGTCCTCGCACCCGTTGGCGCTCGTGGCCGACCCGCCGCCCCCACCGCACCCCGCCGCCAGCACCGCGAGCGCCGCGACGAGAACTGCGCAAGTCACAGACCGGAACTTGGAGCGACCGGCTCCCGCCATCGCGCCGAGGGTAGTCGACGGGGGCTGCCTGGGGTCTGGTAGTGCTTGCGGGATGCCCGTCACGCTCGAGGTCAACGGCGAGACCCACGTCCTCGACGTTCCCGCGACCCGCCGCTTGCTCCACGTCCTGCGCGAGGACCTCGCGCTGACCGGCGCGAAGCTCGGCTGCGGCGAGGGCGCATGCGGCGCGTGCGCCGTGCTGCTCGACGGCGTGCCCGTCGTCTCGTGCCTCCTTCCGGTCGGTGCGGCGGAGGGCCGCGTGGTGACGACGATCGAGGGCCTCGAGGACGAGGCGGCGGTCCTGCGGGACGCGTTCGTCGCCGAGGACGCGCTCCAGTGCGGGTTCTGCACGCCGGGCCAGATGATCTCGGCGAGCGCGCTCCTGGCCGCCACGCCCGCGCCGGGCCGCGAGGAGATCCGCATCGCCCTCGCCGGCAACCTCTGCCGCTGCGGCGCCTATCCGAAGATCGAGCGCGCGATCCTCCGCGCGTCCGGCCAGGGGGCCTCGTGAGGCCGCGGTTCGTCAAGTCGCAGCGCGAGATGGAGGGGCGCTTCGAGGACGTCTGGGTGCTCGTCGACGACGATGACGACCTGGAGACTTGGCCGGAGGACGCCGACCTCACCATCGTCGGCCGTCCCGCAACCCGCCACGACGGGCCTCTCCGCGCGAGCGGCGGCGCGCGCTACACGGTCGACGTCGCCCTCCCCGGGATGCTCCACGCCCGCGTGCTGCGCGCCCCGGTGGCCCGCTGCCGCGTGACCTCGATCGACCTCGACGCCGCGCGGCGCATCCCCGGCGTCCGCGCCGTGCTGGGCCCCGAAGGGCCGTTCACGATGCACGGAGACGCGCCGCTCACCGCCGACCCTGCGTGGGCGGGCGAGCCGATCGCCGCGGTCGCCGCAGACACGCCGGACGCGGCCGACGCCGGCCTGCTTGCGCTCGCGCTCGAACTGGAGGAGCGAGCACCGCTCCTCCTCGACGATGGGCTGACGGAACAGCGCTTCACCGAGGAGCCGCGCGACGTCGTCCGCGGGGACCCCGACGCGGCGCTCGCCTCGGCCGACGTCCGCGTCGAGCTCACGTGCGAGACGCCGGCGCACGTGCAGAGCCCGCTCGAGCCGCACGCCGCGGTCGTGCGCTGGGACGGCGACGCGCTGACGGCGTGGATCTCGACGCAGGGCATCTTCGACGCGCGCCGCGAGCTCGCGCGCCGCTTCGGGCTCGTGCCCGAGCGCGTGCGGGTGATCTCGGAGTACATCGGCGGCGGATTCGGTGGAAAGCAAGGTGCGGGGATCGAGGCGCTCCTTGCCGCGGAGCTCGCCCGCGCGTCGGGCCGGCCCGTCCGGCTCGTGCTCTCGCGTCACGAGGACCAGGTCGTCGGCGGCCGGCGCGCGCGGACACGGCAGACCGTCACGCTCGGCGCGCGCCGCGTCGGAACGCTCGCCGGGATCGAGCTCGCCGCGGTCGTCGAGATGGGTGACGGGGGCTGGATCTTCCCGGTCGCCGAGCCGGCGCTGTCCCTGTACGCGTGCGACGACGTTCGAGCGATGACGTTCCCGGTGCGCACGAGCCTGCGCGCGCAGAACGCGTTCCGGGCCCCCGGGATGACCGAGGGCGTGACCGTCCTGGAGCAGGCGATGGACGAGCTCGCGGCCGCGCTCGGGATCGACCCGCTCGACCTGCGCCGCCTGAACCACGTCGAGCGGGACCAGGGCTCGGGCCTCCCCTACTCGAGCAAGCGGCTTCTCGCCTGTTACGACCGGGCGGCCGAGCTCGCGAGCTGGACCGACCGCGAGCGGCTCCGCGAGCCGCACGCCGACGGGCTCCTCCGAGGCATGGGCTGTGCGACGCAGATCTGGTGGGGCGGCGGCGGCCCGCCCGCGCACGCGACGATCCGCCTCGACGCCGACGGGCGAGCGCTCGTCACGACCGGGATCCAGGACATCGGCACGGGCACGCTGACGTCCGCGCGGATGGTCGCGGCCGAGGAGCTGGGCCTCGCGCTCGACCGCGTCGTCGCGCGCGGCGGCGATACGGGGCCGAACGTGTACGCCCCGGTCTCCGGAGGCTCGATGACGACACCGGCGGTGATGCCCGCCGTGCGGAGCGCCGCCGGGAAGGTACGCCGCATTCTCCTCTCGCTCGCCGCGGACGTGCTGGAGATCGCGGCGGACGACCTCACGGTCCGCGACGGCAGGATCCGCTCGCGTGACGGCGCGCTCGACGTCGACATCGTCGAGGTGACGGGCAAGCTCGGCAACGCGACGATCGACGGCACGGGGACGCGCGGGCCGAACCCCGACGGATTCCGCGTGAACACCTTCGGGTGCCAGATCGCCACGGTCGCGGTCGACCCGGGCACCGGCGTCGTGCGGGTCGAGCGCGTCGTCGCGGTGCACGACGTCGGGCGGATCGTCAACCCGCTCGCCGCGTCGAGCCAGCTCGAGGGCGGCGTGATCCAGGGACTCGGCTACGCGCTCACCGAGGACCTCGTCGTCGATCCCACCACGGGTTACCCGGTGAACGGCCACCTCGACGACTACAAGCTCCCGACGATCGCCGACGTCCCCGAGATCGTCTGCGACTTCGTCGACGTTCCCGACGCGAACCTGCCGAACCTCGGCTCGAAGGGCCTCGGCGAGCCGCCGATCGTGCCGACCGCTGCTGCGATCGCGAACGCGTTCGCGCACGCCACCGGGCGCCGCGCGACCGCGCTACCGCTGACTCCCGCCCGGGTCCTGGAGACTCTCGCATGAGCACGTACGCGCGGCCAACCGGCCTCGATGAGGCGCTCGCCGTCCTCGCGGAGGACGGCGCCGTGCCCTTCGGTGGGGGGACCGACCTCGCAGGGCAGGTCGACCGCGGCATCCGCATGCCCGCCGTCCTCGTGGATCTCCGGGACGCGGGGCTCGGCACGATCGATGCCCACGGCGACGGTGTGCGCATCGGCGCGACCGTCACGCTTGCGTCGCTCGCCGCCTCGCCGCTCCTCGCGCCGTACGCGGCCGTGAGCCGAGCCGCGTCGCTCGCCGCGTCGCCGCTCCTGCGGAACGCGGGCACCGTCGGCGGCAACCTTTGCCAGCACACGCGCTGCTGGTACTACCGCGGCGAGGAGTGGCATTGCTGGCTCGGCGGCGGCGAGACGTGCTACGCGCAGATCGGCGACCACCGCCGCCACAACCTCGAGCCCGGGGATTGCATCTCCGCGCACCCGTCGGACCTCGCGCCGGCGCTCGCGGCGTGTGGCGCGACGGTCGACGTCCGCTCGGCGGCGGGGAGCCGCGAGCTCGACCTGCTCGACCTCTACCGCAGGCCGACTGCCGACAACCGCTCGCTGCTCGTGCTCCACCCGGACGAGCTCGTCGTCGCCGTCCGCCTGCCGGCGCCACCCGACGCCTCGGCGTACGAGCGGCTCGGAGACCGCGCAGCGTTCTCCTTCCCGCTCGTCTCGGTCGCAGCCGCTCGTCGCGGAGCGGAGACCCACCTCGTCGCCGCCGGGGTCGCGAACGTCCCGCGCGCCCTCGACCCGGCCGACCCCCTCGCCGGGCTGCCGGGCAATCCCCAGACCGACTGGAAGCGCCGAGCGCTCGAGACCCTCGTGGAGCGCGCGACCTCGGCCCTCGCGTAGCGGTGGAGGCCTCCCCGGAGGCGTTCGTCCTCGCCGCGACCGGCCGGCGGCGCACGCGCGCCGAGGCGATGCTCGCCGCGAGCCCCGCGCTCGCGGACGACCCCTGGGCGGCGCTCACCCTCGGCCGCGGCTGGCGCGGCGACCCGAGCGCGCCGGGCGGCCCGCGCGGCTGGGCGCCGCTCCTTTACGTCTGCCACTCGTGCTTCCCCTCGACGAGCCTCGCGCGGGAGCTCCTCGCGGGCGGCGCCGACCCGAACGCGAGCTTCGAGAACGAGTACGGCTCGATGTCTGCGCTCTACGGCGCGGCCGGCGTCGCGCACGATCCCGAGCTGACGCGCGTCCTCCTCGAGGCGGGAGCACATCCCGACGACGGCGAGTCGCTGTACCACGCGACCGAGTCGCCGAGCGCGGCGTGCCTGAAGCTGCTGCTCGCACACGGAGCCGCCACCCGCGGGACGAACGCGCTCGCGCACGCGCTCGACGACGAGCGGCTCGAGCACGTCCGTCTCCTGCTCGCGGGAGGTGCCGACCCGAACGAGGGCGCGATCGTCGCCCACGCCGTGCGACGGGGCCGCGGCCCGGAGGTCGTCCGGCTGCTGGCTCAGCACGGCGCCGACCTCGACCGGCCCGGGGGCGAGACGTGGCGCGGCAACGTCCCGCTGCGGACGCCGTACCAGCACGCGCGGCTACGAGGGAGGGACGACGTGGCCGCCGCGCTCGCCGAGCTCGGCGCGTCGACGGAGCTCGACCCGGCGGACGCCGCGGTCGAGTCGCTCGCGCGCGGCGAGCGACCGAGCACGCCGCTCCCGGAGACCTTCGACGTCGACCGGCAGGAGGTGATCGTCCTCGCGGCGCTCGGCGAGCACCTCGACACGGTCGTCGACGCGGTCGGCCCGGGCTTCCGCGGTGTCGTGGGAGGCTCCCCCGAGGGCGCGCTCGTCGAGCACGCGGCGTGGGTCGGCGACTCGGCCCTCGTCGAGCGACTCCTGGAGCTCGGCGCCGAGCCCGGCGCGGCGCTCGGTTGGGCCTCGCACGGATCCCGGAACCACCGCGCGCCGGGGCGGGACTACGTCGCGGTCGCAGAGCTCCTCGTCGCCGCCGGGTGCCTCGTCGAGCCCGGCTTGCTCGACGACGCCGAGGGGCCGCTCTACGCCTGGCTCGAGGCCCGCCTCGCCGCCTAGGCCGCGTCGGTCACCGAGAGGACGCTCGCGAGGTGGACGAGGCGGAGCGCGCCGCGCTGCGCGCGCCGCCGGGCGGCCTCGTCGTCGACCTGCGACGCGAGCTCCCACAGGTCGCGTGTGGCGACGAGCACCTCGCGGAGCTGGTCGGTCTGCGGGCGGTGGCCGTTCGACCGCTCGTCGCACGCGTTGAGGGCGAGCCCGATTACCCCGTACGTGTCCGAGGTGTGCCGGAGCCAGAGCATCGCCGAGGCCATCGTCAGGTACTGGTGGATGCGCAGGAACGTGACCGGATGCGAGAGCTGGTTCGCGCCGCGGGGCGACGTCGGCTCGACGGGGTCGTGCCCGTCGGCGATCCGTGACGCGGTGTCGTGCAGGAGCGCCCGCACCTGACGGTCGTCGAGCCCCGATGCCCGCGCGGTGCGGACGGCCATCAGCAGCGAGTTCGGCTGCCGGCCGTACGGGTAGTCCGAGGCGTAGACGACCTGCTCGGGCGGCACGAGGCGGTAGAGGTCGAGGAGGTCGAGCGGGCTCCACACCGAGGTGTCGAAGAACACCCCGGCGCGGCCTGCGAAGTTCCGGGCCATCGCCGCGAGGTCGACTATCCCCGCGTGCGCGACGATCAGCGCCGGCGGACAGTGCCGGTCGAGCAGCCGGGCGAGGGAGTCGGCGATCGGCGGCAGGCCGCGGCCGCCGTGGATCAGGATTGGGACGCGCCGCTCGGCGGCGAGGGCGAAGACCGGCTCGAGCCGCGGGTCGTCGGGCAGGAAGCGCTGTGCCCTCGGGTGGAGCTTGATCCCACGTGCGCCCAGGTCGAGGCAACGCGTCGCCTCTTCGATGGGCCGTTCGTCGAGGTCGAGCCGGACGAACGGCAGCAGCTCGCCGGGCGCCGCCGCGGCGTGGGCGAGCGTCCGATCGTTCGCCGCGGTGAAGGCGGGCCGCCGGTCGTGCTCGTCGAGGCAGAAGACGAACGAGCGGGTGATCCCGTAGGCGCGCTGGATCTCGAGCAGCTCGTCACGGTCGCCGACCATCCCGTCGATGTCGTTCCCGAGATGGATGTGAGCGTCGAAGACCGGCGTGTCCGTCGGAAGCTCGGTGCGGGCAAGCTCCGCGTAGCGCGCCAGGAGCTCGTTCGCGCGGTCGATCGCGTCCACGGGCTGAGTGTAGGGCGGAGCCGGGGTTCCCGGCCTGCCCTGCACGACGCGTTCGCCCGACCGTGCCCGTAGAGGGCACCGCGGCGGCGTCGTCGAAGGGCTCAGGTCGCCCCGGCCGCGAGCGACTCGGCCGCCGCGACGGGGTCGCCGGCGAGATACGACCCGTGCGCCCGTTGCGCGACCCGGTGGTCGGCTGCTGCTCCGGCAAGGTAGAGCGGCGCGGTGAGCGCGACCTCCCGGAGCCTCGTTGCGATCACGTCGAAGGCGCCGGACACCGTGCCGGAGACGACCACCGCATCCGGAGCCAGCGTGCGAGCCGCTTGCACCACCGACGCGACGGGCGTGTCGGCGCCGAGGTAGCTGATCCGCCAACCGTGCTCCCGGAGTACGAGACCGAACCCGAGCAGCGGCAAGTCGTGGAGATCTCCCTCGGCGCACGCGAGGAGCGCTCTGGGGCCGGAACCGCGGTCCCATGAGCGGGCGAGCGCCATGAGGCGACCACGCAACAGGTTGCTGGCGAAGTGCTCCTGCGCCACCGATGCCTGCCCCCGCTCCCAGCGCTCACCGAGGTCGTGCAGGTACGGCACGACCACGTCCCGCAGCACCACGTCAAGCGTGAGAGCGGCGAGGAGCCGGTCGAGCGCTCTCTGCGCGCCCGTCTCGTCGAAGCGGTCGAGCGCGGCGACGAGCCCGCTCGCATCCGCGACGGGTGCCGGCGCCGCCGTCACGGCGGCGTCCTCGGCCAGCGAGAGGCGCGCCGCCTGGGCGGCGGACAGACCCGCGTCGAGATGCGAGCGCATCGCGAGAACGCGGGCCACATCGTCCTCTCCGTAGAGGCGGAAGCCTCCCCGCGTTCGGCTGGGGGCGACGAGCCCGTAGCGCCGCTCCCAGGCGCGCAGCGACTCGACCGGCACGCCGACGCGGCGCGAGAGCTCGCCGATGCGCAGGAGCTTGTCCCCCTCCGCCGCGACCGGCCGACCCGCCGGCGAAGCGCGTGGCCCGCCTCGGCGCGAGCCGGACGGAGGCGTGGCCGACGACGGTGTCACATGCCCTCTCGTGGCACCGGGCTGCCGCGCCGGCCTCGCGCTCGACGCGAGAGTGCCGAGGGCCACCAGACCCGCTCGCCGAGCTCGAATGTCAGCGCAGGGACGAGGAGCGAGCGCACGACCAGCGTGTCGAGGAGCACGCCGAAGGCGACCGTGATCCCGAGCTGGGTCAGTGCGACGAGCGGGAGCACCGCGAGGACCGCGAACGTGCCGGCGAGGACGATCCCCGCGGAGGTGATCACCCCGCCCGTGACGGCCAGCCCCTTCGCCATCGCCTCCCGGGTCGTGCTCGCGAGGGCCTCCTCGCGCACGCGTGCCATCAGGAAGATGTTGTAGTCGACCCCGAGAGCGACGAGGAAGATGAAGGCGAACAGCGCGTAGCTCGGGTCCTCCCCGGGGAAGTCCGCGAAGGCGGAGAACAGCAGGAGGCTGCCGCCGAGCGCGGCGGCAAAGGAGAGGATCACGGTCGCCATCAACATGAGCGGGGCGACCAGGGAACGCAGGAGCAGGACGAGGATGCCGAGCACCACGACCAGCACGAGCGGCATCAGAAGCCTCGTGTCCTCGCTGACGGCGTTCCGCAGGTCGGCCTCCTCGGCGGTCGCGCCCCCGACGAGCACGGCGTCGCCGACGGCCGCCCGCAACTCGCGACGGAGGGGCTCGATCGACGAGAAGGCGGCCTCGCTGAACGGGTCCTGCCGGAGAACGACGTCGAACCGCATGCCTGCCTCGCCTCGCTCGAGCTCGCCGACCCGTGCGACGGCCTCCGCCGACCGAGCGGCGGCGAGCGCGTCGTCGGTGCGCGCGGGCTCGGTGACGAGGACCACGGTGGGTGCGCCTTCGCCCGCCGGGAAGGACTGCTCGAGCAGCCGCTGCCCCTGAACGGACTCGACCGAGCCGCGGAAGGAGTTCGCGGTGGTCAGGTCGTCGTCGAGGCTCAGGGCGCCGAGCGCGAGGACCGCGAGTGACAGCGCCGTGACGATCCAGGTGATTCGATGGCGCCGCTCGATTCGGAGTGCGAGCCGGCCCCAGAAGCCGGGGGCGGCGGAGGGGGACTCCGCGGTGCGACGGGGCACGTACGGCCAGAAGGCACGACGGCCGCCGACCAGGAGCAGGGCGGGAAGGAGCGTCAGCATCGCCGCGGCGGTGATCGCGACGCCCATCGCGCCGACCGGACCGAGGCCCGCCGTCGAGTTCACCTGGGCGAACGAGAGGCAGAGCAGCGCGGCCACGACGGTGCCGGCGGACGCGGCGATCGCAGGCCCGCCGTTGCGCAGCGCGATCCGCATCGCCTCGTACTTGTCGTCGACGAGGAGGAGCTCCTCGCGGTAACGGGCGGTCAGGAGCAGCGCGTAGTCCGTTCCCGCGCCGAAGACGAGCACGAGGAGGATCCCGCCCGTCTGGCCGTTGATCACGAGCCCGGCCTCCGCGAGAAGCGTCCCGATCCCTCTCACGGTCGACTCCGCCACGACGACCGTGAAGAGCGGAAGCACCCAGAAGATCGGGCTTCGATAGATGAGGACGAGAAGGACGAAGACGAGGCCCGCGGTGGCGAACAGCAGGGTCGAGTTGATCCCCTCGAACGCCTTCGTCGCGTCGGCAGAGAACCCGGCAGGCCCCGTCACCCGCGCCTCGAGGCCCTCCGGCAGGCGCTCCGCGACGAGGTCACGCACCTCGTCGACCGCCGAGACGAGGACGTCCGCATCCCCCCGCGCCTCGATGGGGACGCTGAACACGCCGGTCGTACCGTCCACCGACCGGACGACGGGGGACACCGCTCCGACGCCCTCGATCTCCGCTCGTGTCACCCGCGTCCGCGTCTGCTCGAGCGCCGCACGACCCGCCGAGCCGAGACCGGCCGGATCACGGAAGACTGCGATCGCCGGCGTCACCTGGCCAGATGGGAAACCGTCGGACGCGTCGAGCACCGCGACCGACTCGGAGTCGCCCGGGAGGAAGCTCGCCGGCTCGTTCCGCTGGACGCTCTCGAAACGACCCGCCAGCGGACCGAGCGCGGCCGCGACGAGGACCCAAAGCGCGAGGACGGCGAGCCGTCGCCTCGGTCCCACGACCAGCGTTCCCAGAAACGCGTTCGGCTTGCGTGCCACCTTGTACAAATTCTATACACAAAGAGGGTGCTGTGTTTTGGTGATCATGCAAAAATGGGTTCGCGGTGCGATGGTTCGCGTAGTAAAACCGTACAAATACTCCACAGAACGGATAGAAGTGCGCGTGCGCTCGGTGGTCGTCACGCTCGGAGCGACCGTCCTCACGGCCGCTGCGATCGTCGTTCCCGTCCCCGCAGCACCCGCTGCGTCGGCGCGGAAGGACGAAGTTGCTCAGGGAGCCGCCGTCGGGCAGCTCCCCTCCTCACCCTCGTGGTCAGCCGCCGGCGGCGGCCAGCACGCGGTCGACGAACGCGGCCTCGGGCACCGACCCCGCCCACGCGTAGCGGTCGTCGACGACGATCGCGGGGACCGCGTGGACGCCGTGGCGGTCGGCGTCGACCGCGAACTCCGATGCCTCGACCCCTCGCGCGCGGATGCGCGGCGAGGCGAGCGCGAGCTTGTACGCCAGCAGCACGGCCGGCGGGCAGTGCGGTCAGGTCGGCGTGACGAAGACGTCGATCTCGACGTCGCGCTCCAGCGCCTCGAGCCGCTCGCGCGAGGCCTGCGTGAGCGACGGCTCGGTCCGCCCCGCCTCGAGGATGCCGTGGACCAGCGTCGTCAGCTCGTAGCCGAGCGGCATCCCCAGGTAGACGAGCCCCGGGCCGATCGTCGTGCGGGGCCACGGGCCGGGCTCGTCGTGCTCCACGAGCTCGAGCGTCACCCGCTCGGACAGCGCGCAGACGTCCTCGAGGACGGCCTGCGTCTCGGCGCCGGTGTCGATCTCGCGTCCTCCCGCGGCAAGGAGGGTGACCGGGGTCGCGGTCGGCCCGAGCTCGAGCGTCACCCGGACGTCCTGCTCGAGCGCCGCGAAGACGCTACGGACGGCGTCCTGCTCGCCGAGGACGTTCACGCGCGCGAGGCGTCGACCTTGGCGCGGAGGTACTCGAGGTACGGCGCGGGGTCGATCTCCGGCGAGCCCGTCAGGCGCCCGATCGTCTCCTTCGGAGTCAGCTTCC
>DASSJV010000157.1:0-47017 GCA_035691005.1 Gaiella sp. | reverse complement strand
CCTCGAGCCCGACCAGTGGGGGGTCTTCTCGCCCTTCAGCTCGACGCCGAGGCCCCAGTCGAGCGGGCTGAACCGGCCCCAGTCGGGCAGCACGCCGTCGAGCCCCGGGAACTGGACCCGCACCATCTCGGCGTGGGTCTCGAGCGCGACGAGGCGCGGCGCGAGGAGCTCGCGCCCGAGCCCGAGCACGTCCTCGAGGGACGCGTGCATCCCGGCGCCCGGATGGCCCTCCGGGTCGAGGCCGAGCGCGAGCGGCTGGACGACGGCGCCGCGGACGTAGTCGGCGAACGGCATCTCCGCCCGGGCGGCCAGATGCTCGCCGAGCGCCTTGAAGCCCTCGTTCGAGTAGATCCGACGCCGGCCCGGCGGCGCGATCGGCGCCTCCCCTTCGAAGGGGAGGCCCGACGTGTGCGCGAGGAGGTGCCGCACCGTCGAGCCGGGCGGCCCGGCCGGCTCGTCCAGGTCGAGCACTCCCTCCTCGGCCGCGACGAGCGCCGCGAGGGCGCTCACGGGCTTGGAGACCGAGGCGAGCCGGACGCGATGGCTGGTGTCCCCGCGTGTCGCGACCGTCGCCTCGGCGCGCGTGACCCCGGCGGTCGCGAATGGGACGTCCCAGTCGTCGATCTGGTGCAGCGCCTCCACTCGGGGCGATACTAGGCCCGGACTGGAACGCCGGCTCGTCAGTGGCCACTCGCCCTACGAGGGCGTCGCGGGATTCTCCCGCGCGGTCGTCGTCGACGGCCGCGTGCACGTCGCGGGGACGGCGCCGATCCCGCCCGACGGCTCGCCGACTCCCGAGGGCGCCTACGAGCAGGCCGTGCTCTGCCTGCGCATCATCGGCGAAGCGCTCGAGCGCGCCGGCTCGAGCCTCGACCACGTCGTGCGCACGAACATCTACGTCACCGATCCCGCCCACTGGGACGGGGTCGCGCGGGCCCACGGCGAGGCGTTCCGGGAGACACGGCCGGCCGCGACGTGCGTCGTCGCACGCCTGCTCGACGAAGCATGGAAGGTCGAGATCGAGGCAGAGGCCGTCCTGCCGTGAAGCAGGTCGTCCCGCCCTCGATCACCGGGCTCGAGGGCGTCGCGGCCGCGAGCGTCGTCGACCACCGCTTCGGCGACAGCGACCCGTACACGCTCGGCGTCGAGGAGGAGTACATGCTCCTCGACCCCGAGAGCCTCGACCTCGTGCAGCACATCGACACGGTGCTCGACGCGGTCGAGGGCGACGTGCTCGCCGACCGGATCAACGCGGAGCTGATGCAGTCCGTCCTGGAGATCGCGACGCCGGTGTGCGCGACCGCTGGGGACGTGATGCGCGAGCTCGCGACGCTGCGCGGCTACGTTCGAGACGTCGGCCGCGACCACGGGCTGCGCGTCGGGTCGGCCGGCACGCATCCGTACAGCCTTTTCGAGCGCCAGCGGATCACCGCGAAGGACCGCTACCACGCCTTGATCGACCAGCTCCAGTACGTCGCGCGGCGGGAGCTGATCTTCGGGATGCACGTCCACGTGGCCGTGGACGACCCCGACAAGGCGATCCAGGTGGTCAACGGCCTCCTGCCGCACCTGGCGCCGCTGCTCGCCCTCTCCGCGAGCTCGCCCTTCTGGCGCGGCGAGCCGACCGGTCTCGCCTCGAGCCGCCAGATCGTCTTCTCCGCGTTCCCCCGCTCCGGCCCGCCGCCCCGCTTCAACGACTACGCGGACTACGCATCCGTCGTCGGGCAGCTCGAGCGCACCGGCTGCATTGCGGACTACACGCACATCTGGTGGGACATCCGCCCCCATCCGAAGTGGGGGACGATCGAGGTGCGCATCTGCGACGCGGTCACGAGGGTCGAGGACGCCGTCGCGATCGCCGCGTACTGCCAGGCGCTCGTCAAGCTCCTCTCGGAGACCTACGACGCGGGCGAGGAGATCCCGAGCCACCACAGGATCCTCACGAGCGAGAACAAGTGGCTCGCCGCCCGCTACGGCCTCGAAGCGCCGGTGATGGACCTCTCGACGGGCCGCAGGATCCGCATTCCCCTCGCGAAGCTCGTGCGGCGGACGGTTCGCGAGCTCGAGCCGCACGCGCGCGAGCTCGGCTCGGAGCGCGAGCTCGAGGGAATCGCCGCGATTCTCGGACGCGGCAACTCCGCCGAGGCGCAGCTGCGCGTCTTCAACGCGAACCGCGACATCGTCGAGGTGGTTCGCTCGATCGCCGACGCGACGGAGGCGCTGCCGGCGAGCGCGGCTGCGCCCGCGGGCTAGCGCTCCGCTCGGCTACGCCAGGGTGACGGCGAAGGTCCCGGTGTCGATGCTCGCGAGCACCTCGCCGCCGGCGCCCGCGATCGTCAGCGCGCCCTGCCTCACGTTCAGCTGGACGTGCTCGAGGATCGCCTGTCCCTCGCCCTTCCACGGAAGGTCGATGCAGCGCGCCGTGCGCGTGCGCGTGTTCAGCGCGTGGACGAACGCGTGCGACGCACCGCCGTTGTAGAGCGTGTAGGCCCACGTCCGGTCGGGGCTCCACGCGCGGTACATCGCGATCCCGTTCATCTGCTCGTCGGGCTCCGTCTTGTCGACGATCGCGCCCGGCTCGAGCCGGCCCGTGCGCACGTTCAAAGAGCGCACGACGTAGCGGATGCCCCCGTCGAGGCCCTGCGGGAACTGGAGCAGATAGAGACGGCGGCCGTTCGGCGACAGCGCGTCGAAGGCGAATGCGCCACGAAGCGTGATCGTCTTCAGCGGGCGCAGCGTGCGGGTGTCGATCACGACGAACCGGGTCCGTGACTGATCGTCGTACACGGACGATGAGAGCACGAGCCGACGTCCGCCGGCCCAGGTGCCCTCGGCGACGCCGTTGAAGGTGACCGCGGGCACGCCGAGCTTTCCGGTGAGGACGCTCTTTCGGATCGTCTTGCCGTCGCGGTCGCGAACGAGCCAGACCCGCGTGCTCGACGCGTTCGGCCCGGCGATCGCGACGACGTGCGCCGCGCCGGAGACGGGGATCCCAGGCTCGCCCCGGAGCACCTGCGGTGCGGGGCCGGCGGCCGAGGCCGCGCCCGCGAGTGCCGTGGTCGTCAGTGCGGCAAGGCCAACGGCGAATCGCAATCTCATGGGAGACCTCCTCACTCTCGACGTCGTTGGTACACCGATCGCGCCGGCGCGGTTCCTCGGCAGTTGGTCTTGTGCGCCTCGAGGGACGCAGGATGATCCGCGCCGTCTCGGGATCGCGCAGCAGTTCCGCGCCAAGGAGGACGTCGAAGGCTGGTCCGCCCCTGGAACGCTTGCAACAGACTTGTTGCAGGCTCCGGGGACGGCGAGCGATACGGTCGTCGCCTCGTGGCCGACCGTCGGAGTTTCGTGTTCGCCGCGTGTGGGCTCTACGCCGCCTGCGCGCTCTGGGCGACGTGGCCCGCGATCCGCCACGTCGACGGCCACTATCTCGCCCGACCGGCCGCCGGTCACGGGGAGGCCGCGGCGGGCGACCACCTGCAGCTCGGCTGGGGCTTCTGGCTCGTCGGCGACCAGCTCGAGCACGGTGCGTCGCCCCTCGCCGACCCGTACTCGTTCCGGCCGGAGGCGGACGCGCCGCCGAGCCTCCAGGGCTGGTTGCTCGGCCTCCCGTACTGGCCGCTCGCGTCCGCGTTCGGGGACGTCTGGGCCTACGACCTCGTCGTGCTGCTCACGTTCGTCCTGGCAGGCGGGCTGGCGTGCTGGTGGCTCCGGGCGCTCGACGTCTCGCGTGCCGGCGCGCTCGTCGGGGGCGCGGTCTTCTGCCTGATGCCGTACCGCGTCGGGCAGTCGGCGGGGCACCTGCTCGGGCTCATCTCCTTCCTGCTCCCGGCCGTGTTGCTGTCGCTGGAGCGGAGGCGATACGTCGTCGCGGGCCTCGCGCTCGCGGCGATCCCCCTCTCGGGCCAGCTCCACCTCGCGCTCGGGGCGATCCCGCTCGCGCTCGGCTACGCGTGGGCGCGCGTCCCGCGTGCGGACTGGTGGAAGGCCGGCGCGGGCGCGCTCGCTGCCGTTGCGGCGGGGCTGCTCGTGCAGCGCTGGGCCATCGCCGGGTCGATCGGCGCGGGGCGGTCGTTCGCTCAGGTCGAGCGGTACTCGGCAGAGGTCTCCGACTTCGTCACCCGCGCGATCGGGAGCGGCAGCGAGGAGCTCGTGTTCGTCGGCTGGCTCGTGCCGCTGCTCGCCCTCGTGGGCCTCGTCGCGGTGCGCCGCCGCCGCGGGCTCGCGCTCGTCCTCGGTCTCGCCGCCGTGGTTCCGTGCCTGCTCGCGCTCGGCACGAACCTCCCGGCCTACGAGACCCTGTGGCGGGTCGTCCCGGGGCTCGACTCGACGCGTGTCCCGGAGCGCTTCATGCCGATCGCCTGCCTCGCCCTCGCCGCACTCACGGCGCTCGGAGTCGACTTTGCAGCAGAGGGTCACAAGCGCTTCCCACCCCTTGCCGCGGGCGCGGTCGCAGCCGTCGTCCTCGTCGTGCTCGCGCTCGACCTGCGGGTGCCGGTGTTCGGCGCGGTCGTCGCGGACGAGCCGAGCGCGGCGTACGCGGCGATCCACGGCGACGGGCGGCTGCTCGAGCTGCCGGTCTTCCGGCCGGACCTCCACTACGGGAGCGTCTACCTCGGCTACGCCCGCCAGAGCCCGCGCGAGCGCCCCCAGGGCTACTCGACGACCGCGCCGCCCGCTGCCGATCGACTTGCCCGCGAGCTACGCGGGCTGTCGTGCGGACAGGGCGAGATCCCCGCCGGGCTGGGCATCCGCTTCGTCGCCGTCCACCGCGGCCTCTACGGGCAGAGCGGGTTCTTCGAAGCGGGGTGCGCCGATCGCGCCGAAGCGATGCTCCGGCGCGAAGGCTGGCGGCTCCTGGCCCGCGACGGGCCGATCGCGACGTACGCGCGCTAGCTGGTCAGACGTGCGCGCGGCCGCCGCCGGCGGCGAGCGCACGCGCGACGGCGCCGTTGTTCTCGCGCCAGAGCTCCTCGGGCACCGGCGGGAGGATGTCGTCCCAGATCGCGGCGAAGCTCGACCGGAGCTGCGGCATCCGCGCCGGGCGTGCCATGAACCACACGTGCAGGTGCTCGCTGCCCTCGCCCCAGCGCCCGACGTGAACGCGCGCGACACCGTCGATCCCGGCAACGGCGCGCTCGACGCGGACGATCAGCGGCCCGAGCTCGGCCTGCCGCGCCGGTGGGAGCTCGTGGAGGTCGACATGCGCCTTCGGGTAGAGCAGCACGATGACCGGCAGCCCGCTCGGCCTGGGCAGCGGCGCGACGAGCCAGTGCTCGTCGCTCCAGATCGCGTCCTCGTCCCCGGTCGCACAGCGACCGCAGTCCACGCCGCGCTCACCCTGGCGCGGCTTCTCGTCAGCCGGCGGCTCGAGCCGGCGGGTGCGGATCTCGCCTTCGAACGGGAAGCTGTCCCACTCGTCGAGGGGAGGGAGCGGGAGGCGGCCGTCCGCGTCCGCGCCGGCGAGTGCCCGCCGGTAGAGCTCCTCCGCCGACTCGGGCACGCGGTGTCAGGCCTCCAGCGACACGAGCTCGAAGCGGTCGACGTCGACGAGCCCCTTGTCGGTGAGCTTCAGCGACGGGATCACGGAGAGCGCGAGGAACGCAAGCGTCAGGAACGGCGTCGCGCCCTTCCAGCCGAGCTCGTGCGCCGCGTCGTTGCACGCCCGGCTCTGCGCGACGACGACGTCGAGGGGCTGATCGGAGAGCAGACCCGCGACTGGCAGCGGGCACTCGGCGACGACGCGGCCGGCGTGCACCACCACGATCCCTCCGCCGACCTCCGCGAGACGCTGCGCGGCGACGGCCATGTCGCCGTCGTCCGCCCCCACGACCACGAGGTTGTGGGCGTCGTGCGCGACCGTCGACGCGAGCGCGCCGTCCCGCAGCCCCGAGCCCGAGACGAGCCCGAGCCCGATCCGCCCGGTGCCGAGGTGCCGCTCGGCGACCGCGAGCTTGACCAGGTCGAGCTCGGGGTCGGCGACGACCCGGCCGTCGACCACGTGCGGCTCGACGGTCAGCGACTCCGTCACGACCTGGTCGGTCACGAGCCCGATCGCCCGGGCGGCCCCGCCCGACCAGGGGATCGCGAAGTCCGCGGCAATGACCGGGCGCACGCGCACCGTATGGCGCACCCACTCGGGGACCTCGGCGGGGGGAACCTCCTCGATGCGGCGGCCGCGCTTGAGGACGAGGTCGGGGACGAAGTCGACGAGGTCCGGGAGGAGCAGCAGATCGGCGGCGTAGCCGGGCGCGACCGCTCCGTGGTTCGCGAGGCCATGCCACTGCGCGGGGTGGAACGAGGCCATCACGATCGCATCGGCGGGAGCGATCCCCGCGGCGACCGCGTCCCGCACCATGCCGTTGACGTGGCCGTTGTCGGCGATGTCCTCGGGGTCGCGGTCGTCCGTGCAGAACGCGATCCGCCACGGCCCGTACTCGTGGACGAGCGGAAGCAGCGCCTGGAGGTTCCGCGCCATCGACGCCTCGCGGATCAGGAGCCAGATGCCGGCGCGCAGCCGCTCTCGCCCCTCCTCGACCGTGAGCATCTCGTGGTCCGAGCGGATTCCGGCGGCCGCGTACGCCTGGAGCGCCTTGTCGAGCACGCCGGGCGCGTGACCGTCGACGTGCTCCGCCCCTTCCAGCTCGAGCTTGGCCAGCTCGTGCTCGTCGCCGGCGATGACGCCCGGGAAGTTCATCATCTCGGCGAGGCCGAGCACGCGCTTGCGTCGCATCAGCGCTTCGAGGTCGCCCAGCGCGAGCGGCCGCCTCGGGGACTCGAACACCGACGCCGGCACGCACGACGACGCCATGAAGAACACCTCGAGCTGGAGCCCGGCCGAGATGTCGTGCAGCCAGTGGACGCCGTCCGTGCCGAGGACGTTTGCGATCTCGTGCGGATCCGCGACGACCGCGGTCGTCCCGAGCGGCAGCACGAGGCGCGCGAGCTCGTCGGGGAGCAGCTTCGTCGACTCGATGTGCATGTGCGAATCGATGAATCCCGGGACGACGAACTTGCCCTCGGCCTCGATCGTCTCGGCCCCCGTGTACGACCCGACCCCTGCGACCACGCCGTCGGCGATCGCGACGTCCGCGGAGAGCCACTCGCGCGTGAAGACCGAGAGGACGCTGCCGCCTCGCACGACGAGGTCGGCAGGCTCGTCCCCGCGCGCGACGGCGAGGCGTCGTTGCAGGGACTCCATCGCACGGACGATAACGGCTCGTCTGCGGCCGACCGCACGCCCGAGGCGCGCTCATCCGTCGGAGACGAGGCGCTTCAGCACCCGCGCGTCGGCGACGGCGAAGCCTTCCCAGTCGTTGTTGAAATACGCGAAGACGTCCCCGCCGGCCGAGGAGATCCGCTCCGCCCACGTCTCGAGCGCCCGTCGGCCATAGTCGCCGCCACGCGCGCGGCCGCGATGGAACCTCAGGTACGTCCAGCCGGCCGTGTCGACCCACGGTGACGGCTTTCGCGGGGCGCGGTCGGCCACGACGAGCGCGACGTCGTGCGCGCGGAGCAGCGCGTACACGTCTTCGGCGAACCAGGTGCCGTCCCGGAACTCGAAGGCGTGACGTCCTGGCGGAAGCGCTTCGAGGGCGGCCGCGAGGCGAGCGTCGTCCCGACGAAAATGCGGCGGCAGCTGCCAGAGGACAGGGCCGAGCTTGCGCATCTCCTGGAGAGGCTCGATCCGCTCGTAGAAGCGCTCGATGCCCTGCGGCACCTCGCGGAGCCGCCTCACGTGCGTGAGGTATCGACTCGACTTGACGGCGAAGCAGAACCCCTGCGGCGTCGTCTCCGCCCAGCGTGTGACGGTCTTCTTCTCCGGCAGCCGGTAGAACGTGGCGTTGACCTCGACGGTGTCGAACGACTGCGCGTAGAGCTCGAGCCAGCGCCTCTCGGGCGCGTCCGACGGATAGACCCGCCCCCGCCAGTGGGCGTAATTCCAGCCCGAGCAGCCGATCCGCACCACCCGGCGAGGATCCCCGCGCCCGGTGCGGGGGAAACGCCGGGAAACGCCGGCTCATCGAGCCACGTCATGCTGCGCGGACCAGTCCCGGCAACACCCCGGTTCACCTCGTCTCCCCGACAACGGACGGACGAACGTGCTCCGCGACCCGGTCGAGCGCCAGACGCTCGCCCTGCATCCGCTGCAGCGCCTGTCTCAACGTCTGCCAGGTCTACACCCGCATCGGAGGCCACGCCTACGGCTCCGTCTAGCCGGGGCCGACAGGCGCGATCCTCACGCCGCAGCTCCGCGGCCTCGAGGCCGCCGGCTCGCTCCCGTTCGCGTCGACCTTCTGCGGAGCGTGCGCGGACGTCTGCCCCGTGAAGATCGACATCCCGCAGGTGCTCGTCCACCTGCGCGAGGGGGTCGTCGGCGAGACGGCCGCTCATCCGGGCGAGCGCGTCGCGATGCGCCTGCTCGCGTGAGCCTTCCGCCGCCAGAGACGGCTGGCGAACGCCGAGCGGCTCGGCCGCGTCGTGCAGCGCGTCCTCGTCGTCTCCTTGCCGCCGGGCGCGCGATCGGAGAAGCTCGACGCGTGAGCGACGCACGCTTCGCCGACGGTCTCCGGTACCGCCTCGAGATCCCGTCAGTCGAGGGGCCCCGGGTCTTCCGGGCGGTGCTCGACGAGGCCGACCGCCGCGGCCTGGACGTGCGGCGGATCTCGCAGGGAAGCGGCGTGATGATGCTCACGGACTCGGAGCTCCGGGAGATGGCGGAGCTCGGCGCTGCGAACGGCGTCGAGGTCTCGTTGTTCACCGGCCCGCGCGGTGCGTGGGACACGGGCGGCCAGTCGTTCGCGAGCCCCGCGGTGGCCGGTGTCGCCCGCGGGCAGGCGGCGGTCGAGGCATGCGTCTCGGAGGTGCGGCGAGGCGTCGCCGCGGGGATCCGGTCGTTCCTCGTCGCAGACGTCGGGGTGCTGGCGGTGCTCGGCCGGCTGCGCCGAGCAGGGGACCTGCCGCCCTCGCTCGTGCTCAAGACGTCCGTGCTGCTGCCGTGCGCCAACCCCGCGACGGCGAGCGCCCTCGAGCGGCTCGGCGCGACCACGATCAACACCGCCACCGACCTCTCGCCCGCCGAGCTCGGGGAGATTCGCTCCGCGTGCTCCGCCCCGCTCGACGTGTACGTCGAGGTGCCTGACGACCAGGGCGGGTTCGTCCGCCATTACGACGTGCCGGAGATGATCAGGGCAGCCGCGCCGATATACGTCAAGCTCGGGCTGCGGAACGCGCCAAACATCTATCCGTCGGGCCTCCACCTGGAGGACCTCGCGGAGACGCTCGGCCGCGAGCGCGTACGCCGCGCCGAGCTCGTCATCCGCCTGCTGCGCGAGCAGGCGCCGGAGCTCGTCGAGGGGCGTGGAGACGACCGGCCGCCGGATCTCGGGATCCCCGAGCCCTGAGGTCCTATTCGTCCGGCGGCGGCTTCGGGTTCCAGGCCGGGCTCGAGTCGTTGTCGTCGGTCGACGTCAGCTGCTCCACCTCGCCGCCGCCGAGCTCGATGACGGAGATCGCACCCTCCTCGGAGAACGCGATCCGCGACCCGTCCGGTGACCAGGAAGGCTCGAACACGTCGGTGAGCGTCGGCGCCACGCTCCTCAGGCGCTTTCCGTCGAGGCCGATCGTGAAGAGCTCGAAGATCTTGCCGGCTCGATTGCTGCTGAAGACGATGCGGTCGCTGTCCGGCGACCACGCCGGCGTGTAGGCGGCGGCATTCGGGCGGGTCAGCCGGCGACCGCCGGATCCGTCCGGGCGAACGAGCCGCAGCTCAGAGACCTGGGTATCGGGCACGCGCCGGATGTACGCGATCCACCTGCCGTCCGGCGACCAGGCCGGCTGCGACTCCTCGTCCCGCGAGCTGACGATGCTGCGCGCGCCCGAGCCGCCGGCGTTCACGACGAAGAGGTCGCCGCTGCGGGCGAAAGCGATGCGCGTGCCGTCGGGAGACCACGTGGGGTGCACGTCGTCCTCCTTCGTGGAAGTGAGCCGCCGCGTCCCTGTCCCGTCGGCGCTCATGACGTAGAGGTCGTTCGAGCCACTGCGCCGGCTGGCGAACGCGATCTTCGTCCCATCCGGCGACCACGCGGGGTCGAACTGGAAGAACAGGCCCGCGGGCGACGACGTGTCCGGGTCGTGGTCGGTCAAGCGGCGCTCGCCCTTCCCGTCGCTGCTCATCGAGAAGATCGCGTAGTCGCCGTCGCGCGTGGAGACGAACGCGAGATCCTGCCGCATCGGTCCGTCGCCTCCACAGGAGACGAGGAGCGTGAGACCCGCCAGAGCGAGTGCTGCCGCAACGAGCAGCCGGGCAGCAATGCGTGTGCGCCGCGAAAGCAGGGCGGAAGCCTAGTTACTGCTCGTGTGCAAGAGGCTCGACGCCGAGATACCGGCGCTGGAGATCGGAATCGGACGACAGCTTGCCGGCGGTCGTCTCCGCGGCGATCCGTCCGCCGATCATCACGAGCTGCCGCTCCGCGAGCGCAGTCGCGACACCGAGGTTCTGCTCGATGAGCAGGATCGCGAGGCCCTCCTCCCCGAGGCGCTGAACCGTCCTGACGAGGACGTCGATGACGGTCGGCGCGAGACCCTCCGACGGCTCGTCCATCACCAGCAGCGTCGGGTTCGTGACGAGCGCGCGCCCGATGGCGAGCATCTGCTGCTCGCCGCCGGAGAGCTGGGCGCCCCCGTTTCGCTTGCGGTCGCCGAGTCGCGGGAAGACGTCGTAGACGCGCTCGCGGGTCCACTCGCTCCGTCCGTTCGAGGCGGCGCCGCGTGCGGCGATGCGCAGGTGTTGGTCGACGGTCAACGACGGGAACAGGCGTCGCCCCTGCGGCACGTAGCCGATGCCGTACCGCGCGATCTGATGGGACTGGTGACCGACGAGCTCGTGTCCGTCGAAGCGGATCGACCCCGCCACGCGCGGGGGCGTGATGCCGAGGATCGCGTTGCAGAGCGTCGTCTTCCCCATGCCGTTGCGGCCGACGATCGCGATCGACTCGTGCGCCATCTGGAAGCTCACGTCCTCGAGCGCCTGCGCCTTTCCGTAGAACGCGCTCAGGCCCTCGATCTCGAGCATCGCCCGTGCTTCCGTCGTCGCTCTGGGTGCTTGCTCGCTCATCGCCCGAGGTACAGATCGTGCACGGTCTCGTTGGCGCGGATCTCGTCGGGAGTCCCTTCGACGATCACCTTCCCGTCGTGCATCATCGTCACGCGGTCCGCGACGCGCAGCGCGATGTCCATGTCGTGCTCGATGAGAATCAGGGTAATTGCGGGGTCGAGCGCGAGGAGGAGCTCGGTGAGGAGGACCCGCTCGCCCCTGGAGAGGCCGGACGCAGGCTCGTCGAGCATGAGCATGCGGGGTCGCGCGGCGAGCGCCATCGCAATCGCGACCTGCCGGTGCTCGCCGTGCGAAAGGTTGCCGACGAGCTCTCCGAGCTTGGAGTCGATCGCCACGCGGCCCGCCGCCTCTCTCGCGCGTTCGCGGAGCTCGGTGTCGTGGCGCGGCCGACGGATCGGCCTGAGGCGCCCGCCCTCGACACCGACGATCGCCAGGTAGATGCTGTCCTCGACGGTCAGGCCGAGGAAGTGCCTCGACTGCTGATACGTCCGGGTGAGCCCGAGCTTCACGCGCGTCCTCGCCGGGCTTCGGGTGACGTCCTCCCCGTAGAGCTCGATCGTGCCGGTCGAGGGCGGCATGTCGCCGCAGATCACGTTGAACAGCGTGGTCTTGCCGGCACCGTTCGGGCCGAGCACCGCCCGGCGCTCACCGGCCGTGACGTCGAGGTCGACCTCGCGCACCGCGACGAGTCCTCCAAAACGCCGGCCGACCCCCCTCAGGCAGAGGGTCGGCTCGGCGGATGAAGCGGTGTGGGGGACGGACCGAAGTCCGTCCCCCTTGCTCACTCTGCTCTCTGTCACTGCCTCACTTGATGACGGTGTTGGTGACGCGGCCGTTCTTCACCTCACGGATCTTGCCCTGCCACGGCAGCGTCTTCTTCACGCACGGAGGCTGCGTGCGGCCCGGCGGCGGGCTCGTCTTCTTGAAGAGGCCGCCGAACGTCTGATCGACGTTGGGCACGTACCCGGTCAACGTGACCGCAGGGTCGCCGTTGGCCCCGCGGACGATCTGCACCGGCCACTGGTCCTGGATCGCCTGCCGGTTCGAGTCGAGCTTGACGTTCCCGCCGTTCGAGAGGTTGAACGGCGCCGAGAGCGTCTTCGGCAGTGCCCGCTGCAGCCTCGCCCCGACCGCACCGCCGGAATTGTTCAGGCCGGCGATCAGTGCCTTGGTTCCCTGGTAGTAGTTGTAGAGGAAGCCGTCGTCGAAGTTGGCGTTCGTGAGCCCGGGATACGTCTTCTTCGCGAACGCGTGGTACTGGTTCACGGCCTTGCTCTTCAGCCCCGGCGCCGTGCCGAAGCCGCCGACGTACGAGCCGACGAGGCGCGGCGCGACGTCCTGGAAGCCCGTGAGGAACCAGAGGAACAGGTTCCCGGAGTGCTGGGTCGGCTTGATCTGGCCGTACGCCTGCTCGAACGCCTTGAGCGCAGGGCCGGTGCCCGTCCCGCCGACCACCCAGAAGTAGCCGTCCACCTGACCCGGCGGGGGCAGCTGGCGGACGTAGGACGAGTAGTCGGTCGTGTTGAGCGGCGGGAACACGCGCTTCGTGATCTGGCCGCCGATCGCGCAGAAGTCGGCAATGATGCCCGCCCCGGACGTCCAGCCGAAGCTGTAGTCGTCCATGATGATGGCGGCCTTCCGCCAGCCGAGCTTCTTGTAGACGATCTCGCCGATGCCGGCGTTCCACTGGGCCCCGTCACCGTGGTAGCGGAACACGTTCTTCGGCGCGATCTGCAGCGTCGGGTCCTGCGATCCGGCGGTGCCGATGATGACCGTCTTCGACGGCCGCGCCTTGGCCCAGTTCGCGACCGCGACGGCCTCGTCACCCGAGAGCGGCCCCACCATCACGTCCGCCTTCGCCTGCTGCATCAACCGGCGGGTCTCCTTGAGGATCGTCGCCGGCGTGTCGTCGCCGCAGCCGTAGCCGACGACCTGGATGGTCTTGCCGCCGGCCTTCGCGCCGGTGATGCCCGCTGAGGGCTTCTGCTTGTTCTTCACCGTGCCGCCGGCGAACTGCGCGAGGGCGATGTTCGCCCCGGCGGCACCGACCTCGAATGCCCCGCCGAACGCGCCCTTGCAATCGGTCACGACCGCGACCCGGACGACCCCGCCCGACGCGCCGAGTGCGGACGTCGCCAGCAAGGACATACCGAGCGCGAGCGTGGCGAGCAGAAGCATGTGCTTCCACCCCCCCACGATCCGTCGACTCATCGTGTTGCCCTCCTTCTCGTTGTCTTGCACTGTTTCGGCCATCTCGAGCAGGCCCATGTCGGTCGTCCGCGACCCCCTTTCCTACGCCCGCGACCCCGCGGAGCCGGCCGCGACGGCGGGCTCACCGGTCCCGCCGCGGCCCCGTAAACCGTTCCAGATGCGGTCCCATAGCCCCATCAGCCCGTCGGGCGACGCGATCACGATCAAGAGGAACGCCAGCCCGATCACGGTGTTGAAGCTGCCTCCGACCAGCCAGAGCCCGCCCTCTGGGATCCTGTTCGTCACCTCGTTCGAGATCCAGATGTAGGCGAACGCCCCGAGCCAGGCGCCCTCGATCCGCGTCAGCCCCCCGATCACCGCCATCACGAGGAGCTGGAGCGTCGCCTGCAGGCCGATGTCCGACGGGGAGAGCTGCCCGGACCACCAGGCGAAGAGCACGCCGGCGAGGGCCGCGAACAGCGACCCGATCGCGAACGCGATCGTGCGATGGAGCGTGACGTTGTAGCCGAGCGACGCGACCCGCACCGGCTCGTCGCGGATCCCCTCGAGCGCGATGCCGAACGGCGTCCGCACGAGGTAGCGGATCAGCAGGTAGACGACGACGGCGACCGCGAGGCTGACGTAGTAGAGCCGCTGGCGGTCGTTGACCACGTCGCCCATGAACCCCGGCGCGTAGCGGTCGATCCCAGCGATGGGCGAGAAGCCGCCGACCTGCGTCACCTGGCTCACGAACAGGAACGCGATCACCGAGTACGTGAGCGTCAGCATGAGGAAGTAGATCCCGAAGCTCCGGGCCGCGACGATCCCGAAGACGATCCCGACCGCAACCGTGAGGAGAATCGCGAGCACGACAGAGAGCGTGGGGTCCCAGCCGAGGAGGAGCCCTTTCGATTCCCCGCCCCTGCGTTCGGTCACCATGTTCCCGAGCGCGTAGCCCGCGATGCCCATGAGCCCCGACTGCGCGAGCGAGATCATCCCGCCGTACGCGGACAGGAACACGAGGCTCGCGGCGCCGATCCCGAGGATGAAGGTCTGGGTCAGCACGCTGTCCATCCAGAAGCCCGAGACGAGCTGCGGGGCGAGGAGCACGAACACGAGGACGCCGACGCCGATCGCCCGCTCGACGGTCGTCTTCCACGGATAGAGGGTCACCCCGCCCTCCCGAACAACCCCTGGGGCCGGAAGGCGAGGACGAGCGCCAGCAGCACGAACGTGAGCACGGGCGAGTACTGCGTACAGCAGTCCGCGCCGGAGGTCGGCAGGTAGGTGGTCGAGAACGCCGTCACGAGACCGAACAGCAAGGACCCCGCCACCGCGCCGATGAGCGACCCCATCCCGCCGATGATCACGACGACGAGCGAGTTGAGCAGCCAGACGCCGTCCTGGCCCTGCGAGATGTTCCCCTGCGACGTCCCGACGGTGGCGCCGAGCGCCACGAGCGCGGCCCCGACCGCAAACGCGATCGCGAACGTGATCTGGATGTTGATCCCGAGCGCGGAGGTCATCTGGCGGTCGTCGACCCCGGCCCGGATCACCATGCCGGTCCGCGTCCGGTACAGCCAGAGCCAGAGCGCGACGCCGACGGCGGCGCCGAGCGCGAGCATCACGAGCCGTGCGAGCGAGTACTGGACGCCCCAGAGGTGAAGATCGACGAGACGGTTGGTCCAGCCGGGCCAGCCGATGCCGACGGCGTTCCCCCCGAACGGCTTCGTGCCTTCGGGGACGTGGCGCGGGAAGTGCGCGATCACCTGGTCGGCGACGATGACCGAGACGGCGATCGTGATCAGCGCCTGACGCAGGTCCTGGCCCTGGTTCCAGCGGAGGAGGAGCTGCTGGACGACGAGCCCGAACAGCGCGATCGCGGCCATCGCGACGAAGAGCGGAAGCACCCAGTCCCAGGTGTTGACGTCGCTCGGCTGCACCGAGAAGCCCTCGCCCGTCATCGACTGCTGGATCTCGTACGCGATATAGCCGCCGAGCAGGTAGAACGAGCCGTGGGCCATGTTGACGACGCGCATGAGGCCGAAGATCAGCGAGAACCCGCTCGCGACGATGAACAGGAGCGCCGCGAACGTGACGGCGTCGAGCAGCGTGAAGAGGAACGCCCCGGGGTTGTCGATCGCCGAGCCGAAGTTCGTCGTACGCCAGTTCCCGATGTCGACGACCGGGTCGGCGAGCACGACGACGTAGAGGATCGTGAACAGGACGAGCCCGGCCGCAACGACGCGCGGCACGGTTCCCATGACTCCCCACGCGCGAATTCGCTCGGCCACCGGCCGGTCGAACGTACCAAGCTGCCGCGGCAGTTTCAACGGGCGTGCTCGATAGTCGACGACGCGAGCCGGCCGGTGCGCTCCCGCTTGACTGCCCGAAAGGCGGCACATAGCCTGGCGCGAGTCGACGCAGGGAGGAACCGTGGCGAACACGTACAGGGCGGTCATCCCCTATGAGTCGCTCGACCCGCTGACGATCGGCGCGTCGGGCGACGAGAGCAAGGTCTCGCGCGAGACGCTCGAGCTCGAGATCCCGGAGGGGAACCTCCTCGCGGCGATCTACCCGGACGAGCCCGAGCCAGTCGCGGACGCGACCGACGCCGCTCGCGCGGCCCTCGAGGCGCCCGTCTCCGGGCCACGCTTCTCGGAGCTCCTGGCGTCAGCGCGGCGCGTCTGCGTGATCATCGACAACCAGTTCCGCCCGACGCCGCAGTCGAAGCTCCTGCCCCCGGTGCTCGACGCGATCGAGGCGGCGGGCAAAGAGGCGACCGTCGTCTGCGCGAACGGCAAGGTGTTCCCGATGTCCGACTCGGACATCGAGCAGAAGATCGGGAAGGAGAACCTCGCGCGGATGGAGCGCCTCGGCATCTCCTTCCACCAGAACGACCCGCGCAACGAGGACCTCTACACGTACGTCGGCGTCTCGTCGCGGGGGACGCCGGTCTGGCTCCACAAGGAGGTCGCCGCCTGCGACGTGAAGATCACCATCGGCCAGGCGCAGTCGAACCACTGGGGCGCCGGCGGCGGCGGCAAGCTCATCCTCCCGGGCGTGGTCTCCGACGAGACGATCGAGTCGAACCACTGCGCGTTCGTGCCGTCCCCGCAGACGCACTACGGCGCCTACGCGGGCCCGATGCGGTCGGACATCGACGAGGTCGCCACGATGTGCGGCCTGAGCGCCACGATGAACGTCGTGCTGGACACGCACGGGCGCGTCGTCGAGTGCATGTTCGGCTCGCATCCCGATGCGCACCGCAGGACGATCGAGCGGTTCAACGAGATCTACGCCTACGAGCACCCGGGCACGCAGGCCGACATCGCGATCTGCGGCGTCTTCGCCCCGACCGACCACCTGTTCTTCCACACCGGGTGGGGATGCATGTCGGCCGACTTCGTGCTGCGGGACGGCGGCACGATCATCTACTGCTCGCCCTCGCCCGGGGTCTCCACGGCGATCGGCGACTTTCCCGGCCTGGCCTTGATGGACCTCATGAAGCCGTACATGCCCGCGACGCCGGAGAACTACCAACGCGTCCTCAAGGACATCCATGCGCGGGCGATCCAGATGTGGGCAGGCTGCATCTGGGTGCCGATCTACGAGGTCATGACGCGCAAGCACCTGAAGCTCGTGACGCTCGAGGAGAACCTCGAGATGGCGGCCGATATCGGCATGGACGCGACGACGTCCCTCGACGAGGCGTTCGCGGAGGCGCTCGAGCGCCACGGTCCCGATGCGAAGGTGCTCGTGCTCCCGTACGCGCGCTACCAGCTCCCCGCGAACATGGTGCGGATGGACGCGGAGGCATTGCGCTATCCCGAAGAGGTGCCTGCCTGACGCAGCGCCCCGTCCCGGGCCTCGAGGCGCGTGGGACGTCGGCGGGGCCGCCGGCCTCGCGGGAGATCAGGGGCTCGACGACGATCGTCGAGCTCCTGCGCCTGTTCCCCGGCGGCGAGGCGGCAAGGCTCATGGCGGAGCTCCAGCTGCCGTGCGCGCACTGCGGCGGCGCGTTCCACGAGCCGCTGACCATGGCCGCGAAGCGGCATCGCCGGGACCCGCGGGCGATGCTCGAGGCGTTCCGCGCGCTCGAGCACGGAGGGCCGACGGAGGCGCAGGTGGGCGCCGCGCTCGCGCGCGAGCCTAGCCCGGGGTGACGGCGAGGAGCTTCGTGAAGGACGGGCGGTTGAGCGAGCCGGAGCGGAACGGCTCGTCCGAGATCTCGACCGCGGCGTAGCCCGCCGAGGCGACGGCCGCCCGCACCTCCTCGCGTCCGGCGGGAGTCAGCGCGCGCTCGAGCTCCTCGCCGCCGAGCTCGACCCGGCCCAGCTCGCCGAAGTGGCGCACGCGCAGGATCCGGTAGCCGAGCCGCTTGAGCGCGACCTCCGCCCGGTCGATGCGGGCGAGGACGTGCGGATCGACCGCCGTGCCGTACGGAATCCGCGATGCGAGGCAGGGGGCGGCCGGCTTCTCCGCGCTCGGCACGCCGAGCATCCTCGCGAGCGCGCGCACCTCGTCCTTGCCGACGCCCGCCTCGAGCAGTGGATGCACGACGCCGTGCTCCTCAGCCGCCACGAGGCCGGGCCGCCAGTCGCCGAGGTCGTCGGCGTTCGCGCCGGAGAGCACGGCGCGGTAGCCGCGGTCGCCGGCGAGGCCGAGGAGCGCGTCGTACAGCTCGGTCTTGCAGTGGTAGCAGCGGTCGCGATCGTTTCGCCGGTAGCCCTCGCGCTCGAGCTCCGCGGTCGTGATCGTCTCGTGCCGGATGCCGATCTCCCGGGCGACGTCGCGGGCGCCGTCCAGCTCGCCTGTCGCGAGGGCGGCGGAGACGGCCGTCACGGCAAGCGCGCGCTCGCCGAGGGCGCGCGCTGCGAGGGCGGCGACGAGCGAGGAGTCCACCCCACCGGAGAACGCGACGACACAGCTCTCCAGCGAGCGAATGCGGCTCTCGAGCTCCTCCGTCCGGGTCATGGCTCCTGGGCGCGGGCGAGCGCCTCGGCCCAGACCGACTTTACGGGCCGCCCCGTCTCCCTCGCAACCGCCGCGCAGTCGTCGTGCTCGGGCGCAAGGTTCACCACGTCTCCGTCGAGCCGGCCCACCTTCACGCGCACGACGCCGCCCGTGACCTGCACCGTGCGCTCCTCGCGCTCGAGCTCCCAGCGGTCGAGCCGCGTCGCCCGCACGCCGAGCGCGGTGGTCTCCTCGAGCAGCGCGCGGGCGACCGCCACCTCCGCGCCCGGCCGAGCGAGCGCCGAGAGCACGAACCCCGGCCGTCCTTTCTTCATTTGTGCCGACGTCGTCCAGACGTCCAGCGCGCCTGCCGCGAAGCAGCGCTCGACCGCGTCCGGCACGAGCTCGGGAGGCATGTCGTCGAGGTTGGTCTCGAGCAGAACCGCCCTCCCGGCCGGCCGCTCGGCCTCGGCCCCGAGCACGACGCGGACGACGTTCGGCCGGTCGGCGAAGTCGCGGGACCCCGCTCCGTACCCCACCCGGTGGAGCGTCAGCGGAGGGAGCGGACCCCACTCGTCGACGAGCGTGGCCGCGAGCGCGGCGCCGGTCGGCGTGACGAGCTCCGCATCGGTCTCGACGCCGACGAGCGGGGCGCCCTCGAGGAGCGCAAGCGTCGCCGGCGCGGGGAGCGGCAGCACGCCGTGGGCGGCCCGCGTGAGCCCGCGTGCGAACGGCAGTGGCGAGCAGGCGACGCGCGCGACCCCGAGATCGGCGAGCAGGACGTGCGCTCCGCAGACGTCGACGAGCGTGTCGAGCGAGCCGAGCTCGTGGAAGTGGACGTCGTCCGGCGGAACGCCGTGGATCGCGCCCTCGACCTCTGCCAGGCGCGCGAACGTCGCCAGGGAGGCCGCGCGGACGCCGTCCGGCAGGTCGGCCCCCTCGACGAGCCGGCGGATCTCCCGGTAGTCGCGGTGGCGCGCGTCGTCCGGCGCCTCGACGTCGAGGTGGAGGGCGCCGATCCCCTGGCGCTCGACGCGCTCGACCGAGATACCCACGCCGTCGAGGCCGAGCGCCGCGGGCACCCCGCGCAACCGCCCGACGTCCGCACCCGCGTCCAGCAGCGCCGCGAGGAGCATGTCGCCGGCCAGCCCGCCGACGCAGTCGAGGTAGCAGAGCGTCACTCGCGGCCCCGCGCGATGCGGGCGGCGATCGTCCCCGCTCCGAGGCCGTCGTCGATCCCGACCACCGCAAGCGCTGCGGCGCACGAGGCGAGCATCGCGTTGAGCGCCGTCGCGCCGCCGTGGGACGACCCGTACCCGACGCTGGTCGGGACGCCGATCACGGGCGCTCGGGCAAGGCCCCCGACGAGGCTCGCGAGCGCGCCGTCCATGCCGGCCACGACGACCACGCAATCCGCGCGCTCGAGATCGGGGAGCGCGGCCGCGAGGCGATGGACACCGGCGACGCCGACGTCCTCGTGGACGACCACGGTCGTGCCGAGCAGCTCCGCGCGGATGCGCGCCTCCCTCACGACGGGCCCGTCGGACGTGCCGGCGGAAACTACAACCACCAGACCCCTGGGCTCGGGCACTCCGCGCGCGATCCAGATGCACCGGGCGAGCGCGTCCTCCTCCGCCTCGGGCGCGACCTCGCGCACCGCGGCACGCACGTCGCCGTCCGCCCGCGTCACGAGCACGCTGCCCGCGCCACCCTCGACGAACGCCTGCACGATGCGCGCGACCTGCTCGGGAGTCTTTCCCTCCGCGAGGACCGCCTCCGGCGCGCCCTGGCGCAGCTCGCGGTGGAGGTCGACGCGCGCGAAGCCGAGGTCGCGGAACGGGAGCGCGCTCAGCCGCTCGAGCGCCTCGTCCGGTGTCGCCGTTCCCGACCGGACGTCGTCGAGGAGCGCGCGCAGATCATCGCGAAGCCCGGCCACAGCGCGATAGTAAGGTAGGCCCGTGGGCGTCGACGTGGCGCGGGAGACCTGGGTCGGACGCCCGGTTACACGCGTCGAGGACGAGGCGCTCCTCCGCGGGGAGGGCCGCTTCATCGACGATCTCGCGCCGGTGCCCCGCGCCGGCCATGCCGCGATCCTCCGGTCGCCGCTCGCGCACGGCCGCATCGTCCGGCTCGACGTCTCCGCAGCCCTCGAGCATCCCGGCGTCGTCGGCGTGCTCACTGGAGCGGACGTCGTCGCGCTCTCGCGCCCGTTTCCGGCCGGCATCGCGTCGCCCGTGCCGCACTACGCGGCGGCGCACGAGGTGGTGCGCTACGCCGGCGAGCCGGTCGCAGTCGTCGTCGCCCGCGACCGCTAAGTGGCCGAGGACGCGCTCGAGCTGGTCGACGTCGAGTACGAGCCGCTCGAGCCCGTCGTCGACCTGCTGGCAGCGGCGGAGGGCGACGCCTGCGTGTCCGATCGGTCGTTCGCCTACGGGGACGTCGACGCGGCGCTCGCCGCGGCCGACGTCGTCGTCCGCCATCGAGTGCGCTTCCATCGGTGGAGCTGCACGCCGGTCGAGTGCTACGGGGTCGTGGCGCAGTGGAACGAGGCCGAGGAGTCGCTCACGGCGTGGGCGAACTTCCAGGGCCCGTTCACGCTGCACTCGGTCGCCGCGGCGGCGCTCGGCCTGCCCGGCGCCAGGCTGCGCCTCGTTACGCCTCCGGACTCCGGCGGCTCGTTCGGGATCAAGTCGGCAGTCTTCGCCTACGTCGTGCTGATGGGCCTCGCGTCGCGCAAGCTCGGCGTGCCCGTCCGCTGGATCGAGGACCGCCTCGAGCACCTCGCCGGGAGCTCGGCGGCGACGGGGCGCAGCACGCAGGTGGAGGCAGGCTTCACGACGGACGGCGAGCTCGTCGCGCTGCGCTACGACGCCGTCGAGGACGTGGGCGCCTACGTGCGCGCGCCCGAGCCTGCGACGCTCTACCGGATGCACGGGTCGCTCTCGGGCGGCTACCGCGTGCGCAACGTCGCCGCCCGGAACCGCGTCGTCCTCACGAACACGGTCCCGAGCGGCCTCAACCGCGGCTTCGGCGGCCCGCAGCTCTACCTGGCGCTCGAGCGGACGATGGACGTCGCCGCCGGCCGCCTCGAGCTCGACCCAGCGGAGCTTCGGCGGCGAAACCTCGTCCGGGCGGACGACTTCCCGTACGAGACGCCGTCCGGCGCCCTGTACGACTCCGGAGACTACGAGGGCTGCCTCGACGACGCCCTGGCGCACGCAGGGTGGGACGCACGCCGGGCCGAGGCGACCGCCGCGCGCGCGGGCGGCAGGCTCGTCGGCGTGGGGATGGCGTGCGTCGTCGAGCCCTCGATCTCGAACATGGGCTACATCACGCTCGCGGAGCCGTCGGCGGAGCGCGGTCTTCCGAAGTCGGGGAACGCGGAGGGCTGCACGATCACGGTCTCGCCGCTCGGCGGGATCACGGTGACGCTGACGACCACACCCCAGGGGCAGGGGCACCGGACGGTCGCCGCGCAGATCGTCGCCGACCGGCTGGGCGTGGAGCCGCAGGACGTGACCGTCCTGTCGGAGTCGGACACGTCGACCTCGCCGTGGACCGTCTCGTCGGGCAACTACTCCTCGCGGTTCTCGGGGGTCGGGGCCGGCGCGGTCGCGGTGGCGGCCGAGCGGCTGGCAGAGCGGATGGCCGCGATCCGGGAGCACCTCGGCGACCCCGACGCGTCGCTGCGCCGGGTCGCGGGAACCGCCCACTGGAACCCCGAATCGCTCCCGCCCGGGATGGATGCGGGCCTCGCGGTCACCGCGTACTACGCCGCGCCGAACCTGCTGCCGCCGGACGGCGACCGGGTCGCGTCGTCGGCTGCTCACGGGTTCGTGGTGGACGTCGCGGTCGTCGAAGTGGACCGCGACACCGGCCGGGTCTCGGTCCTCGACTACGTGACGGTGCACGACGCCGGCCGGCTCCTGAACCCGCTGCTCGCGGAGGGACAGGTGCGCGGGGGGCTCGCCCACGGCGCCGCCGCAGCCCTCTTCGAGCGCCTCGTCTGGGACGACGACGGCAACCTGCTGACCGCGTCGTTCATGGACTACTCCTGCCCGACCGCACCGGATCTGCCGACGCCCAGAATCGGGCACAGGGAGTCGCCTTCCCCGTTCCTCCCGCTCGGCGCCAAAGGGCTCGGCGAAGGACCGACGATGAGCGCGCCGGCCGCCATCGCCAACGCCGTCGCCGACGCGTTGGGCCGCGACGACGTCGACCCGCCGTTCACGCCGGGTCGCGTGTGGGAGCTGCTCGAGCGGTGAAGCCGGCGCCGTTCCGCTACGTGCGCGCGGAGACGACCGACGAGGCCGTCGACGCGCTGACACGCGAGGGCGACGACGCGAAGGTGCTCGCCGGTGGTCAGAGCCTCGTCCCGGCGCTCAACATGCGCCTCGTCCGTCCCGGCGTCCTCGTCGACGTCAACCGGGTCGGAGAGCTTTCAGGGGTCGCACGCGAGAACGGATCGCTCGCCGTCGGCGCGACTGTCCGCCAGGCGGACGCGAGGCTGCTCGCGCACCCGCTCCTCGCCGAGGCGCTCCCGCACGTCGGTCACGTCGTCACCCGGAACCGCGGCACCGTGTGCGGCTCCGTCGCGCATGCCGACCCCGCGGCCGAGCTGCCGCTCTGCCTCGTGCTCCTCGGCGGCACGGTTCGTGCCCGGGGCCGGGGCGGCACGCGCGAGATCAGCGCCTCCGACTTCTTCGTCTCGCACTTCACGACCGCTCTCGAGCCGGGCGAGCTCGTCGTCGAGACGACCTGGCCCCTCGCGCAAGACGACACGGGTACGGGCTTCTGCGAGGTCGCGCAGCGCCGCGGCGACTACGCGTTGTGCATGGCGGGCGCGCTCGCGCGCGGCGAGGAGCTCCGCGTCGCGGTCGGATCCGTCGTCGACCGCCCGACGCTGCTCGACGTCGACCCCGAGCGGCCCGGCGAGTCGGCGGCCGCCCAGGTCGAGCCCTGGGGCACGGTGCACGCGTCGGCGGCGTACCTCAGGCATCTCGTCCGCGTCGTCGTCGACCGCGCCGTCGCCCAGGCGCGCACACGGGCCTCGACATGACCGAGATCGCGGTCACGGTCAATGGGCGGCTCTACCGGGAGGCGGTGGAGGACCGCCTGCTCCTCTCGGACTTCCTGCGCGGGCGCCTCGGCCTGACCGGGACGCACGTCGGCTGCGAGCACGGCGTCTGCGGAGCGTGCACGGTCCGCTTCGACGGAGTCGCGGCGCGCTCCTGCCTCCTGTTCGCGGTCCAGGCGGACGGCGCGGAGATCGTGACCGTGGAGGGGCTTGCGCGAAACGGCGCGCTCACGCCCCTGCAGGAGGCGTTCCGCAGCCACCACGCGCTGCAGTGCGGCTTCTGCACACCCGGGATCCTGATCGCGGCCGACGAGCTGCTCTCGCGCGGAGGACCCACCAGCCGCGAGGAGATCGTCGACCTGCTCTCGGGCCACCTCTGCCGCTGCACGGGGTACACCCCGATCGTCGACGCGATCGCGGAGGTCGCGGGAGCATGAACCTCGCGCTGAGCCTGCTCGCGGCGGCCGAGCGCACGCCGGACGCAGAGGCGCTCGTCGGCCCGGGGCGCCGCTCCACCTACGCCGACCTGCGGACGCGTGCGGCGCGCATCGCCGGAGGGCTGGCGCGTGCGGGGGCGGGCCGCGGCGATCGCGTCGCGTGCGTCCTCCGCAACGAGCCCGAGACCGTGGAGCTCTACTGGGGGACGCAGTGGCTCGGCGCATGTCTCGTGCCGCTCTCGCACCGCGTCAGCGACGAGGACCTCGACTACTGCATCGAGGACTCTGGCGCCCTCATGGTGATCCGCGACCCGGCCGAGGTGCGAGCGCTCGACGGCGAGGACGAGCATCCGGGCGCGCTCGACCTCGACGAGCGTGAGACGTCGATCCAGCTGTACACCTCCGGGACGACCGGCAGGCCGAAGGGCGTGCCGCGCTCGCACAGGGCAGAGCGCGCGGGTGGGCTCTCGCAGGTCGTGCAGCACGGGCTCGGGTTCGGCGACCGGACGCTCGGGGTCATGCCGCTCTACCACACGATGGGCGTGCACTCGATGATCGCCGTGTCCCTCGTCGGAGGCTGCTTCGTGGCGCAGCCGCAATGGGATCCCGAGGAGGCGCTGCGCCTGATCGAGTCCGAGCATGTGACCTCGCTCTACCTCGCCCCCACGCTGTTCTACGACCTCGTGCACCACCCGAGCTTCGGCGACCACGACACGTCGTGGGTGCGCGCGATCGCGTACGCCGGAGCCCCGATGACGAGCGCGCTCGCGGAGCGGGTCGCGGGCGCCTTCGACCCCGAGATCTTCGTGAACCACTACGGCTCGACCGAGATCTATACGTTCTCGGTGCACCGCGACCAGCGGGCGAAGCCCGGCTGCGCCGGCCGGCCGGCGCTCAACGCGCGGCTGCGGCTCGACCCGCCGGGCGAGGGCGAGATCCTCTGTCACATGGGCTCCGACGAGGCGTTCGCCGGGTACTGGAACCGCCCCGACGCGGACGCGAAGGCGATCGTCGACGGCTGGTACCGGACCGGGGACGCGGGCCGGATCGACGAGGACGGCGACCTGTGGGTGGTCGGCCGCGTCGACGACATGATCATCTCGGGCGGGGAGAACATCCACCCGGTGGAGGTCGAGGACGTGCTCGCGCGCGCGCCCGGCGTGCTCGGGGTCGCCGTGGTCGGAGCGCCCGATGACCGTCTCGGCCAGCGCGTGGTCGCCTTCGTCGTCGCCGACGAAGGGACGTCGCCGGAGGCGCTGGACACGTTCTGCCTCGCCTCCGACCGCCTCGCGCGCTTCAAGCGCCCGCGCGAGTACCGCTTCGTCGACGAGCTGCCGACGAGCCCGTCTGGGAAGATCCTGCGGCGGATGCTGCGCGACACGAAGGAGGAGCGGGTGTGACGGAGCACGACGGGTTCACCGTCGAGCGGGACACCGACCGCGCGACCGCGACCGTGACGCTCGCAGTGGAGGGGAAGTTCAACCGCGTCTCGATGGCCGCCCGCGACCAGCTGCGCGCTGTCTTCGAGGAGCTCGACGGCGACGACGCGATCCGCTTCGTCGTCCTGACGGGCGCCGGCGGCGCGTTCACCGCCGGGGGAGACATCCCCGGCTTCCTCGAGCGGTCCGCGTGGCATGTCTCGCGCCTCGCCGACAACGTCGCCGCGGCGGAGCGCTGCACGAAGCCGGTGATCGCCGCGCTCCGCGGCTACACGTTCGGCGTCGGCCTCGAGCTCGCCCTCGCATGCGACTTCCGGATCGCCGCCGACGACCTCCAGCTGGGCTTCCCGGAGGTGACGATCGGGATGATCCCGGGAAGCGGCGGCACGCAGCGCCTCGCGCGGCTCGTCGGGCTGGGCCGGGCGAAGGACATCGTCATGCGCGGCCGCCGCGTCGGCGCCGAGGAGGCGCTCGCGCTCGGGCTCGTGACCGAGGTCGTGCCGCCGGACGAGCTCGAAGCGGCGGTCTCGCAGCTCGTCGACGAGCTCACGCGGCACTCGCCCCTCGCGCTCGCGATGGCGAAGCGGGTGCTCAACCACGCGTACGCCGGCCCGCTCCCACTCGGGTTGGAGCTCGAGGGGCTCGCCTACGGGCTCCTCCAGCAGACGCACGACTTCCGCGAGGGCGTCGAGGCGTTCGTCGAGAAGCGAAAGCCCGAGTTTGAAGGCAGGTAGGAAGCGCTAGCCGCGCTCCCACGCGAGCCCGGCCCCGAGCACGATCTCGTCGCGGGGCGCGATCAGCTGCAGGTTGCCGATCGCGAGCCCGGCCCAGCCGATCATGTTCACCCAGCGCAGGTAGGCGGAGATGGGGAAGCGGACCTCGGGCTCGGGCACGTCCTCGCCCGGGAGGTCGACCGTCACACAGGGGCTCACGTAGAGGTCGACGTCGGGCTCGAAGAGACGCCACTCGCGCACTGCGGCATACGCGCGCTCGACGTCGGCCGGATCGACCTCGAGCGCCCGCTCCAGCTTCTCGCGGATGAGGTCGCCGTACTCGTCAGCGCGCGAGGGAAACGTCGCACGGTGGGTCAGCGCCGCCTCGTGGTCGAAAAGCGGCCACGTGCTCGCCGCAGGCTCGGGAATCTCGCGCTCGACGACGCGCGCGCCGAGACGCTCGAGCTCAGCCACCCACTGCTCGGCGAGGTCGCTCGGGTCGGGGACGAAGGCGCCGCCGACCGCGGGCGCCCCGCGCAGCAGGCCGACGGTGAGCCCGGCGAGCCCGGCCTCGGGAACGGGGCGCCCGGTGAGGACCGACCACGCGAGCGCGACGTCCTCGACGCTCCGCGCCATCGGCCCCACGGTGTCGATCGTGGGCACGAGCGGGAAGACGCCGTCGGTCGAGATCAGGCCCCACTGCGACTTGAGCCCGACGACGTCGCAGGCCGCCGCGGGAAGCCGGATCGAGCAGCCGGTGTCGGTGCCGAGCGCGAGGTCGCAGAGCCCGGCCGCGAGCGCGGCGGCCGATCCGCTCGAAGAGCCGCCCGTCGTCCGCCCGGGCCGCGCCGGGTTGTGGCACGTCCCGTACCAAGGGCTCTGGCCGAGGACGCTCCACGCGAACTCGGGGAGATGGGTCTTCCCGACGACCACCGCGCCCGCATCGACCAGACGCTGGACGGCCGTCGCCGTCCGGTCGGGCACGTGGTCCGCGTAGAGGCGCGAGCCGTACGTCGTCCGGATGCCGGCGGTGTCGAGGAGGTCCTTGACCGCCAGCCGGCGCCCCGCGAGCGGCCCGTCCGCCGGCGGCGTGGGCTCGACCTCGGTGATGAACGCGTTCCAGTCGTCGCTCATGTCGGGACCGCCGCGATCGCGTCGACCTCGATCTTCGCACCCTGCACCGCGAGCCCGCTCACCTCGACGAGCGTCGAGGCCGGCCGCGTCGAACCGAAGACCTCCTGCCGGACCGGGTTGACGCGCGGTCTGTCGTCCACGTCGGCGAGGAACACCGTCACCGTCACGACGTCAGCCGGCGAGCATCCCGCCGCAGCGAGGATCCTCTCGAGCTCGCCGAAGACGAATCTGGCCTGCGCGGCCGTGTCGTCGTCGCCGACGAGCTCGCCCGATCCGTCGACCGGGAGAATGCCCGCGACGAAGACGTAGCCGCCGGCGCGCACGGCGTCCGCCGCGTGAGAGAGCTCCGGGCGCCCCGGGACGCGCACCTCGTCCCGCGCGCTCACGAGGGAAGGAGCGCCACGCACTCGACCTCGATCTTCGCTCCCTCGACGGCCAGCCGCGGCACCTCGACGAGCGTCGAGGCGGGGCGTGTTGTGCCGAAGACCTCCTGCCGGACCGGGTTGACGAGCGGCCGGTCGTCCACGTCGGTGAGGAAGATCGTCACCTTCACGACGTCCGCGAACGTGCAACCCGCCGCGCCGAGCACCGTCCGCATGCTCTCGAAGACATGGCGCGCCTGGGCGATGACGTCGTCCGCGCCGACGAGCCGGCCCGCTGTGTCGACGGCGACGACGCCGGAGACGAACAGGAGGTCGCCCGCGCGGACGGCATCGGTGTAGTGCGAGATCGGCTCCGCGAGCCCCGCGACCCTGATCTCCTCGCGCCTCACCGCGCCGCCGCCTGGAGCTCGCCGAGCGTGACGCGGGGGCTGATCCGCTCCGGGTCGACGGGCAGCTCGAGCACGGCCGGCCTGCCCGACGCGAGCGCGCGCTCGAACGCGGCCTCGAAGTCTCCTGTCCGCTCCACGCGCTCTGCGTGCGCGCCGTACGCGCGCGCAAGAGCCGGAAAGTCGGGGTTCACGAGGTCCGTGCCGACGACGCGGCCGGGGAAAACGCGCTCCTGATGCATGCGGATCGTGCCGTACATGCCGTTGTTGACGAGGAGCACGACGATCGGAAGGTCGTGCTGGACCGCGGTCGCGAGCTCGGGCGAGCTCATCACGAAGTCCCCGTCCCCCGTGAAACAGAGCGCGATCCGCTCGGGATGCGCGAGCTTCGCGGCGATCGCGGCCGCCACGCCGTACCCCATCGAGCCGCTCCGCGGGCAGACCTGCGTCCCGTACTGCGTGAACTCCGCGAAGCGGTGGGCCCAGACGGTGAAGTTGCCCGCCCCGCACGTCTGGATCGCGTCGCGGGGAAGCCGCGTGCGCAGGAACGCCATGATCTCCCCGAGGTCGACCGGGCCCTCCATCGGCTCGTTGACGAGGTTCGCCTCGTAGTCCGCGCGCGCATCTCGGGCCCAATCCTTCCACCGCGCAGCCACCGCGAGGTCGCGAACCGCCGAGGCGAAGAGCGGGAGCGAGGAGGCGATCGCGAGGTCGGGCTCGTAGACGAGCCGGAGCTCGTACGGGTCGGGATGGACGTGGATCAGGGTCTGTGTCGGCCGCGGCGGCTGGAGGAGTGTGTACCGGCGAGTCGGCACGTCGCCCAGACGGCCGCCGATCGCCAGCACGAGGTCGGCGTCCCGGAGACGCCCGGCCAGCCGGTCGTCCATCGCCACGCCGAGCACCCCCACGTAGCAGCGCGAGCGGTTGTCCACGAAGTCCTGGCAGCGGAAGGCGGTTGCGACCGGAAGCTCGTTGGTCTCGCAGAAGACGAGCACGTCGGCCGCCGTGCCGGCCGTCCAGCCTCCTTCTCCGGCGACGACGAGCGGGCGCTCGGCGCCGGCGAGCAGCTCGGCGAGCCGCGCGACGTCGCCCGGGCTTGGCGGCGTCTGCTCGATCGCCGGCGGCTCGGCGTCCGGCACGTCGGCCTCCTCGGAGAGCACGTCCTCGGGCAGCGCGAGCACGACCGGCCCCGGCCGGCCGGAGAGCGCGAGCTCGAACGCTCGCGCGAGGTGCTGCGGGATCCGCTCGGCGGCGTCGACCTCCCAGGCGGCCTTGGCGACCGATCCGAACGCCCGCCCGTAGTCGAGCTCCTGCCATGCCTCGCGGCCGCGAAAGGCGCGCGGCACCTGTCCTGCGAGAAGCAGCATCGGCGTCGAGTCCTGGCGCGCCGTGTGGACGCCGACCGCCGCCTGCATCGCCCCGGGGCCGCGCGTCACGAGGCAGACCCCTGGGCGGCCGGTGAGCTTCCCGTACGCCTCGGCCGCGTTCGCGGCGCCCTGCTCGTGGCGGCACGAGACAAGGCGGATCGACGAGTCGTAAAGGGCGTCGAGCACGGGGAGGAAGCTCTCGCCCGGCAGACAGAAGGCGAGGTCGACGCCGTTCCGCTCGAGCTGGTCGACGACGATCCTGCCGCCGGTCCGGCTCACCGAAGCGGCTCCTCCAGCAGGACGGTCGCCCGCTGGAGCTTCGGCCGGCCCTCGTCCGCCGGGTCGAGGTAGCGGATCGTTCGCCGGCCCGCCCACTCGGCGGGCAAGAGCAGGACGCGCACGAACGCGGTGTCCTCCGTCGCGGAGGCCGTCGCAAGCACGGCGTCGTTCGCCTCCTCGAGCCACCACTCGCCCGCCTGGTACGTCCTGCGCTCTCCGTCGCGGTCGATCGTCAGCTCGCCGTGCAGCAGCCACCGGATCCCGGGACCCGGATGGACGTGCCGATACGCGACGCCGCCGGGCGGGAAGTCGACGCGGTCGCAGCGCACGACCCAGTCTCCCCGGCCTGCCGCGATCTCCCAGACGAGCGCCGGCCCCGCGACCCTCGCCGCGCCGAAGAACGCCTCGCCCCGTTCGAGGTCGTAGACGACCCGCGGGCCGTCGGCGGTCTCGACGCCGCCCGGGTGCTCGGAGAGACGCAGGCTCAATGGAAGTACTGGCCGCCGTCGATGACGATCGTCTGTCCCGTCACGAAGTCGGCGGCCGGGGTCGAGAGGAACACGACCGCCCCGACGACGTCCTCGGGCACCTGGTCGCGCTGGATCGTGCGGGCGGCGACCGAGACGTCGCGCAGCTGCTCGACGACCTCGGGGTGGGACATGACGCCGTCGGACAGCGTGAAGCCTGGCGCGACGCAGTTCACGTGGATCGCGTCCTTGCCCAACTCCCGCGCGAGCGCCCGCGTGAACGCGACGATCGCGCCCTTCGAGGTCACGTAGTGGAGCAAGAACGGGACGCCGCGGAACGGCGTTCCCGACGAGATGTTCACGATCTTCCCGCCGCCCTGCTGGCGCATCGCCGGCACGACGGCCCGACTCGTCAGGAACATCGACGCGACGTTCACGTCCATCACCTGCCGCCACTCCTCGAGCGGAATCTCCGTGAACGGGCGCATCGCGAGCGACGCGTACAGCCCAGCGTTGTTGACGAGCACGTCGATACGCCCGTGGCGTGAGAGGGTCTCGTCGACCATCCGCGCCACGTCCGCCTCCGACGAGACGTCCGCGCGAATGCCGCCCTCGGGCGGGCTCAGGTCCGCGACGACGACCATTGCCCCCTCGTCCTCGAGACCCCTGGCGATCGCCCTCCCGATTCCCTGAGCCGCACCGGTGACGATCGCGACCTTGCCCTCGAGCGAGTCCATCAGCGGAGGGGAGAGAACGAGGTCGGCACGAGGATCCGGTTGCGCTGCGTGTGGATCAGTGGCTGGATCTTGGCAAGGAACGCCTTCCACCGCTCGTCCGCCTGCAAGCGCGAGCGCCGCTCCTCCCGCTCGGCGTGGCTGTCGTACGCCCACATGTGCGTGTAGGTCGAGAGCTCGCCGACGTCCGTGGTGAAGGCACCCACGAATCGGCCGAGGAACTCCTGCTGGAGCGCGTTGCCCTCGGTCTCATAGAGGCGGACGAGCTCGGGCAGCCTGCCCGTGTGGACGTGGTAGTCGCGCTGCTCGACGATCACGCTCGCCCTGCCACGGTCATGGCAAAGCACCATAATCGAGCGACGATGGGAGCACGGTTCGTACGAATCGACACCGAGCGCGCGTTCGAGCTCGCCGACGGTGTCGTCGGGCGGCCGCTCTTCGGCGAGGGCGCGATGCTGAACCTGATCCGCTTCGAGCCCGGCGCGACCGTGCCGCTGCACAGCCACCCGCACGAGCAGCTCGGGATCGTGCTCGAGGGCATGCAGGCGCTCGTGGTCGACGGGGTGCCGCACGAGCTCGGCCCGCTGGAGGCGTACGTCCTTCCGGGCGGCGTCGAGCACTCGGCGTACTGCGGCCCCGACGGCGCGCTCGTGCTCGACGTCTTCACGCCGGTGCGAGAGGACTACCAGGCGCGCTGGGAGGCCGGGGCGCCGTAGGCCCAGTGCACGCTGGGATGGCCGCCGGACGACCCCGGCGGCCACCCTCGATCCCGACCCGTCTAGACCGCAGCCGCGACGCCCGACAGCGCCTCGGTGACGGCCGCGCACGTCGTCACGGTCGAGACGTTCTGCAGCGCGTAGTTGATCGACGCGTTGTGCCAGTCGGCGTTCATCGTCGAGCAGCCGTCCTCGGGCACGACCATGAAGTAGCCCTTGTCGGCCCCGGTGCGGGACGTGTGCTCGATCGACATGTTCGTCCAGGCGCCGGTGACGATGATCGTGTCGCGCCCGAAGCCCTTGAGCAGACTCTCGAGCTTCGTCCCCTCCCAGCCGTTCATGCGCATCTTCTCGACGACGAAGTCGCCGTCCTGCGGCTCGAGCCCCTCGGCCGGGGCGGCGCCCCAGGTCCCGCGGACGAGCGCGTTCGAGTCCTTCACGCCCTGGAAGAGCGGCGCGTTCAGCTTCAGTCCCGGCGCGCCCTTCTCGACGATGTAGTGGACGTGGATCACGGGGATGCCCTTGCTCCGGCACGTCTCGGCGAGGCCCTTCACGTTCTCGACGACGTTCTGCTCCTTGGCGTGCTCCGGCGCGCCGGAGTCCGCGAAGGCGCCGCCGTCGATCATCACGTCGTTCTGCAGGTCCTGGACGATCAGCACGCACCGATCGGCATCCAGGGTGAGTCCTTCGTCGTTCATGCTCTCCTCCTAGTCCACTACCGCATGTAGGGCTCGCGGCGCGGCCCGACGATCGTCTTGATCGCGTACAGGGACGTCGAGCTCGGGATGAACAGCGTGTGCCAGTCCGCGCCGCCCCACGCGAGGTTGCCCGTGTTCTCGGGGACGCGGATCGTCCCGAGGTGCTCGCCCTCGGACGAGATCACCCAGATGCCGCCCGGACCGGTCACCCAGATGTTCCCGCGCTCATCGCACTTCATCCCGTCCGGGATCCCCTCCTCGATCACTCCGGACCCGATGCCCGAGAAGAACCGCCGGCCATTCGACAGAGACCCGTCGGCGTCCACGTCGTAGACATCGATCAGCGCTGCCGGCGTATCGTTGATGTACATCAGCGACTCGTCGGGGGAGAAGCAGAGGCCGTTCGGCTGGTCGTATTTGTCGCGCTCGACGACGAGTTGCGGATCGCCTCCTCCGGGCGGTATGCGATAGACGCCCTGGAAGCCGAGTCGCAGCTTGCGCGGGTGGCCGAACACCGGCACGCGTCCGTAGATCGGGTCGGAAAAGTAGATCGCGCCGCTCGAGTGGACGCAGACGTCGTTCGGGCTGTTGAGCTCCTCGCCCTCGAACTCCTGCGCGATGATCTCGCGCTCGCCGCTCGGGGACTCCCGCACGACGCAGCTCGTCACGTGCTCGCAGATCAGCAGGTTGAGGTCGGCGTCGTAGGTCAGACCGTTCGCCTTGTTGGAGAAGTTCTTGACCTCGACGACCGTGCCGTCCGGCGTGTACTTGCGACGGACGTCGCCGGGCATGTCCGAGAACAGCAGGTAGTGCTCGGTCGGGTGCCAGACCGGCCCCTCCGTGAACGTGAAGCCGGTCGCGAGGCGCTCGACCGAGGAGCCCTCCTCGACGAGCTCGTAGATCGCATCCGACTTCGCCTCGATGCCGAGGCCCGTATCGGTGCTCGTCACCGTGTCCCCTTTCGTCAGGGAGAGTGTCGAGGCGACTCTAATACGCCCGGCGAGCCGCAACCACGCGGATGCTCACGCCGCGTGCCTGCGCTCGATCCCGGCCAGGATCGTCGCGAGCTCCTCGAGGCTGCGGAGGTTGTGACCGGGCAGGAACCGGTCGACGAAGGGCAGTGCGGCGCGCATCCCCCCGGCCAGCGGCTGGTACTCGGGATTGCCCTTCAGCGGGTTCACCCACACGATCGCGTACGCGGCGCGGGCCAGCGTCGCCATCTCGCGGCCGATGAGGCCGGGGTCGTCGCGCTCCCAGCCGTCGGAGATGATCACGACGACGGCGCCGCGCGAGAGCGCGCGGCGGCCGTAGACCGCGTTGAACTCGGCGAGGGCGCTCCCGATCCGGGTGCCGCTCCCCCAGTCGATCGCCGCCTCCGTCGCGCGCGCCAGCGCGGCCTCGGGGTCGCGGGTGCCGAGGTCGCCCGTGAGCCGCGTGAGTCGGGTCCCGAAGGCGAACGCCTCGACGCCGTGACCCGTTCCGACGAGCGCGTGCAGGAAGAGCAGCAGCGCGCGGGCGTACGCATCCATCGAGCCGGAGACGTCGCACAGGACGACGAGCTTGCGCGGAACGGCCTTGCGCGACTTCCACGGCTGGTCGACCGGGTCGCCGCCAGACCGCAGGCACCGGCGCAGCATCCGGCGCATGTCGAGGACGTCGCCGCGTGGGTCGGGCGCTCGGCGGCGTGACATGCGCAGCGGCCGCGACCTGGCGATCGCGTCCATGAGCCGGCGCGCGCGCTCGAACTCCTCGGGCGTCATCTCCGCGAAGTCCTTCTCGCGCAGGAGCTCGTGGGCCGAGGCGCCGAGCTCGAGCGGGTCGCCGTCCGCGACGACGTCGTCGCCGTCCTTCGGCGCCTCGAGCGTGTCGCGCGCGACCCGGGTTGCGATCTGCAACGCGCTGCGCTGGCGCACGAGGGGGGCGACCGGCCCGCGGAGGAACCACGCCGTGAACGCGCTGTCGAAGAGCTCGAGCTCGTCGTGCCGTGAGACGAGCGTCTGGCGGAGCGTGAAGTAGACGTCCTCCTGCCGCGTCAGGTCGACGGAGTCGAGCCCGCGCACCGCGTCCACGATGCGGCCGGGGCCGACCTCGATCCCGACCTCGCGCAGGACGCGGCCGAACGTGACCACATGCCGGACGATCGCGTTGCCGTGCACGCGGCGGCTAGCGCTCCGCTGCCGCGCGGGCTTCCTCGATCAGGCCGACCAGGGTCTCGTCGCGCACCGCCTCGATGTCCTCGCGGTACTTCAGCACCGACCCGAGCGTCTGCTCGACCACCTCCGCGTCGATCTCCTCGCGCCCCAGGGCGGCGAGCGCCTGCGCCCAGTCGATCGTCTCCGCCACGCCCGGCGGCTTCGCCAGATCGAGGCCGCGCAGCCCGCGCACGAACGCCGCCGCCTCGGTCGCGAGCCGGGCCGGGATGCCCGGCACGCGGAGCTTCACGATGTCGATCTCGCGCTCGATGGACGGGTGCCCGATCCAGTGGAAGAGCGCGCGCCGCTTGAGCGCGTCGTGCAGCTCGCGTGTCCGGTTCGAGGTGAGCACGACCGCCGGCTTGCGGCGTGCGCGCATCGTCCCGAGCTCCGGGATCGTGATCTGGAAGTCGGAGAGCACCTCGAGCAGGAACGCCTCGAACTCCTCGTCCGCGCGGTCGATCTCGTCGATCAGGAGCACGACCTGCTCGTCGGTGTCGATCGCCTCGAGGAGCGGGCGGCGGATCAGAAACTCCGGCCCGAAGAGCTCCTCCTCCGAGACCGAGCCCTCCTGCGCCGCGCGGATGTGGAGAAGCTGGCGCGGGTAGTTCCACTCGTAGACAGCGTGCGACACGTCCAGCCCCTCGTAGCACTGCAGCCGGATCAGACGGGCGTCGAGCGAGGCCGCCAGCGCCTTCGCCGCCTCGGTCTTACCGACCCCGGCCTCGCCCTCGAGGAGAACCGGCTTCTCGAGCGCGAGCCCGAGGAACAGCGCGGTCGCGAGGCCGCGGTCGGGCAGATAGTCGGCCGCGCGCAGCGCGCTCTCGAGCTCGTCGATCGTGCGGAACCCCACGGGCGGAGCGTACCTCCGCCGCAGGGAGCCACCGACGATCGAGAGTCGTTGACTCACGCCGCGCCCACCCGATTAGACTCGGCCTCACCTGACGCTCGACCAGACGAGGTGGGGAATGGCTGTAGCGAACGTTGCGTCGAACGCCACGACAGACGTGCTTCTTCCGGGCTCCGAGAACGAGGCCGTGGAGGCGTTCGGGCACGGCGCCGACGTCGTCGTGGTCGGAGGGGGCACGATCGTCGTCCCCGATCTGACCGCCCGCAGGATCCGTCCCGCGCGCGCGATCCTGCTGAAGAACGCCGGGCTCTCGGGCATCACGCGCGACGGCTCGCGCATCACGGTCGGAGCGACGACATCGGTCGAGGAGCTCCTGGATCTTGGCGATCCGATCGGAGCGTGCGCCGCGAACGTGGCCGACGTCGAGATCCGGTCGGCGGCGACCGTGGGGGGCAACCTGTGCGCGGGCGAGGGGCTCGACGCGCCGCGCGGCGACCTCCAGGGCGCATTCATCGCGGTCGGCGCGATCGTGCGCTCGGCAGGCGAGGGCGGCGTCTCCGAGGACGCCCTCGAGGACTTCCTGCCGAAGCGACGCAGCCGGCTCGTGCTCTCGGTCTCCTACGAGGAGCCGGTCGCGGGCGCGTTCGCGGCGCTCGACCGCCCGCACACGCACGACTACACGGCGCTCGCCGTCTCGGGCGCGAAGGCGGCCGACGGCTCGATCCGCCTGGCCGCCACCGGGACCGGGACGCACGGCGTGCGGCTTCCGTCCGCCGAGGCGGGCGGCGCCGACGCCGCGCTCGACGACGTTTCACCGCACGACGATGCACTCGCGTCTGCCTGGTACCGCACGAAGGTGCTGCCGGTGCTGGTGCGCCGAGTCCTGACCGACCTCCAGGGGGCCTCATGAACGTCACCGTCAACGGCGTCGCGCGCGTGGTCGAGAGCCCACCGCTGACGCCACTCCTCGACGTCCTGCGCGAGGAGCTCGGCATCACCGGCCCGAAAGCGGGCTGCCACCAGGGCGGCTGCGGCGCGTGCACCGTGCTCGTCGACGGCGCGCCGAGGCGCTCCTGCCTGCTGCCGGCCGCGTACGTGGACGGCGGCGAGGTCACGACCGTCGAGAGCCTCGGCACGCCCGAGAGCCTGGCGCCGATCCAACAGGCATTTGTCCACCACTACGCCGCCCAGTGCGGGTTCTGCACCTCCGGGATGATGCTCGCCGCGCACGCATACATCGCCGCGGGAGGCTCCGACGACGCCCAGGCCATCCAGGAGGCGCTCGGCGGCCACATCTGCCGCTGCACCGGCTACTCGAAGATCATCGAGGCGGTCGCGGCGGCGGCACGCGGCGACTCCTTCGACCTGACGGAGACTGCCGTCGGCAAGTACACGACGATGACGACTGGAGGTACGGGATGAAAGTCGTCGGCGCACGGATCCCGCGCTACGACGGAATCGCCCACGTCACCGGCCGCACGACCTACGTCGACGACGTCCGCATCCCCGGCACGCTCTGGGTAAAGGCGCTGCGCTCGCCGCACCACTCGGCGTCGATCACGAAGCTCGACACCCGGCCCGCCGAGGAGATGTCCGGTGTGCACGCGGTCGTCACGCATGCGGACGTCCCCCACCTCGTCTACGGGCACCTCGAGGCGCTCGGCATCCCGGCCGACGAGCCGCTCCTCGCAAAGGACGAGGTGCGCTACAAGGGCCAGCCCATCGCGGTCGTCGCCGCGGAGAGCGAGGAGCTCGCGGCCGACGCAGCGGCGCGCATCGAGGTGGAGTTCGAGGAGCGCCCGGCTCTCCTCGACGTGCGCCAGGCGTTCGACGCCGACGCTCCGACGTTCCACCAGTGGGGCAACTGGTACACGCACTTCGAGAACGAGATGGACCGTCGCCAGATCCGCAAGGGCGACATCGACTGGGCCTGGGCGAACGCGGACACGATCGTGCAGGGCGTCTACCGGCCCGCGGCGATCGAGCACGTCCCCGTCGAGACCCAGACCTGCCAGGTCGTCCCGGAGCCGAGCGGCCGGCTCACGATCTACTCCTGCACGCAGGCGCTCTACTTCTCGATGGGCGTGGTCGCCGCGCACCTCCAGGTGCCGCTCAACAAGCTCAAGTTCGTCGGCGGCACGACCGGCGGCGGCTTCGGCGGCAAGGTCGACACGGCGACCGAGACGATGTGCGCGCTGCTCGCCGTGAAGTCGGGCAGGCCGGTGAAGTGGCGGTGGACGCGCGAGGAGGAGTTCCTCTGCTCGTCGACCCGAGCGCCGTGGCACATGGAGATCGCGGACGCGGTCACGAAGGACGGCTGGATCCTCGGCCGCAAGATGCTCACGCTGCACGACGCGGGCGCGTACGCGCGCTTCTCTCCGTACGGTCTGACGAAGCACAGCTTCCACCACACGGGTGCGTACACGATCCCGAACCTCGAGTTCGACGGGTACGTCGTGTTCACGAACCGCGTCCCCACGACGGCCATGCGGGGCTTCGGCGTCACGTCGGTGTCGTTCGCAACCGAGACGCACATGAGCCGGATCGCAGACGTCCTCGGGCTCGACCCGATCGAGATCCGCCTGAAGAACGCGAACCGGATCGGCGACACGTCGCCGAACGGCATCGTCTACACCGACCCGTCGACCGTCCAGACCATCCAGACGATCGCCGAGGCGATCGGGCACGAGCTGCCGGCGTCGTACCGGACGACGACGAGCGCGAAGCGCGAGGGCGAGTGGCTCCCGGAGCACCTCGTCGCCCAGCTCGGGACCCCGAAGGAGCACTGATGGCCAAGCACAAAGGCAAGGGAATCGCGGCGATCGAGTACCCGACCGGGATGAACCAGAACGGCGATCCGTCGCAATGCTGGATCAAGGTGAAGCCGGACGGGCGAGTCGACGTCTTCGCGGGCACGGCCGACATCGGCAACGGGTCGAAGACCATCCAGACGCAGATCGTGGCCGAGACCATCGGCGTGCCCTACGACTGGGTCACGTACGACAACTCGAACACGGACTCGTCTCCGATGTGCACGGGCACGTTCGCGTCGCGCGCGACGTTCGTCGCCGGCAAGGCGGCGGAGCGGGCGGCCGAGCAGGTCAAGGCGAAGATCCTCGAGATCGCCGGCAAGGAGATGGAGATCGACCCCGCCGACCTCGAGATCGAGGACGGCGAGGTGATCGCCAAGGGCGCGCCGCAGAAGAAGATGTCCGTGTCGGACGTCGCCGGAGCGGCCACGTTCGTCCACGGCGAGCTCATCACGGGCACGGGCGCCCAGCTGAAGCCGTACGCCGCGATCATCGATCCCGAGACGGGGCTCGTGGACTCGCCCCCGCACTCCGCGATCTCGTACGCGACGTGCGCGGCCGAGGTCGAGGTCGACGACGAGACGGGCGAGGTGCGCGTCCTGCGCCTCCAGCAGTGCTACGACGTCGGCCGCGCGATCAACCCCTCGCAGGTCGAGGGGCAGATCGAGGGGGGCGCGATCATGGGCCTCGGGCTCGGTGTGCTCGAGAACTGCTACCCGTACTACCCGGACGTCGAGCATCGCGGCGGGCAGTTCGGGAGCTACCTCGCGCCGGGCATGGAGGAGATGCCGCAGATCGACACGATCCTCATCGAGAACCCCTCCGCGGACGGCCCGTACGGCGCGAAGGGCATCGGTGAGATGGCGAACAACCCGCAACCGCCCGCGATCGCAGCGGCGGTGCACGACGCCGTCGGCGTGTGGATCACGGAGCTCCCGATCACGCCCGAGCGCGTGCTCCGCGCGCTCGAGGCGAAGAAGGAGCCGCGCCGCGAGGGCAAGAAGGTCGTGTTCGACGAGGAGCTCTCGGTGAACGCGATCTCGAACGGCGGCATGCGGTTCGAGGTGCCGGCCTGAGCTCCCCGTTCAAGACCTGGAACGGCGTCGAGCCCCACGCCCTCTTTCCGGGCGTGGGGCTCCGCGCCGTCGCGGGCGAGCAGGTCCTTCTCGGCCACGTCACCTACGCGCCGGGCACGACCGTAGCGCGGCATTCGCACCCCGAGGCGGAACAGGCGATGTGGATCGTCGAGGGGTCGCTGACGATGACCGTCGGCGACGAAACCGCTGAGCTCGGGCCCGGCGACGTCGTGGTCGTGAACCGCGGGATCGAGCACGAGCTCGTGTCCGAGCAGGGCGTGACATTCATCGAGGCGATGAGCCCGGTGCCGCGCGACCACGTTCCCGATCCGGAGCGGGACCTCGTCCTCGGGGCGCTCGGCGACTCGCTGCACGTCGACCGCTGAACGCGGTCTCGCTCAGACGGACGTGATCGGCTCGCGCGGCGGAGCGTCGCTCTGGTTCTCGCCGGTGTGCTGGAAGAGTTCCAGGACGTAGCCGTCCGGGTCGAGGAAGAAGACCTGCTCGTAGCCGTCGCCGCGCGGCATGGGCCCTCCGGCGAGCTCGATCCCGTGGTCGGCGAGCCGCGCACAGGAGGCGGCGAGATCCTCGGTCTCGAAGGCGATGTGCGAGGTCAGCCCATGCGACAGCCCCTCTCCCACCTCGCCACGTCCCGCCCCGCCCGTCGTGTGCGCCTCGGCGAGCAGATGGATCTCGGTTCCGCCGAAGCGGAACCACGCGCCGTCGAAGCGGAAGCTCGACGGGCGCGGCACCTCCTCGAACCCGAGCGCGCCGGCATAGAAGGCCCGCGAGCGCTCGACGTCGGAGACGACCAGCCCGACGTGCTGGAGGCGAAGCTCCACGGCACATACGGTACTTCGTCGCGCGGCCTCGCTCGCGGCGCAGTACGGTCCCCGGCACTCTGCGACGAGAGGAGGACGCATGCCGCTGATCAGGGTCGAGCTCTTCGACTACCGCATGACGGAGGAGACGAGCGCCGCGCTCATCGAGAAGCTGACCGACGCGTTGTGCGAGGCCACGCACCCCGGCCTTCGCGACCACACGTGGGTGATCGTCGAGGGGCACTCGCCGAAGAACTGGGGGCTCGGAGGCAAGCCGTGGCCGGTGGACGAGATGCCGCCGGGGCCGACGGCGTAGGATCCGCGCGACCCCGACAAGGAGGACGCCAGATGCCGGTGATCGAGGTGAAGCTCTACGACCGTCGCGTGACCGAGGAATCCGTGCCGAAGATGATCGAGGCGCTCACGAGCGCGTTGCACGAGACGAGCGGGGCGGCCGTGGAGGACATCAACGTGATCATCCAGGGCGTCCCGCCCAAGTACTGGGGCAAAGCGGGCAAGCCGGGCGCGTAGCCGCCTAGGCGGGCGCCGTCTCGACGGCCGCGAGCTCGACCTCGACCGGCGGCTCGCCGGGTCGCACGGCCGCCGTCTCGCGCGCGTGGAGCAGGGTCGTCCGGACGATGAGCTTCGCGCGCGCGAAGTTGTCGAGCGCGGTCGGCACCGGCCCGACGCGGTGCCCGAGCGCGTACCCGGCCGCGTTCAGCCCCATCGCTCGGTACGACTCGAGCGAGTAGAGCGGCGACATGCCGAAGAGCTCGAGGTTGTCGAGCGGCTCGAGGTCGGCCCGATGGATGACCGCGGTCCCCTTCGACTGGATGCCGAGCGCGACACCGGAGCCCGAGAGCCGCGCGCCCACGTGGCCGATGAACGCCACGTCGGCGACGCCGGGCACGCGGATCAGCCTGGGCACGCCGCCGCCGTCCCGGACACCCGCGCAGACCGCCTCGACGACGTCTCGGTGGTCGAGGTCGTTGATCGTGGCGCGGATCCCGTCCGCGAACGCCGGTCCCACGGCGACGACCACCTCGGCCGGGTCGCTGCCCTTCGCCGCTCGCCGCGTGTCGACCAGGTGGCCCGGGCCGTCCGGCGAGTCCGCGACGAGCTCCGCCGGCGCCACGACGGAGGGGAGAGCCTGCAGGAGCTCCCACCGCTCGCCCTCGAGCCGGTAGCCCGTCCCGGGGCCCGAGTACACGTTCGGGTCGTTGACCGCCGAGTGGACGAGGCCCTCGGCGTCGATCACCGCCGCGGTCTGCAGATAGTCCGCGGAGACCCGCTGGCGCTGCATCGACAAGACGGCCTCCCCGACGTCCCCAAAGCCCCGGCGGTCGAGCGCGAGCGCGACGTCGAGGCCGCAGACCCCGCGGGCGAGAAGGTCGTCGGCCGCCTCCACGTCCGCCGCCCGGTCGCGGTCGGGCATGTCGGCGGAGTCGTAGCCGACGGTCGCCGCGGCGACCTCGTCCTCCGAGACGGCGGGCAGCGCGAGCTCCTCGAAGACCGCCTGGACGGCGCGCGCCGCGCGCCCGCGGACGGCGAGCACCTCGTCCTCGGGCACCGGCTCGATGCCCGCGTCCACACGCCAGTCCCGCTGGACCGTCAGCCACTCGTCGATGTCGTCGGCGTCGAAGTTCCCGCCGCCGAACGTGTTGTCGTGACGCGGCATCACGGAGTAGCCGGAGGTGACGAAGTCCGTGCCGGGCAGGAACTGCCCCATCAGCTTCGCCGTCTTGCGGATCTCCGAGTGCGACGCGATCGCGTCGTTCCCGGACGCGACCTCGAGATCGAGCCAGGCTGCGAGGGCGTTCTCGGCGAGGATCGCGCGCGTCCCGCCCGGCACCGACAGGACGAGCGCCACGCAGGAGATCGAGCCGTTCTGCACGCCCTGCGAGCCCGCCGCCCGCACCGCCGCGAGGCAGCGCGCCTCCAGGTACAGCATCGAGTGCCCCTGCGCGTGGCCCATCAGCGCCTCCGAGCCGGTGCCCGAGGTGAAGCGCACCTTCACGCCGCGCGAGGCGTAGGCGGAGCCGAGGAACGCCTTGGACCACGGCGTGTCGTCGCCGTCCACGAAGACCGGCTCGGTCCCGTAGACGGACAGCGTCTCCGCGTAGGTCACGAGGCCGCGGATCGCGAGCTCGAGATTTCGCTTCTCCTCGACCGCGCACTGCGTCATCACGCCTGGCCTGCCCGTCTGCGAGCCGACGAGGAGCGCGAGCGCGTTCAGCGGCGCGTACCGCGCGACGCCGACGGTCGTCTCGATCTCGGCGAATCCGCGGCGAGCAGCCTCGGCGGCATCGGCGGCGAGAAGCGCCGGGCTCTCCTTGAGGTTCGTGACGTGCGCCTGGTTCGCGGGCGCCCGACGTGCGCGGAGCTTCTTCAGCGCGAGCATCAGCTCCACCGGATCGAGGAGCCCGACGACGCGGGAGAGCTTCGCCGGAGTCAGGCCACGGGAGAGGCGGACGAGCTCTGTTCGCGGCACGTCGACGTCAACGAGCATCCGGGCCAGCTCCGCGTCGTCGAGCGCCATCGCCTCGGCGGCGACCTCGAGATCGAGCCCGTGGGCGACCAGGAAGCGGTCGATGACGTCGAGCTCCTCCGCCGCCCGTCCGTCGAGCCGAGTCACCACGCCGTTCTCGACGACGAGCTCGGGCGCCGGATCCCGCGGCCCGTCGGCTGCGACGAGCCCCAGCTCGGGGAGCGGCGCCACGAGCACCTCGCGCCGCAGCGGCCGCCTGTCGCGGGACTCGAAGCGCCGGCTACGCATCGGCGAGGAGCCCTCGTTCTGCGTACGCCTCGGCCGCCTCGCGCACGAACCGCGCCGTCCTGTGGGCGCCGTGGCCCTCGAGCCGGTCCGCCCACTCGCCGAGCTGCCCGCGCGTCGCGCGCCGCGGGCGCAGCGCGGTGTACACGGCGAGCACGAGGTCGTCCGGCACCGTCGCGAGCTCGGCGGCGCGCTCGAGGCTCTCGGCGAGGGGAGCGCGGCCCGCCGCTCGTGCGACCTCAGCCTGCAGGAGGAGCGTTTCCGACGTGGCGCGAATGTCCGCCGGCTCGAGCCGCCCCTGCCGCAGCGCCTCGAGCGTGACGTCCGCGAGGGCGAGGCCGCCGGGCGTGAACACGAGGTCGGGCCGGCGCGTGCCGAGCGGGTAGTCCCGCGTGGCGTCGAAGTTCGTCCCCATGGCGGTCAGACAAGACTAGGCTTGACGCTGCGCGATGGGCAACGGAACGAGCGACGATCGGTTCTCCGGGCGCGTCGCGCTCGTGACGGGCGCGGCGAGCGGAATCGGGGACGCGGTTGCGCGCCGTCTCGTGGCGGAGGGTGCCGCGGTCGCGTCGCTCGACCTCGAGGCGCACGCCTCGGACGGGATCCTCGGCCTCGCCGGCGACGTCTCGAGCTCGTCCGAGGTCGAGGCGGCGGTCGAGCGGGTCGAGCGCGAGCTCGGGCCTCTCGACGTGCTCGTCTGCAGCGCCGGCGTGCCGGGCGCCTCGCTCGGGACCCTCGACGTGACGGACGAGGAGTGGCGGCACGTGCTCGCGGTCAACGCAGACGGCGTGTTCTTCTGCAACCGCGCCGCCGCCGCACGCATGGTTCCGCGTGGATACGGGCGCATCGTCAACGTCGCGTCGATCGCCGGCAAGGAGGGCAACCCGATGGCGGCCGCGTACTCGGCCTCGAAGGCCGCGGTCATCGCGCTGACCAAGGCCGTCGGCAAGGACCTCGCCCGTACGGGGGTCGTCGTCAACTGCGTGGCGCCCGCAGTCATCGAGACGCCGATCCTCGACGGGATCACGCAGGAGCACATCGACTACATGGTCGAGCGGATCCCCATGGGACGGATGGGGACGCCCGCCGAGGTCGCCGCGCTCGTCTCGTGGCTCGCCAGCGAGGAGTGCTCCTTCTCGACCGGAGCGACGTACGACATCTCCGGCGGGAGGGCGGTCTACTGACCCGGCACGTTCGCTTTCGCGGGCCGACCGGCGTCGAGACCGGCGTCGTCGTGGACGGCGAGGTCGTCGGGGACGGCGGGACCCGCGTCCGGCCGCTCGACGCGGCCACGCTCGCACTCCCCGACCCGTACGAGCTCCTGCTGCCGGTCGAGCCCCCGGAGGTGTGGTGCGCCGGAGTCACGTACGAGCGCTCGCGCGACGCGCGCGTCGAGGAGAGCGCCGTGCGTGACGTGTACACGCTCGTCTACGACGCCGACCGGCCGGAGCTCTTCCTCAAGGACGCGAGCTGCCGTCGCACGGTCGGGCCGGGCGCGCCGATCGCCGTCCGCTCGGACTCGTCCTGGAACGTCCCGGAGCCGGAGATCGCGCTCGTGCTCGACGGCGGGAGCGGTCTGGCCGGAGTCACGATCGGGAACGACGTGTCGTCTCGCGACATCGAGGGCGCGAACCCGCTGTACCTCCCCCAGGCCAAGGTCTACGCCGGCGCCTGTGCGCTCGGCCCGGCGCTTCTCTCGCCCGCCCCCGACGAGCCGTTCGACATCCGGATGCGCATCGTCGACGAGACGGGGGCCGAGCGCTTCTCCGGCGAGACCTCGACGTCGCGCATGAAGCGCTCGTTCGGCGAGCTCGTCGAGTTCCTGCTGCGCGACAACCCGGTTCCTCCCGGAAGCGTCCTCCTCACCGGGACGGGGCTCGTTCCACCCGACGACTTCACGCTCGAGCCGGGGCACGTCGTGGAGATCGAGGTGCCCGGGATCGGCACCCTCGCCAACCCTGTCGTGCTCGCCTCGAGCCTCCTCGAAAGGAGCGCCGCAAATGTCTGAGATCCTCGTCGGATCGCAAGCCCTGAACTACGTCGGGGGCGAGTGGCGTGAGAGCGCCAGCGGCGCGACGTACGAGAAGCGCAACCCGTGGCGGCCCTCACAGATCGAAGGGACGTACGCAGCATCGGACGCCGACGACGCGAGGCGCGCGGTCGAGGCGGCGCGCGAGGCGTTCCCCGGCTGGTCGGCGCTGCCGGCCGTCCAGCGGGCCTCGTTCTTCGAGAAGGCGGCGTCGGCGATCGAGGCACGCGCGGAGCGGATCGCCGTGGACATGACGGCGGAGATGGGAAAGCCCCTGCGCGAGTCGCGGCTCGAGGCGCTCAGGGCGGCGGCGATCCTCCGCTACGCGGCGGGAGAGGCCTGGCGACCGGTCGGCGAGCTGTACGAGCCGTCCGTCGCCCGGCAACGCCTCTACACGCTCCGCCGGCCGCTGGGCGTCGTCGGCCTGATCACGCCCTGGAACTTCCCGATCGCGATCCCCGTCTGGAAGCTCGCGCCTGCGCTGATCTACGGGAACACCATCGTGCTCAAGCTCGGCTACGAGGCGCCGAGGACAGGCCTGCACGTCGCCGAGGCGTTCGCAGAGGCGGGGCTGCCGGCGGGTGTGCTGAACGTCCTTACGGGCTCGGGCTCGACGGTCGGCGCCGAGCTCGTCTCGAACCCCGGCGTGCGGGCCATCTCGTTCACCGGCTCCGTGCCCGTCGGCAGATCCGTGCGCGGCGAGGCGACCGCCCGCGACTGTCGTGTCCAGCTCGAGCTCGGCGGGCACAACCCGTTGCTCGTCGGCGCGGACGCCGAGCTCGACCGCGCGGTCGAGGCGGTCTACGCCGGCGCGTTCTGGTCGGCGGGGCAGAAGTGCACGGCGACGCGAAGGGTGTTCGTCCAGGAGGAGGTCTACGACGACTTCCGCGGCCGGCTGCTCGCGAGGGTGGCGGCGGGCAAGGTCGGCGACCCGGTCGACCCGGAGGTCGAGGTCGGGCCTGTCGTGAACGAGACCGCGATGAACGACATCCTGGCGGCCGTCGAGCGTGCGAAGGCAGAGGGCACCATCCTCGCGGGCGGCGACCGCGCCGACGACGAGGGCTACCTGATCGCTCCGACGGTCTTCGAAGGGCTCCCGGACGATGCCGAGCTTTCCTGCGAGGAGGTGTTCGGGCCGGTGACCTCGCTCTACCGCTACGCAAGCTTCGACGAGGCGCTGGAGCGCGCGAACGCCGTGCGCTTCGGCCTGTCAGCGTCGATCTTCACGCGCGACCTGCGCGAGACACAGCGCTTCACGAGCGAGATCCAGGCCGGGATCGTCCACGTCAACTCGCAGACGGCCGGCGCGGACGTGCACGTTCCGTTCGGCGGCCTCAAGGGCTCTGCGTGGGGACCGCACGAGCAGGGTCGCGCCGCGATCGAGTTCTACACGGAGAGCGTCACCGTCTACCAGGACGCCCCGCTTGGCTGAGCGGACGCTCGTCACCGGGGCTTTCGGCTGCCTCGGCGCGTGGACGCTGAAGGCACTGCTCGACCTCGGCGAGGAGCCGGTCGGGTTCGACCTTCCCGGCTCCGACGACGCCCGTCTTCGGCTCGTGCTGTCCGAGGAGGAGCGAGCACGCGTCACCCGCGTCGAAGGCGACGTGACCGACCTGAACGCGGTCGTGGCGGCGCTCGACGACCACGCGATCACGAACGTCGTCCATCTCGCTGCGATGCAGGTGCCGTTCGTCCGCGCAGATCCGGAGCGCGGCGCGCGCGTGAACGTGCAGGGGACCGTCGTCGTCCTCGAGGCGATCAAGAAGCGGCTCAACCGCATTCGCGGCCTCGCGTATGCGAGCTCGACCGCGGTCTACAACGCCTCCGACCACTCGCCCGCGCCCGAGTCGGGCGGTCACGAGCCGTCGACCCTCTACGGCGTGTTCAAGCTCGCGAACGAGGGCACGGCCCGCGTCTACTGGCACGAGGACGATGTCGCCTCGATCGGGATCCGGGCGTACGTCGTGTACGGCCCCGGTCGCGACCAGGGGCTGACGTCGGGGCCGTCGCTCGCGATGGAAGCGGCTGCACGCGGCGACGGCTACACGATCGCCTACGGCGGCACGGCCCAGTACGACTTCGCCCCGGACGTCGGCCGCGCGTTCGCACTCGCAGCGCGGAGCGCAACCGACGGCGCGCACGTGGCCAACTACCCCGGCGTCCCGTCGACGATGCAAGAGGTCGTGGACGCGATCGAGGCGAGTGCGCCTGCCGTCGCCGGCAGGGTCTTCTGGGAGGAAGGCCAGCTTCCGTTCCCGGAGGCGCTCGATGGACGCCAGCTCGAGCGACTGATCGGCCCGATCACGCCGACACCTCTCGCCGACGGCGTTCGGGCCACGATCGAGCACTTCCGTGCCGCCGCGACGTAGCTCGGGTC
>DASSJV010000156.1:0-9124 GCA_035691005.1 Gaiella sp. | reverse complement strand
GCGCCGCTGCTCTTCACCTCGTCGATCGCCGCGAACCAGGTCTCGACCGACGCCCTCCACGCGCTCCCGACCCTCCCGGTGGCGATCTTCACGTTCTCCGAGTCCGCCGACCCGGCCGACCAGGCGCGAGGATGGGCCGCGGCACTCGTCCTCATCGTCTTCGTCCTCGTCACGAACATCCTGGCGAAGGTGTTCTCGCGGGGCCGCACCGGGCGCTGACCCTATTCCGTAGTTCCCCGCCGCCGCCTCCGTGGTCGCACCGATCCCGCGACGCGCGGGAGATGGGATCGTGCCGGGTAGCGGAGGAATTGACGACGTGTCCACCGACACGCAGACGGTGAGTCAGCGGATCGAGAGGCCTCGCAGGTGGCTGGCGTGGGCGCTGGCCGGACTCCTTGCCGTCGGACTCGCCGCCGTGGCGGCGCAGCGGACGCTCGACCGCGGCGACGCGCGGACGGATCGTCCCGAGCTCCAGCGCGTCCTTGACGGCGTCGTGCGCGGATCGGAGCGCATCGCGCCGGGGGCCACGGCGTACGTCTCGGGCCCGAACGGCACCTGGCTGGGGTCGGCCGGGGTGGCGGATCTCCGGAGCGGTGAGCGGATCGACCCCGACGCCCGCATGCGCCTCGAGAGCGTCAGCAAGATCTACACGGCGGCTCTCGTCGTGGCGCTCGCGCAGCAGGGGCGATTGCGACTCGGCGACTCGGTCGAGCGCTGGCTTCCCGGGCTGCTCCCGTACGGCGACAGGATCACGGTCCGCCAGCTCCTGACGATGCGGAGCGGCATGATCGACAACAACGACATCGCGCGACGGCCGGCCTTCTATCTCGCGCATGTCGAGGACACGAGCCTGCGGGCGCGCCTCGCGTCTCTCGTGCGACGCGTAACCGCCGACCCAACGCGCGAGGTGTCGCCAACCTGGTGGATCCGCTGGGCCGCCTGGGAGCCGCTCCTCTTCGAGCCCGGTACCGACGTCCACTACTCGAACATCGGCTACGAGGTCCTGGGGCTCGTCGCCGCGCGCGCCGCATCCGCGTCGCTGCCGGAGCTCTACCGCCGCGAGATCTTCGAGCCACTCGGTCTCCACGAGACCGCGTACGACCCGCAAGGCCCGATCGCGGGGCCGCATGCCCGGGGCTACCTGCTCGGGGGAGACGGCCCTGTCGACGCGACCGACGCGCACGCTGCGATCGGCGCGGAGGGTGGGATCGTCTCGAACGCGGCGGAAACCGGCGCGTTCCTTGCGGCGCTCATGCAGGGGAAGCTGCTCGATCCGAGCCAGGTCGCCGGCATGCGAGGGCCGGACCTCTGGAGCGGCGGTCAGCCGACCGGCTGCGCCGGCGCCGCCTTCGGCTGGAGCGGCGGCGGCAACGGCTACAAGACCAACGTCTGGGTCGACCGTAGCGGCACCCGCGTGGCCGTGCTGCTGCTAAACGCGCGCTACGGCGGAGACGAGCAGGCGTACGCGGACGAGCGCGCGGCCTCTGCGCTCGGCCGGCTGTACTGCGCCGCCTGACCGCCCGCCGGCTCGACACCGGGCGGTAGCCTGCCGCGCGATGAAGACCGTGCTCGTCGTCGGCGCCGGCCGCTACCAGGTCGCGGTGATCCGCCGCGCCCGCGAGCTCGGGCTGCGCGTCGTCGCCGTCGACCGGAACCCCGACGCGCCCGGGCTGCGCGACGCGGACGTTCCGCGCGTCGTCGACTTCTCGAGCCCTGGCGCGGTGCTCGCCGAGGTGCGCGAGCTCGGGATCGACGGCGTCCTGACCGTCCAGGCCGAGCGCGCGGTGCCGATGGTCGCCGCGCTCGCAGAGGCGCTCGGCCTGCCCGGGATCGGCGTCGACACGGCGCGGCTGATGACGAACAAGCTCGCGATGCGCGCGCGCCTCGCCGACGCCGGCCTCCCCCAGCCGCGCTTCGCGACCGTGCGCACGCCCGAGGAGGCCCGGGACGCGGCGGCCGGGATCGGATTCCCCGCCGTGCTCAAGCCCGCCGACTCGGCGGGCCAGGTCGGCCTCGCCCGGATCGAGTCCGCGGACGACGCGGAAGCGAGCGTCCCTGCCGCGGTCGCCGCGTCGCCGACCGGCGAGGCGGTGCTCGAGGAGTACGTCGAGGGCACCGAGCTGAACGGGATCGTCGTCGTGCAGGACGGCGAGGTGCTCTCCGTCACGCTCTGCGACCGGCTGCGGCCGCCGGGCCGCGGGTTCGGCGTCAGCTGGCTCCACGTGTACCCGCCGACGCCTGAGGGCGCGCAGCTCGCCGAGGCGGAGCGCGTCGCAGCCGAGGCCGTCCGCACGCTCGGCCTCGAGACCGGGATCGGGTTCCCGCAGATCATCGCGCGACCCGACGGCGGGGTCGCGCTCGTCGAGTGCGCAGCGCGGATCGGCGGGATGATGGGCGAGCACCTGCGGCATGCGCTCGGGATCGACCTCCTGGAGGTCGCGCTGCGCCTCGCGCTGGGGGAGCCCGTGACCGCAGCGCTCGTGGAGCCGCGGTTCCGCCGCCCGGTCGCGATCCGGTTCCTCACCGCCGAGCCTGGAACACTCACCCCGGGCCGCGTCACGCGGGTCGGCTCGCTCGACCCGGTCCTCGCGGCGCCCGGCGTGCTCGACGCCGCGATCTACACCGTCGTCGGCGAGACGATCCGGCCCGTGACCATCATCTCCGATCGCCGCGGCTACGTGATCGCGACGGGTGAGACGCGCGACGACGCGATCGCGCGGGCGGACGACGCGTCCCTGCTCGCCGAGATCGACGTCGAACAGGCCTGATGGCGCCCTGCGGGTTCTCGCTCGCGCACTACCGCGACCTCCTCGAGGCTGCGCAGGCGGGCGGCTACCGGCTGGCGGGGTTCGACCGCCCGCCGGAGCCCGGCGTCCTGATCGTCCGCCACGACGTCGACCTCTCCCTCGTCGCCGCCGTCCGGGTCGCCGAGGTCGAGGCCGAGGCGGGAATGTGGTCGACATGGTGCCTGATGACGCGCTCGGTCTTCTACAACCTCGACTCGAAGGAGGGCGACTGGGCGATCGAGCGGCTCCGAGCGCTCGGCGGGCGCATCGCGCACCACGCCGTCCGGCCGCATGTCGACCTCGACGAGCGCTTCGAGCCGGTCGTCGCCTGGCACAACCCCGACGCCGAGTATCTGACGGAGCCGATCGAGGGCGCGACGAACGCGATGAGCGCGCCGTGGTACGACCCGCCGCACTTCCGCTCCGATTCGAACCACCACTGGAGCCACCGCGGCAGGCGCCACACGTGCCCGCACGACGCGCTCGCGAACGGCGAATTCGAGTGGCTCCACCTGCTGATCCACCCCGAGATCTGGGCGTACCCGGGGGAGACGATGCGCGAGACGATGGAGGCTTTCCTCGACGCCGACCGCGCGTCGCGCCTCGAGCACCTCCGCGCCGACCGGATCGATCTGGCCTGAGCCCGTTCAGGCCGGGGCGGCGGCTGTCGCGGCCGGCGGCCGAGGCGCGAGGCGGCGGGTCTCCCAGCGGCGGGCGGCGAACGCAGCGACGGCGATCAGGATCGCGAGCACGAAGACGATCACGTGGCCGCCGGGCAGCCGCGTCACGAGCTCCATCCCCGCGCCGACGAGCGCCGCGGCGGGAATCGTCAGGAGCCAGGCGATGAGGATGTTCCCGGCGACGCCCCAGCGGACGGCGGAGAACCCGCGCACTGCGCCTGCCCCGAGCACCGAGCCCGAGATCGTGTGGGTCGTCGAGACGGGGTAGCCGAAATGCGCGGTCGCCCACAGGATCGAGGCGCAGGCGGTCTGCGCGGCGAAGCCCTGCGGCGGGTCGATCTTCGCGATCCGCGTCCCGAGCGTCGCGATGATCCGCCAGCCGCCGGCGTACGTTCCGGCGGCCATGGCCAGCGCGGCGGAGGCGATCACCCAGGTCGGCGGCCGGCTGAAGTTCGGGTCCAGATGCCCGGTCGCGACGAGGGCGAGCGCGATCACGCCCATCGTCTTCTGTGCGTCGTTCGTCCCGTGCGTGAACGCGACGAACCCGCCCGAGACGAGCTGTGCGTGCCGGAAGCCGCGGTTCACCTTGGACGGCGAGCGGCGTGCGATCGCCCAGGTGATCGCGAGGATGATCGCGAACGCGAACGCGACGCCGAGAAACGGCGCGAGCAGCGAGGGGATCAGCACCTTGTCCTTGATCCCCTCCCACTGCACGACGTCGGGGCCGGAGGCTGCCCAGGCCGAGCCGATCATCCCGCCGATCAGCGCGTGGCTCGAGCTCGACGGCAGGCCGACGAACCACGTGATCAGGTTCCAGGTGATCGCCCCCACGAGCCCGGCCATCACGACCTCGAGCGTGATCGCCTCCGGGTCGACGATGCCCTTTGCGATCGTCGCCGCGACCGCGATCGAGACGAACGCGCCGGCGAAGTTGAGCACCGCCGCGCTCACGACCGCGACGCGCGGGCTGAGCGCGCGCGTGGAGACGCTCGTCGCGATCGAGTTCGCGGTGTCGTGGAACCCGTTCGTGAAGTCGAAGAAGAGGGCGATCGCGACGACGGCCCAGAGCGTGGGGTCCATGTGCCGCGCCGCTACCTGTTCTTGACGACGATGTTCGCGATCGTGTTCGCCGCCGTCTCGCAGCTGTCGAGCGCGCGCTCGAGCCGGTCGTAGACGTCCTTCCAGCGGATCACCATCAAGGGGTCGATGCCGTCGTCGCGGAAGAGCGCCGCGAGCCCCTCGCGCATCACCCGGTCGCCCTCGTCCTCGAAGCGCTTCAGCTCGAGGAGCGCGTCCTGGACGCCCGAGAAGCCCTTCAGGTTGTCGCAGGCGACCGAGAGCTGCTCGCACGCCGAGACGATGAGCGCGCTTTGCTGCACCGCGTGCTTGGTCGGGAGCTCGATCCCGTACAGGCCGAGCAGGTCGGACGCCTCCTCGAGCTCGTCGACCACGTCGTCGATCTGGATCGCGAGCATGTAGATGTCGTTCCGGTCGAACGGCGTCAGGTACTGCGTGTTGAGGAGCGTGATGAGGTCGTGGGTGATGCCGTCGTTGGCGGTCTCGGCCGCCTTCACCTGCTCCTGGGTGATCCCGGAGTTCGGGTGCTCGCGAAACCGGCGGTCGACGAGCCGCGCCACGTCGAGCGCGTTCTCGGCGGCCCGGGCGAAGAGGACGTAGAACTCGCTCGTCTTCGGCGTGAGCGACAGGCGCACGGGCGGGCACGTTAACCGAAACGGCGGCGCCCACCGCGGTCGTGCGGCGCGCATACGCTCCCTCCGTGCTCGTACGGAAGAACGGACAGGTGCACGCTGCGGGCGGCGTGCCCGTGCGCGAGGGCTCGAGCGGGCTCGAGGTACTCGTCGTCCATCGCCCGCGCTACGGCGACTGGACGTTCCCGAAGGGCAAGCGCGAGCGCGGCGAGTCGGACGAGGAGTGCGCGCTCCGCGAGGTGCTCGAGGAGACCGGCCTGCGCTGCGAGCTCGGCCTTGAGTTGCCGTCCACGTCGTACGTCGACCACCGCGGGCGGCAGAAGGTCGTCCGCTACTGGCGCGTCCGCGTCGTCTCCGGCGCGCTCGCCCCGAATGAGGAGGCCGACGAGGCGCGCTGGCTCCCGCTGGCCGAGGCGGCCGCCTTGCTCACGTACGAGCGCGACCTGACGGTGCTCCGCGCGCTCGGCGACGGCTAGCCTGGGCGGCCGGATGTCGAGCGACGTGATCTACACGATGTACCGGGCCGACAAGTTCTACGGCCCCGAGCGCCAGGTGCTCGCGAACATCTCGCTTTCGTTCCTGCACGGGGCGAAGATCGGCGTGCTCGGCCCGAACGGCGCCGGCAAGTCGACGCTGCTGCGCATCATGGCCGGGCTGGAGGAGCCCTCCTCGGGCGTTGCCGAGCTCGACCCGAAGGCGACCGTCGGCTTCCTCCCGCAGGAGCCGGAGCTCGACGCGGCGAAGGACGTCCGCGGCAACGTCGAGGACGGGGTGCGCGAGCTGCGCGACCTGCTCGACCGCTTCGAGGCGATCTCGGCGGCGTTCGCCGAGCCGGACGCCGACTTCGACGCGCTCCTCGCGGAGCAGGCCGTCGTCCAGGAGCGGATCGACCGCGCCGATGCGTGGAGCCTCGACCAGACGCTCGACCGCGCGATGGACGCGCTCCGCCTGCCCGAGGGCGACCGCGACGTGACGACGCTCTCCGGCGGCGAGCGCCGCCGCGTGGCGCTCTGCCGGCTGCTTCTCTCCGCGCCCGACCTGCTCCTGCTCGACGAGCCCACCAACCACCTCGACGCGGAGTCGGTCGCGTGGCTCGAGCGGCACCTCGAGAGCTACCGCGGCACCGTGATCGCGGTCACCCACGACCGGTACTTCCTCGACAACGTCGCCGGCTGGATCCTCGAGCTCGACCGTGGCCGCGGGATCCCGTTCCAGGGGAACTACTCGTCGTGGCTCGAGCAGAAGGAGGCGCGGCTCGCGACCGAGGAGAAGCAGAGCGCCGCGCGCCGGCGGACCCTGCAGCGCGAGCTCGAGTGGGTGCGGATGAGCCCGACCGCGCGCCACGCGAAGTCGAAGGCGCGACTTGCCGCGTACGAGAGGCTCCTCGCCGAGGACCAGGCGACTCGGCTCGACACGGTCGAGATCCACATCCCCGCAGGGCCGCGGCTCGGCGACGTCGTCGTGCGCGCCGAGCACGTGCAGAAGGGCTTCGGCGACCGGCTCCTCGTCGAGGACCTCACCTTCGACCTGCCGCCGGGCGGGATCGTCGGCGTGATCGGCCCCAACGGCGCGGGCAAGACGACCCTCTTCCGCATGATCGCAGGCGAGGAGCAGCCCGACGGCGGCTCGCTCGAGGTCGGCGACACCGTCGAGCTCGCGTACGTCGACCAGTCGCGCTCGTCGCTCGAGGGCACGAACACCGTGTGGAAGGAGATCTCCGGGAACCAGGACACGATCGCGCTCGGCAAGCGCGAGGTGAACTCTCGCCAGTACGTCTCGTGGTTCAACTTCCGCGGCGGCGACCAGCAGAAGCTCGTCAAGGACCTGTCGGGCGGCGAGCGGAACCGCGTGCACCTCGCGAAGCTGCTCCGCTCGGGCGGGAACCTGCTGCTGCTCGACGAGCCGACGAACGACCTCGACGTCGACACGCTGCGCGCACTCGAGGAGGCACTGCTCGACTTCGCGGGCTGCGCCGTGGTGATCTCGCACGACCGCTGGTTCCTCGACCGGGTCGCGACGCACATGCTCGCCTTCGAGGGCGACTCGCAGGTGACGTGGTTCGAGGGCTCACACCAGGAGTACGCCGACTGGGTGCGCGAGACCCGCGGCCCCGAGGCCCTCGAGCCGCACCGCATCGGCTACAAGCCGCTCGTCCGCCCCGGCTGAGCCGTAGAGCTCGTTTCAGAATGAAGCCTTGTGTCGCCGTGTCGCGCCGGGCGGCACGCTGCGGCGTCCTCGGTCGCCCCGATATGCCCGCATGTCGGGCTCCCTACGTCCATGCATCGCGCTCGCCCATCGCGCCCCGGCAACGAAGCGTCATTCTGAAACGAGGCTCTCAGCCGCCGAGCGCCTCGACGACGAGTGCCTGGAAGCGGGCGATCAGCTGCTCCGACTCCGGGAGGAGCACGCCGGAGTCGAGCGCGCCGCTCGAGATCCCCCGCTGCACCGACTCGACGAGCGCACGGTCCTCGGTGCCGACCTGCTCGTCGAGCTCGAAGAAGCCGCGGAACCACTCCTCGTCCGCGTCCTCGCCGACGAAGTAGTCGAGGAAGCGGAATGTCCGGTCTAGTCCGCGCGGGACGATCGGGCCGATCGAGAGGTTCTGCCGTCCGGGCATCACGTTGACGACGGTGCTCGGGAAGAGGAAGTGGAACTGGCCTCGCGCGACCGGCCCCTCCGCGTCGTAGACCTCGCCGCCGCCGTCCCGCGGCGGCCCGAACTGCGAGAGCAGCGCCCCGTCGTACTGGAGGACGTAGGCGTCCTGCGAGACGTCGAGGGTCTTCGCGAGGCTCGGATGGGCGACGGCGCAGTGGTAGCACTCGAGGAAGTTCTCGGCGCAGACCTTCCAGTTGCACGCGTACTCGTCGCTCTCGGCTCTGGAGTGGAAGCGAAGCGCGCCCACGTCGACCCCGCCGTCGGCGAGCAGCGTGGGAAGCGCGCCGAGCGCCTCCGTGAGAGGCCCCGCGGCCGGATCGGGGTTCACGAACACGAACGGCCCCCACGCCTCGACCGAGACGGGAACGAGCGAGATCGACCCGCGGTCGAAGGCGTCCTCCTGCTCCGCTCGCGGCGCGCTGCGGAGAGAGCCGTCGAGGTCGTACGTCCACGCGTGGTAGCGGCACTGGATCGTCTCCCGCCGGTCGGCGGCCTCGCAGAGGACGTGGCCGCGGTGCCGGCACACGTTGACGAAGCCGCGGAGCTCGCCGTCCTGCCCGCGGACGATGAGCACCGGCAGGGTGCCCGCCCACGTCGGTGTCATCGTGCCCGGCTCGGTGACGAGCTCGGCGCGTGTCGCGTACTGCCACGTGCGGGCGAAGATGCGATCCTGCTCGACCCGCAGCGCCGCCGGGTCGGCGTACCAGGCGTACGGCAGCGTGCGAATTACCGACCGACCTCCCACGCGAGGTGCGCGAGCTCCGGGGCGAGGAGCTTCTCCCAGGCGAGGCGCACGGCCTTCGGCGAGCCGGGCACCGAGACGACGACCGCGCCGCGGTAGGTGCCGGCGGTCGCGCGGGAGAGCATCGCGGCGGCGCCGACCTGCTCGTAGCTGAGCAGGCGGAAGAGCTCGCCGAACCCCGGTAGGGTCTTCTCGAGCAGCGCCGCGAGCGTGTCGTACGTCGTGTCGCGTCCTGACACCCCCGTCCCGCCGTTGAAGAGCACCACGCGCGCATCGCTGACGAGCGCCTCGAGCGCGGTGCGCACCTCGTCCGGCTCGTCGCGCACGACGCGGTAGCCCGAGACGAGGTTCCCGCCGCCCTCGACCTGTTCCCGGAGCCACAGCCCGTTCTCGTCTGTCTCGGGCGTCCGGGTGTCGCTGACCGTGACGAGCCCGACCGGGATCGGCCCCTGCGCGGCCGCGGCCGCCCGGTGCGCCTCGGTGCTCACGACCGACGATCGTAGATACCCTCGGCGGGATGAGCGACCGGACTTCGATCCTCGTCCGCGCAGA
>DASSJV010000155.1:0-30695 GCA_035691005.1 Gaiella sp. | reverse complement strand
ACTCCCGCAGCGCCGGAGAGGGTCGCTCACCGCGGGGTGTGCGTCGCGCGGGCGCGACGAGCTCGAGCGCGCGGGCCGGCGTCGAGCCGTAGTAGTCGGCGAGCCACAGGGCGAGGTCGACGAGGTGCGGAGGGATCTCGTCGAGCAGGCGGCCGACGGGCGACGGCTCGATCCCCGGCGGCGCGCCGACGCCGACGTCCGCGACCACGCCTCTCGTCGCGCTGCGCCCGAGCCGGACCGCGACGACGGCGCCCTTGCCCACGCCCTCGGGAACCTCGTACGTGAACGGGCGCGCGAGCGAGCGGGTCGAGACGAGCGGGTAGATGGACGCGAGGAGCACGCGTCGAGGGTACTGGCGACCCGCGACGACCCTTCGTTCGCGCCCGGGTAGACTCGAGGCCATGGCGGGTAGTCACGGCCACTCCGTCGACGAGTACCTCGAAGTCATCTACTTCCTCGCGTTCCCGATCGGGGAGTACCGCCCGGCGGGCGAGAGCGCGATCGCGTCGCGCGTCGCGGACATGCTCGGCGTCTCGCGTGCATCGGCCGGCGAGATGCTGAAGCGCCTCGAGGCCGAAGGCCTCGTCGAGCGGGGAGAGCAGAAGGAGGCGATCCTGACGCCCGCCGGCATCGAGCGCGCCGAGAGAGTCGTGCGCAAGCACCGGATCATCGAGCGCTTCCTGACCGACTTCATGGGCTACACCGCCTCGGAGTCGCACGTCTACGCCGACGAGATGGGCGACACGTTCACCGACGAGATGATCGACCGGATCTACGAGCGTCTCGGGAGGCCCGACCGGTGCCCGCACGGCTGGCCGATCTCGACGGAGGTCGAGCAGACCGAGAACGAGGGCCTCCTTGCGCTGTCGGAGCTCGGGCCCGGGCAGGCCGGCGAGATCGTGCGCCTCGCCGAGCACGACGGCGACCTGCTCCACTGGTTCTACGACGAGGGGTACGTGCCCGGCTCGAAGATCTCGATCCGCGCGGTGCACCAGGCCGCGGGTCAGCTGGCGGTCGTGCTGGACGAGCACGAGCGAGAGATCGGCGAGAAGGCCGCACAGGGCCTTTACGTCCGGCTTGCCGCCTGACTTACACGGCGCTTACCCTCTGCACACGCCCTACGAACGGCCCCCTGCTTCGATCGGGTGACCTCGTCGGAAGGAGTGATCCACGTGAGACGACTCAGCGCAGTTCTCGCAGCTCTCGCCGCGGTCGCGGCCTTCGGGCTCGCCGCCGGAACCGCGCGCGCCGCGGACGGGCCGACGCTCGTCGACGACGTCGCCGCGCGCCTCGGGATCACGTCGGAGAAGCTGCGCACGGCGTTCAGGGACGCGCTCACCGCACGGATCGACGCGGCCGTGAAGGCGGGGAAGCTCACGCCCGAGCAGGGCGCGAAGCTGAATCAGCGGCTCGCCGACGCGAAGGGCCTCGGGCTCCGCCTCCGCGGCCGCCTGGCGCAGCACCAGAAGGCGTTCGCCCACCGGATCCACGTCCGGGCGCACCGACTCGGTCCGATCGCGCGCTACCTCGGGATCACACCTCAGGAGCTGCACACCGAGCTCCGCTCCGGGAAGTCGCTCGCGCAGGTCGCGACGGCCCACGGGAAGACCGTCGAAGGGCTCGTCGACGCGATCACCGCGAAGGCGAAGGAGCGGCTCGACAAGGCCGTCGCGAGCGGCAGGCTCACGCGCCAGCGCGCCGACGAGATCCTCGCGCGGCTCACCGATGCCGTCGAGAAGGCCATTCAGCGCGTGCACGCGAGGTAGCGGCCGCACGGGTCGACGCAGGCCTTGCGGCGGCGAAAGCCGACGCCTCCAGGGTGTGCCCCGCCGGAGGCGGGATCGAGCGGCGGAAACCCTCTCCCGCGGATTTCCGCTTCGCGCAGGAAGATTTCAGGCGATCGCGCGGACGTCCACGCCGGCTGCCTCGCGCAGCGCAGCGGCCTTGTCCGTGCGCTCCCACGTGAAGTCGGCGTCGGCGCGGCCGAAGTGGCCGTACGCGGCGGTCTTGCGGTAGATCGGCCGGCGGAGGTCGAGGTCGCGGACGATCGCGCCGGGCCGCAGGTCGAAGTGCTCGCGCACGAGCTCGGCGATCCGCTCGTTCGAGAGGCCCTCGGCCTCGGTGCCGAACGTGTCGACGAGCACGCTCATCGGGTGCGCGACGCCGATCGCGTAGGCGACCTGCAGCTGGCACCTGTCGGCGAGCCCCGCGGCGACGACGTTCTTCGCCGCGTACCGGGCGGCGTACGCGGCGGAGCGGTCGACCTTCGTCGGGTCCTTGCCCGAGAAGGCGCCGCCGCCGTGCGGCGCGGCGCCGCCGTACGTGTCGACGATGATCTTCCGGCCGGTGAGGCCGGTGTCGCCCATCGGCCCGCCGATCACGAACTTCCCCGTCGGGTTGACGAAGAAGAAGTCCGGGGCCTTCAGGCGGTCGGCGTCGAAGAGGTCGCGGTACTCCGCGTGGAGGATCGGCTCGACGACGTGCTCGAGGAGGTCGGGCTTGATCAGCGCCTCCGCGTCGAGGCCGTCGCGGTGCTGCGTCGAGATCAGCACGCGCTCGATCTCGACCGGCCGCTGCCGGCCGTGCTCGTCGACCTCGTAGCGCACCGTCACCTGCGACTTCCCGTCCGGCCGCAGGTACGGCAGGACATCGGCCTTGCGGACGGCGGCGAGGCGCTTCGTGAGCTTGTGGGCGAGCATGATCGGCAGGGGCATCAGCTCCTCCGTCTCCCTGCTCGCGTAGCCGAACATCATTCCCTGGTCGCCCGCGCCGATCCGGTCGATCGGGTCGGTTCCGCCGTGCTGCGCCTCGTACGACGCCTCGACGCCCTGTGCGATGTCCGTCGACTGCTCGTCGATCGCCACCATCACGCCGCAGGTCTCCGCGTCGAACCCATACTTCGCGCGGGTGTACCCGATGTCGCGGATCGTGTCGCGCACGATCGCGCGCACGTCGACATAGGTCTCGGTCGACATCTCGCCCGCAACGACCACGAGGCCGGTCGTGATGAGCGTCTCGCACGCGACCCGCGCGTTCACGTCGTCGGCGAGCACGGCGTCGAGGACGGCATCCGAGATCTGGTCGGCGATCTTGTCCGGGTGCCCCTCGGTGACGGACTCGGAAGTGAACTGGAACGAGTGCGCGCTCATCGTCCGTCGAACCCTAGCCGGGATCGACGGACAGGCAAGCCGCTATTCGACGGTCGGCTCCCGATCCATCAGCTGGGCGACGAGATCCATCAGCGGCACGCCCGAGAGGACGGCGCAAACGCCCTCCGTGATCGGCATCTCGACCTCGAGCCGGTGGGCGAGCTCCCGGAGCACCGGAGCGGTCGTCAGGCCCTCGACGACCATGCCGATCGAGCGCGCGGCCTCCTCCGGCGACGCGCCCTGCGCGACGAGCTCCCCGCAGCGCCGGTTTCGCCCCGAGCGCGCCCAGCAGGTGACGACGAGGTCGCCGATCCCCGCGAGCCCGGTGAAGGTCTCGGGCTTCGCCCCTGCGACCTCCGCGAGGCGACGCATCTCCGCGAGGCCGCGGGCGACGAGCGCGGCCTTTGCGTTGTCGCCGAGCCGGAGCCCGTCGGCACCGCCCGCGGCGAGCGCGATCACGTTCTTCGCCGCCGCGCAGAGCTCGACGCCGACCACGTCGTCGTTGACGTAGACGCGGAAGGCCGAGGACGTGATCGCGAGCTGCAGCTGGACGGCAAGCGGCAGGCTCTCGCACGCGATCACCGCCGCCGCGGGCAGGCCGCTGGCGATCTCCTCCGCGACGTTCGGGCCGGAGAGGACCGCGACGGGCCTGTCGTGGACGAGCGTCGAGAGCCGGTCGCCCGAGCCGGGGTCGAGGCCCTTCGTGAGGCTGAGAATCGGGGCGCGGCCCGGCAGCGCCCCGACGACCTCCGCGAACGCGGCGCTCGGCACCGCCACGACGACGAGGTTCGCCGCCTCGACGTCCGCGGCGGCGACGGTCGTCACCGCGACGCCGGCCAGGTCGACGCCGGGCAGGTACCGCGGGTTGTGGCCCGTGCGGGCGATCTCCTCGACCTGCGCGCCGTCGCGGCAGGCGAGCGTCACGGCGTGCCCGTGGTCGGCGAGCAGACGAGAGAACGCCGTCCCCCAGGAGCCTCCGCCCACGACCACGACGTCCATCGGGCACGACCCTACGCGTCCCGCCGAGCCTTCGCCGGACCGTGCTACGACGAGCGCATGAAGTCGATAGAGACCGGGACGCCCTGCAGCTCGAACCGCGCGCGGAGCTCGTTCTCGACCCAGTAGCCGTAGTCCCGCGTGACGAGTCTCGGGTCGTTGACGAACACGCGCAGGCGAGGCGGCCGCGTCGCCGTCTGCGTCGCGTAGAGGAGCTTGAGGCGGCGCCCGCGCTCGCCGGACGGCCCTGGCCGAGCCTGCTTCAGCTCGCCGATCGCGCGGTTCAGCGCGGGCGTGGGAATGCGCGCGACGTGCTTCCCGAAGAGCGTCTCGACGTGGTCGAGCAGGCGGCGCAGGCCCCGTCCGGTGTGCGCCGACACGGCCACGACCGGCGGCCGCTGGCGAAGGCGACGGTTGAGCAGCCCGCGCGTCTCCTGCAGGTCGATCTCGCCCACGTCCCACTTCGAGAGCACGACGAGCGTGGAGCACCCCGCCTTGCGCGCGACGTCGGCCACGGCAAGGTCCTGCTCGACCACGCCCTCGGACGCATCGACGAGGACGAGCGCCACGTCTGCGCGCCCGGCCGCCTCGAGGGCGCGCAGCTCGGAGTAGTACTCGACGCCTTGCCGCTGCTGGCGCTTGCGCCGCAGCCCCGCGGTGTCGACGAGGACGAACGTCGTGTCGCCCCGGATGAGCACGGTGTCGATGGTGTCGCGGGTCGTGCCCGGCACCTCCGACACGATCACGCGCTCCTCGCCGAGCAGGGCGTTGAGGAGCGACGACTTGCCGACGTTCGGCCGGCCGAGAATCGCGACGCGGATCGCCGACTCGTCGACGACCGGCTCCTCCCGGCCGGGGAGGCGGGCGACGATCTCGTCGAGCAGGTCGCCGGTCCCGTGGCCGTGCAGCGCCGAGAGCGGAACCGGGTCGCCCAGCCCGAGCCGGTGGAACTCGACCGCCTCGAGGTCGCGGCGCGGGTCGTCGAGCTTGTTCGCGAGAACGATCACGGGCGTGTCCGAGGCGCGCAGGATCGCGGCGAGGTCCTCGTCGCCGGGCGTGATCCCGGCGGTCGCGTCGACCACGAACAGCACGAGGTCCGCCTCCTCGACCGCGGCGCGCGCCTGGTGGGCGACGTGACGGCCGAACGGCCCGGTGTCGGCCTCGTCCACGCCGCCCGTGTCGACGAGGCGGAACGTGACGCCGTTCCAGTCGCAGAGGAGCTCCTTGCGGTCCCGCGTCACGCCTGCGGTCTCGTGGACGACGGCGGACCGGCTCTGCGTGAGGCGGTTGACGAGCGTCGACTTGCCGACGTTCGGAAAGCCGACGATCGCGACCGTGCCGGCGCTCTTGAGCCCTGCGGGCTCGGACGTGCCAGGTTCTTCGTCGTCCATGCCTAGCGGCGTTCCACCGGAGGTGGGACGCCTCCCGGGCGACCATGGTCGTGGTGCTCGACGAGCCGGTCCCAGAGGCGGCGGATCTCGGCCTGGATCTGCGCCGAGGCCTCCTTGTAGCCCTTCCCGCCCTTCGGCAGCCCGTCGAACAGCATTGGCTCGCCCCATGCGACCGAAACGCGCGACGGGTGCCTGAACGACCACGTCTGAGTCCCGTGGATCGCGACGGGGACGACGGGCACGTGCTCCTGGACTGCCACCATCGCGGCGCCCGCCTGGACCTCGCCCGGCACGCCCGAACGCTGTCGCGTGCCCTCGACGAACAGCCCGAGCGCCTTGCCCTCCGCGACGACCCTCCTCATCGTCCGCACCGCCTCACGGTCGGACTCGCCCCGGCGCACCGGGAAGCAGCCGAATGCGCGGATCAGCGTGCCCAGACCGGGCGCGCGATGCGCCTCGATCTTCGCCATGTAGTAGAGGATGCGCGGGCTCGCCGCGCCCAGCACCGCAGGGTCGAGCCAGCTGAAGTGGTTCGACGCGACGACGCAGCCGCCCCTCGGCGGCACGCGGTCCCGCCCGTACACGTGGAGGCGGGTGGCAAGCCTGGCAGCGAGGCCGATCGTCGGTCGGCCGAGGGCCCAGGCGACGGGCGCGGCGTTCATCGCGCGTCCACGACGAGCGCCGCGACCCGGTCGACGACCTCGTCGAGCGTCAGCGCAGTCGTGTCGACCTCGACCGCGTCCTCGGCCTTGTGCGTGTTCACCGCGTCGCGCTCGTCCCGGCGGCGCAGCTCTTCGGCCAGCTCCTCGACGCCGAGGCCCTCGCGCTCGGCGTGCCGCCGCCGGACGCGCACACCGGGATCGGCGACGAGCCAGACCTTGACCTCCGCCTCGGGCACGACGACGACGCCGATGTCGCGGCCCTCGATGACGGAGTCGCCCGATTGACCGAGCTCGCGCTGCCGTCCCCGCATCACCTCGCGCACCTCGGGATGGCGCGCCACGACCGGCACGGCTGCGTCGATCTCGGGCTCCCGGATCCGGCGGGTGACGTCCTCGCCGCCGATCGACACGGAGCCGCCGACGCCGAACTCGACCGGGTGCGCGGCCGCGAGCGCCCGCAGCGCCGGCCCGTCATCGAGCGCGACGCCCTCGTGCAGGGCGAGCCACGTGAGCGCGCGATACATCGCCCCGGTGTCGAGGTACTTGAAGCCGAGCCGGGTGGCGAGGGCCCTCGCGACCGAGCTCTTCCCCGCACCGGCGGGCCCGTCGATCGCCACGATCACGCGGCGGAGGTTATCGGCGGTCGTCCTCGACGACGGCCGACGTGCGCCGCAGCTCCGCGAGCATCTCGAAAAACCCGGGGAAGCTCACCGTGACCGCGTCCGCGCCGTCGAGGCGCACCCCCTCGCGCGACGCGAGACCCGCGACGGCGCCGAGCATCGCGAGCCGGTGGTCGCCGAGGCTCGCGATCCGCCCGCCCCGCGGCCGCGCCGGGACGCCGGTGACGCGCAGCCCGTCGCCCGTCGCGCGTGCGCGCACGCCTAGCGCGCGCAGCGCGTCGACGGTGGCGTCGATCCGGTCCGACTCCTTCGCCCGAAGCTCGGCCGCGCCGCGCAGGACGCTCTCGCCGCGGGCGCACGCCGCCGCGAGCGCGAACAGCGGCAGCTCGTCGATCGCGACGGGGACCTCGTCCGGGCCGACCGTCGTGCCGACGAGCGGCGCCGAGTGCACCTCGAGGTCGCCGGCCGGCTCCCCTCCGACCTCGCGTCGGTTGTAGACCGTGATGCGGGCGCCCATGCGCTCGAGGATCCCGAGGAGCCCCGTTCGCCGCGGGTTGAGGTTCACGCCGTGGACGTGCAGCTCGGAGCCGGGCACGAGCGTCGCCGCGAGGAGGAACGGTGCGGCCGACGAGAAGTCCCCGGGCACGTCGACGCGCCCGAGCGAGAGCCGCTCCGGTCGCCGGACGGTGACGCTCGTCGGACGGACGGTGACTTCTGCCCCGGCGGCGGCGAGCATGCGCTCGGTGTGGTCGCGCGTCGGCGCCGGCTCGACGACCGTCGTCTCCTCCTCCGCCTGGAGCCCGGCGAGGAGCACCGCCGACTTCACCTGCGCGCTCGCGACCGGGAGCGCGTAGTCGATCCCGTGCAGCGGCCGTCCCTCCACCGTGAGCGGCAGGTGGCCGTCGGCCGTCTCGACACCTGCGCCCATCCGCCGCAGCGGCTCCGCGATCCGCTCCATCGGCCGGCGGGAGAGCGAGTCGTCGCCGGCGAGCGTGAACGTGCCGTGCTGCCCCGCGAGGATCCCTGCGAGCAGGCGGACGAGCGTGCCCGCATTCCCGCAGTCGATCGGACCGCCGGGCGCGTGCAGGCCCGAGAGCCCGCGGCCGCGCACCACGACCGTGTCGACGCTCTGCTCCTCGACCTCCACGCCGAGCGCGCGGACCGCGGCGATCGTCGCCTCGGTGTCGGCCGAGCGGCCGAAACCGGACACGGACGTCTCGTCGTCGCAGAGCGCGCCGATGAGGACGGCGCGGTGGGAGATCGACTTGTCCCCGGGTACGGCCACGTGCCCGACGAGACGCGCGACCGGCTCGACGTCGACGGTCTCGCTCACTCCTCGATCACCGGGGCGGCGACGACGCCGTAGCCCTGTCCCTCGAGCAGCCGGACGGCGCGCTCGGCCTCCCCCTCGCCCGAGACGAGCATGGTGAGGGTGCCGCCGCGCTCGCTCGAGACGTGGTCCATCTCGAAGTCCTCGACGTTGATCCGCTCGGCGCCGAGGGCCTGGAAGATCCCGGCGAGCACGCCCGGCCGGTCGGGGATGTGAACGCGGAGCCGCTGCAGTATCCCGGGATCGGCGAACGCGCTCTCGAGGAGGCGCCGCCGGTGCCCGCTCGCCTCGCCGATCCAGCGAGCCAGGAAGCCCGCGTCTCCCTCGGCGAGGGCCCGCTCGACCTGCTCGAGGGCGCGACGCTGATCCGCGAGCGCCAGGCCGAGCGCCTCGCGGTTGTCGAGGAAGATGTCGACCCAGATCCTGGGGTTCGCGCCGGCGATCCGCGTCATGTCGCGCAGCGAGCCGCCCGCCGCCTGGAGCGGATCGTGGCCGTCGATCCGCGTCGAGCCCGCCTGGGTCAGGAGGACATTCGCGAGCACGTGCGGGAGGTGACTGGTCAGGCCGACGAGGCGGTCGTGCGCGTCCGCGCCGATCGCGACGGGCCGGGCGCCGAGCGACGTGACGAAGCCGTGCACGAGCCGGAGCCGGTCGGGCTCTGTGGCGGCCGTCGGCGTGAGGAACCACGTCGCGCCCTCGAAGAGCTCCGCCGCCGCCCGGCCCGGGCCGCGGGTCTCGGCGCCGCAGATGGGGTGCCCGCCGATGAACCTGCCGTCGCTCCCCGCGGCCGTGGAGACGGGCCGCTTCGTCGAGCCGACGTCGGTGACCGTGGTGGCGTCGCCTGCCCGGTCGAGGACGTCGCGGACGGTTCCCGGGAGGTCCCCGACGGGCGCGGCGACCACGACGAGGTCGGCGCCCTCGACGGCGTCGGCGAGCGAGGCGGTTGGCTCGACCGCGCTCCGCTCCGCGGCGACGCCGAGCGCCTCGGCGTCCGGATCCCAGCCGACGACCGCCTCCACGCCGGCCCGCCGAGCGCCGAGCCCGACGGACGCCCCGATCAAGCCGGTGCCGACGACCGCGAGCCTGCGGAGCTGAGGAGCGCTCACGACCGTGACCTGGGCTGCACGAGCGCCGCAGCGATCACGGAGCGCGCATCAGCTCCGCGACGCGGAAGGCGAGGTCGAGCGACTGGCGGGCGTTGAGGCGCGGGTCGCAGAGCGTCTCGTAGCGGGTGTCGAGCTGCTCCTCGAGCACCTCCTCGGAGCCGCCGAGGCACTCGGTCACGTCCTCCCCGGTCACCTCGAGATGGACGCCGCCGGGCCACGTGCCCACCTCGCGATGCACCTCGAAGAACCCCTCGATCTCGTGGAGCACGTCGTCAAACCTTCTCGTCTTGTGCCCGGACGGCGTGACGAAGGTGTTCGCGTGCATCGGGTCGCAGACCCAGAGCACGGGGACGCCGCTCTCGCGCACGGCGCGGACGAGCGGCGGCAGGATCTCGCGTACGCGCTCCGGGCCCAGGCGCGTGACGAGCGTCAGGCGCCCGGGCACGTGCCGGGGGTTGAGCCGCTCGCACAGCGCGACGAGCTCGTCGGGCGTCGCGGTCGGCCCGACCTTCGCCCCGATGGGGTTCTCGACGCCGGCGAGAAACTCAACGTGCGCGCCGTCCGGCTGGCGGGTGCGCTCGCCGACCCAGAGGAAGTGCGCGGAGCACGCGTACCAGTCCCCCGTCGTCGAGTCGCGCCGGACGAGCGGCTCCTCGTAGTCGAGGAGCAGGGCCTCGTGGCTCGTCCAGATGTCCACCTCGTGGATCGAGTGCTCGTCGCCGAGGTCGATGCCGATCGCCTGCATGAAGCGGAGCGCGCGGCCGATCTCGTTCGCGATTACCTCGTAACGCCTGCCCTCGAGCGAGCTCGAGACGAACTCCTGGTTCCAGGTGTGCACCTGGGTGAGGTCGGCGAACCCACCCTTCGTGAACGCGCGCAGGAGGTTGAGCGTCGAGACGGCCTGGTAGTACGCCTGCACCATCCGCTCGGGATCGGGCACGCGCGCCTCGGGCGTCGGCTCGTCCGAGTGGATCGCGTGGCCGCGGAAGGTCGGCAGCTCCACCCCGTCGACGAGCTCCGTCGGCGCCGTGCGGGGCTTCGTGAACTGCCCCGCGATCCGGCCGATCTTCACGACCGGCAGGGTTGCCCCGTAGGTGAGCACGGCGGACATCTGGAGGATCACCTTCAGGCGCTCCCGGATCGCGACCGCCGACACCTGGCGAAAGGACTCGGCGCAGTCGCCCGCCTGGAGCAGGAAGGCGCGGCCGTCGACCGCCTCGCCCAGCGCGCGTTGCAGGGCACGAGCCTCCCCCGCGAACACGAGCGGCGGCAACTGCCCCAGCCGGTCGCGAACGGCTTCGACGGCGGCCGGGTCGGGCCAGTCGGGCTGCTGCAGCGCAGGCAGCGACCGCCACGAGGACGGCGTCCAGGGCTCGGTCACTGCCATGCGGCGAGTGTATCCGGGCCGTTTTGACGCTTCGCGGCAAAACGGCTAGAAGAGAGGCATGCCCGGCCTCGACCGCCACACCGTCTTCTGGCGCGCGAACGCAGCGACGTGTCGTTGCGGTCGAAAGCGGACCTAGGTTCGTTTCGGCTGCGAAGCGGACGAAAGGAACCCCATGAAGGTCTTCTCCGGCATCCAGCCGACGGGCGACAAGCACCTCGGCAACTACATCGGCGGCTTCCGTCAGTACGCGCGCACGCAGGAGCTCGGCGAGGCGTTCTTCTGCATCGTCGACCTGCACTCGATCACGGTCGACTACGACCCGCAGGACCTGCACGAGAAGACGCTCGACCTGTTCGCGATGCTCGTCGCGACCGGGCTCGACCCCGACCGCTCGACGGTGTTCGCCCAGAGCCACGTCACCGCGCACGCCGAGGCGAGTTGGCTGCTCTCGTCCGTCACGAGCTACGGCCAGCTGGGCCGGATGACGCAGTTCAAGGACAAGGCGGAGCAGCGCGAGTTCGTCTCCTCGGGCCTGTTCACGTACCCCGTCCTGATGGCGGGCGACATCCTCCTCTACCAGACCGACAGGGTTCCGATCGGGGACGACCAGCGCCAGCACCTCGAGCTCGCCCGCGACGTCGCACAGCGGTTCAACGCGCGCTTCGGCGAGACGTTCACGATCCCCGAGGGCATCTACCCGGAGGTCGGCGCGCGGATCATGGACCTCCAGGAGCCGAAGAAGAAGATGTCCACCACCGGCGGCACCGAGCAGGGCACCGTCAAGCTTCTCGACGACCCGGACGTGATCCGGAAGAAGTTCCGCTCGGCGGTGACCGACTCCGGCCGCGAGGTCCGTCGTGCCGACGACAAGCCGGGCGTGACGAACCTCGTCGACATCCTCGCGGTCGCGACGGAGCGAACCCCCGAGGAGGTCGAGCGGGCGTACGACGGCGCGGGCTACGGCGACCTGAAGCGCGACGTGGGCGACGCGGTCGCCGAGCTGCTCGCGCCGGTGCGCGCCCGCTACCTCGAGCTGCGCGCCGACGAGCCGGATCTCCTGCGCCTGCTCGCGGCCGGCGCGGACAAGGCACGGGCGGCGTCCGCCCCGACGCTCGGGGCGATGTACGACCGAATGGGCTTCGTGAGGCTCGCGTGACGCGCACCTACGTGATCGCAGCGGCGATCCTCGCCGCTGCGATCACGGGAGGTGTCCTCCACTTCAGCGACGCCGAGCCGGTCGTGACGTTCGTCGTCACCGGCGCGGCGCTCGGCGGTGTCGCCTGGGCGATCGGGATCGCGACCGAGTCCGTCGGCGCGCGGTTCGGGCCGGCGGTGACCGGCGCGCTCCAGTCGACGCTCGGCAACCTGCCGGAGCTGTTCATCGTGCTCTTCGCTCTCTCGGCGGGCGAGGTCGTCGTCGCGCAGTTCTCGATCCTCGGCTCGCTCTTCGCCAACGCGCTGCTCGTGCTCGGCCTCGCGATCGCCGCCGGCTCGCTGCGGCGGGCCGACGGGACGATGACGTTCGGCGCGCGGCTGCCGAACGACACCGCGACGCTCCTGCTGCTCGCCGTGTTCCTCATCTCGATCCTCGGCCTCTCCGACCAGGTCGGCGACCGGGCGAGCGAGCACCAGGTCGCGATCTCCGTGGTCGGCGCGCTGTGCCTTCTCGTCGTCTACGCGGCCTGGCTCGTCGCCTACCTGCGCTCGGACCGGACGGCGGAGCAGGCGCTCGTCGAGCCGTCGCACGGCACCCTGCCCTTCGGCGCCGCTGTCGCGATGCTCGCGGTCGCAGGAGTGCTCGCGGCGTTCCTCTCCGACTGGTTCGTCGCCGCGCTCGACCCGGCCGTCGAGGCGCTCGGCATCTCGAAGGCGTTCACCGGCCTCGTGATCGTCGCTATCGCCGGGAACGCCGTCGAGAACGTCGTCGCGGTCTCGCTCGCCTGGAAAGGACACAACGAGCTCGCGGTCTCCGTCGTGAAGAACTCCGTCTCGCAGATCGCCTGCTTCCTCTTTCCCGTGCTCGTGATCGCCTCGCTCGCCTTCGAGCACCGCCTGACGTTCGTGATCGACCCCGTGTACCTCGGTGCGCTGGCCCTCACCGCGATCGCGGTCTGGCAGATCACCGGGGACGGAAGAGCGGTGCTGTTCGAGGGGCTCGCGCTCGTCAGCCTCTACGTCGTCCTCGCGACGCTCGTCTGGTTCGAATGAGCCGTCAGAGCCCGACCTGGCGGCGCAGGGCGGCGACCTCGGCGCGCGTCAGGTCGCGCCAGTCGCCCGGCCGCAACCGGCCGGGGGCGAGCCCCGCGTAGCGGGAGCGGCGGAGCTTCGTCACGGGGTGGCCGACGGCCTCCAGCATGCGCCGCACCTGGCGGTTGCGGCCCTCGTGGAGGACGAGCTCCAGGCGCGACGGCCCGAGCCGGCGCACGCGGGCGGGCGCCGTCGGGCCGTCCTCGAGCTCCACGCCCTCGGCCAGCCGCCGCACGGCGTCGTCGTCTGGCTCGCCCTCGACGTCGACGACGTACGTCTTCTCGACCATGTAGCGCGGGTGCGCGAGGCGGTGCGCGAGCGGCCCGTCGTTCGTGAGCACGAGCACGCCGGTCGTGTCCCGGTCGAGGCGTCCGACGGGGACGACGCGGATCTCGCCGCCCACCAGGTCGACGACCGTCGGCCGGCCCTCCGGGTCGCGCGCGGTCGTGATCGTGCCGCGCGGCTTGTTGAGGAGCACGTGACGCAGGCGTTGCGCCCCGACGGGGCGGCCGTCGACGCGGACGTCGTCGGCCCGCTCGACGAACGTGTTCAGCTCACCCGGGGCGCCGTTCACGGTCACACGTCCCGACTTGATCAGCTCGTCGGCTCCGCGCCGGGACGCGACGCCCGCGCGGGCGAGGTACGCGTTCAGTCGCATCGGGCGCCATTCTCGCCGGTACGCTCACCCCGTGGCCGACCACGCCGAGCTCACGCGGCGCCTCGCGGACCTCGTCGTCGGCTACGGCGCGAACGTCCAGCCCGGCCAGATCGTCGGCGTCACGACGTACACGGGCAAGGAGGACCTCACCCGCGAGGTCGTGCGCGCCGCCTACCAGCGGGGCGCACGGTGGGTCGACGTCGTCACGTTCGACCCGTGGGTCAAGCGGCAGCGCCTCGCGTACGCAGACGAGTCGACGCTGGAGTACATCCCGCCGTGGCTCGTCGACCGCCTCGAGTGGCTCTCGGAGGTGCGCGCAGCCCGCGTCACGCTCAACGGGCCGGCGGCGCCCGACTCGCTCGAGGGGATCGACCCCGCGCTCGCCGGAAAGGACGTGCTTCCCTACCTGCCGAGGACGGGCGACATCGTCAATCTCCGCACGACGAACTGGTGTGTCGCCCCCGCGCCGACCCGCGCGTGGGCCATGCTCGTCCACCCCGACCTCTCCGAGGACGACGCCTACGACCGGCTCTGGGAAGAGATCGCGTACATCTGCCGGCTCGACACGGACGACCCGGAGGGCGCATGGCGCGAGCGCGCGCACACGCTCGAGGGCGCCGCGCGGCGGCTCACCGAGCGGCGGTTCGACGCGATCCGGCTCCACGGCCCGGGGACGGACGTCACGATCGGGCTCCTCCCGACGTCCGTCTGGCACGCCGCCGACTTCGAGACGGTGGACGGGCTCCCCCACTTCCCGAACATCCCGAGCGAGGAGATCTTCACGACGCCCGACCCCGCGCGAGTCGACGGCCACGTCACCGCGACGCGCCCGCTCGAGCTGTACGGGGCCCTGATCGACGGGATCCGCGTCGAGTTCGAGGGCGGCCGCGCCGTCCGCATCGACGCCGACCGCGGCGCCGACGCGATGCGGGCGATCGCGGCGAAGGACGACGGCGGATCCCGGCTCGGCGAGCTCGCGCTCGTCGACGGCGACGGGCGCATCGGCCCGCTCGGCACGAGCTTCTACGAGACGCTGATCGACGAGAACGCCGCGAGCCACATCGCGCTCGGGAGCGGCTACACCCTCGGCGTGGAGTCCCCCGAGGACCTCGCGCAGGTCAACGAGTCGACGATCCACGTCGACTTCATGATCGGCGCGCCCGAGCTCGACGTCGACGGGATCACGCGCGAGGGCGACGTGGTTCCGTTGCTCCGCTCCGGCGCCTGGCAGATGTAGCGCGCGCAGAGTCCGCGGTTCTTGCGACCGCGAATGCGGGCGCCTTTAGGGGTGTGTCCCGCCCGCAGGGCGGGGATCAAGCGGCAGGATTCCGCTCCTGCGGAATCCTGCTTCGCGAGGTGGCTCAACGGTCGTACTGGATGTAGCGGCGCACGTCGCGGGCGCGCTCGACGGAGTGGAGTCGCGTGACGAGGTGGAGCGCCATGTCGATCCCGGCCGAGACCCCTGCGGCCGTGACGATCTCGCCGCTGTCGACGAAGCGGTCGTCCGGGCGAACCTCGACGGTCGGCTCGAGCTCGACGAGGCGGTCTAGCCGACCCCACCACGTCGTCGCCGGGCGATCGCGCAGGAGGCCCGCGGCGGCGAGGGCGAGCGCGCCGGTGCAGACGCTCGTCACGAGGGTGCCTCGGTCCGCGTACGCCCTGAGCCGCTCGAGGAACGCCTGATCCTCGAGCTTCGCGTTGACGCCGTCGCCGCCGGGCACCACGATCACGTCCGCAGCGGGGGCGGTGTCCCACGTGTGGTCGGCCGCGACACGAAGCCCCTTCGCGCATCGCATGAGCCCGTCGGTGTCGGCGACGGTGAAGACCGACGCGCCGTCGTCCGGGAACTGCGTCGCCCACGCGGCGAGCACCTCCCACGGCCCTGCGAAGTCGAGCTCCTCGGCCCCCTCGAACAGGACGACCGCGATCGCAGTCATGCCGCGATGCTAGTGACGGCTGCGGGGCGACGCTTGCAACGCTCTGTTGCAAGCGTTGTCCGCCGACCTACGAGGCGCGCGCGCCCGCGACTTCGAGCAGCCTGTCGCGCAGCGACTCGGCGTCGGCGCCGAGGTCGTCGAGCCGGGGCAGCTCCGCCAGGCTGTCGAGCCCGAAGACCCGCTCGAACAGCGCCGTCACCCGGTAGCGGACGGCCCCGCCCGGCCCCGCCTCGCGGCCCGCCTCGGCGATCAGCCCGCGCTCGACGAGCGACGCGACGGTGGAGTCCGCGGCGACGCCGCGGATCCGCGCGATCTCGGGCCGTGAGACCGGCCCCATGTACGCGACGATCGCGAGCGTCTCGAGCGCCGCCTGAGAGAGCCCACGCTCGACGGGGCGCTCGAACAGACGGCCGCACGCCTCGGCCGCCTCGCGCGCGGCGCGGAAGGCGTACCCGCCCGCCGCGCGCTCGAGGACGATGCCGCTCCGTCCCTCGCGGTACCGCTCCGAGAGCAGGCTCAGCGCGGTCTCCACGCGCTCTAGGACGTCCTCGGTCGCGTCGACGAGCTGCTCGAGCGTCAGGGGCTGCGACGCGACTACGAGGAGGGCCTCGACGGTGCGCGCGAGCGCGTCGATCGGGCTGTCGACGATGCCTTCGCGGGAGATCAGGCGGAGCGGACGGTCCACTGCTGCATCCTTTCCTTCTCGGGACGGGAGACGCGGATCGGCGCGAACGGCGCGGCCTGCGCGAGCGCGACCTCCCCGCTCTTGCGAAGCTCGAGGAGCGCGAGGAACGCAACGGCCTGCTCGACCCGCGAGAGACCCACGACCTCGCCGTCGAAGTCGAACACCCGGCGGCGGCGGAGAACGGCGCGGAAGCGCTCGAGGAACTGCGCGACGGGAGGGAAGCGAAGGGCCATGTGCGAGAGAGACACCTTCGGCGGTGGCGCGGCCAACCCTGCGAGCGCGAGGGCGAGCGCGGCGGGATCTTGCGGCGCGAGCCGTCGCTCCGGCCGGGGCGCGAGCGGCGCCGGGCCGAGGCGAAAGTAGCGCTCGCGCTCCTCGACGAGCCGCTCGCGGAGCCACGCTGCCGCCTCCTTCATCCGCCGGTACTCGGCGAGGCGCCGGGCGAGCTCCTCGGCCGCCTCCTCGGGCTCGAGCTCGGCGAGCTCGGCGCCCTCGTCCGGGAACAACTGCCGCGCCTTGATCTCGAGGAGCGCCGCGACGAGCACGAGGAACTCGCCGCACGCGTCGAGGTCGATCCGCTCGCGCGCCGTCAGGTGCTCGACGAACGCGACCACGATCGCCGCGATGTCGACCTCGGCGGGCTCCAGCTGCTCCTTGAGGACGAGCGTCAGGAGGAGGTCGAACGGCCCCTCGAACGCGTCGAGGTCCAGCTCAAGGTCGCGTACCGCCGACGGCATCGGGCGAATCTAGATGGTCGATCGGATATCAGCTTGGCGGTCGGACGCGCCTCTCGCCCGGGACCGCCATCGTCCGCGACGGCTTCGTGGGGCGCACCTTGCGCGTGCCACGCGGCCGCGGCGTGCGGTCACGCTGCGAGAGGACGTACCACAGGACGCCGGCGACGACGCCGAGCAGCGAGACCCAGGCGTTGAGGCGGAGCCCGGCGATGTGGTGCGCCGGATCGATCCGCAGGAGCTCCTCGAAGAAGCGCCCGACGCAGTAGAGCGCGATGTACGCAGCGAACACCCCCGGCGGGCGTGGCCGCAGCCGCCGCTCGATCACGTAGACGAGCACCGCCGCCATCGCGAAGTCCCACAGCAGCTCGTAGAGGAACGTCGGGTGGAACGTCGCGGAGTCGAGGTAGTTGACGGGGCGGTTCACCGGGTCGATCTCGAGCCCCCACGGCAGGTCGGTCGGCTTCCCGAAGAGCTCCTGGTTCCACCAGTTGCCGAGGCGTCCGATCCCCTGGGCGAGGAGGAGGCCCGGCGCGAGGCAGTCGGCGAGGAGCCACACGTCGACCCCGGAGCGCTTTGCGACGATCCCGCCGACGAGGCAGCCGAGCGCGATGCCGCCCCACACGCCGAGCCCGCCGCGCCAGATCGCGAACGGCCCCCACCACGCGTCCGGCACCTCGTCCCAGCTCGTGATCACGTGATAGAGGCGGGCGCCGACGATCCCCGCGCCGACGCCCCACACGGCGCAGCGGAAGATCAGGTCCCAGTCTCCGCCGCGGTTCACCCAGCGCTTGCCGGTGACCCAGGTGCAGACGCCGATCGCGACGAGCAGCGTCAGGCCGTACATGTGGATGGTGAGCGGGCCGAGCTCGAGCGTGCCGGAGCTCGGCGAGGGGATCGACGCGAGGAGGCTCACCGCCGTCGCATTCTGCCTATCCGCCCGGAAGGGCGGCTCGCCTGTCTATCGGCGACGGGGACTACAACGCATCCGCATGCAAGCGCTCGCCGAGGCTCTGCATGACCTTCACGGAGATCGACGGCACCTGCTCGAGCAGGCGGCTGAAGGCCCGGTCGGTGACGACGAGGAGGCGTACCGGGGACGTCGCGGTGACCGTTGCCGTCCGCGGGCGGTCGACCACGAGGGCAATCTCGCCGATGAAGTCGCCGGCGCCGAGCTCGCGGATCGTCTGCCCGCCGCGAGTCACGGCAACGGTGCCGTCTGCGACGACGATGAACTCGCGCCCGCGCTCGCCCTCCCGGATCAGCGTCGCCCCCTCCGCGAGGTCGAGCTCGTCGGCGAGCTGGGCGACCTGCTGGAGCTCGGCCTTGGAGCACCCTGCGAACAGCGGGACGTTCCGCAGGAGCTGGGTCTTCGCGTCCTTGTGGAGCATCGACCGATCCTACGAGTGTCACGGCAGGCACCGCAAGTGCCGGCCGCAGCCAGGAGTCACCGAGGTTTAACAGCTTGTTCACGCGGCTAATGCATTTCCCAGACCTCCGTGGCGTACAACGTGTGAACCGATCTGCGGCTCGTCGCGAATACGGGTCCAGGCACCGACGTTCTCAGAGGTAGAGCGCACATGACGACGGCACACATCGCAGAGCTGGACTTCGAGGTCGACAGGGTCGAGCAGTGGCGGCTTTCGTCGCTCGAGCGTGCCGGCTACGACATGGAGTCGGCCGCGGTGCTCGCCGCCTCGCCCGAGGTCGACCTGCACGCCGCGGTCACCCTGCTCGAGCAGGGCTGCCCGGTCGACCTGGCTCTTCGCATCCTTCTCTAGCTTGCTCGCCAGGCAGGAATCCGCTTGCGCGGATTCCTGCGGCTGATCCCCGCCTACGGCGGGGCACATCCCTGAAGGCGTCGGCTTCGCCGCCGCAAGCCCCGTTCGACCACACGAGTGCGGCTGTTCAGCGCATTAGTGCGCCCGCCGCTTACAGCACTCGCGCCCCGCCGAGGAGCGAGCGCGCCTCGGCGAGGAAGTCGGCGTCCGGCCTGACCCGGTACTCGGGCCCGAGCGCGTAGGTCTTCGGCCCCTCGGAGGTGTCGAGCGAGAGATAGACCGGCGATTCGCCCGGGAACTCCCGGACCAGCCGGGCGAGCTCGCGGACGACGCCCGCGGGCGCCTCCCGCGCGTCGAGCGAGAACCGCACCTCGGTCCGCTCCGAGACGGCCGCGAACGGGGAGATCTCCATCGCGACGAGCTTCGTCTCGCCCTGCTGCTTGTGGTCGACGCGACCCTTGACGACGAGGATCCGGTCGGCGACGCACAGCTCGCGCGCCGCCTGGTACGTCGAGTTGAAGACGACGACCTCGGCGGAGCCCGTGGGGTCGTCGAGCGCGAGGAACACCATCGGCTCGCCGCGCTTCGTCGTCACCTGCTTCGTGTCCGTGACGATCCCGCCGACCGTGACGACCTCACCGTCGCGGCGGCGCTCGAGCTCGGCGAGCGTCGCGTCCGTCTTGCGCCGCAGCTGGTCGCGCACGCCCGAGAGCGGGTGCTCGGAGACGTACAGCCCGAGCGTCTCCTTCTCGAGGCGCAGGAGCTCGTCCTTCGTGAACTCTCCGGCCGGCACGGGCGGGTGGTGCTTCGACAGCTCCGGCCCGGCGTCGTCGTCGAAGGCGCCGTCGAAGAGCGACGACTGGCCGATCAGACGGTCCTGTGCGAGCTTCTGCCCGTGACCGAGCGCCTGCTCGAGAACCGCGAGCATCCCCATGCGCGAGGCGCCGGTCGAGTCGAGCGCACCGCACTTGACGAGCGACTCGAGCGAGCGCTTGTTCACAACCTGCGGGTCGACCCGCTCCGTGAAGTCCCAGATCGAGGCGAACGGGCCGCCGTCCTCCCGCGCGGCGACGATGCGCTGCGCGGCGGTCTCACCGACGTTCTTCACCGCGTTGAGGCCGAAGCGGATCTTCCCCTCGACGACCGCGAAGTCGACCGCCGACGAGTTCACGTCCGGCGGGAGCACGTCGATCCCCATCTCGTCGCAGGCGTTGACGTAGAACGGGACGCGGTCCTTCGTGTTCATCACGCTCGAGATGAGGGCCGCCATGTACTCGCAGGGGTGGTTCGCCTTGAGCCACGCGGTGCGATACGCGATGAGCGCGTAGCAGGCCGCGTGCGCCTTGTTGAAGGAGTAGTCCTGCGAGGACTCCATGTCCTTCCAGAGCTGGTCGGCGACCGCGGGCGTCACGCCGTTCGCCGCGCAGCCGTCGAGGAACTTGCCCTTGAGCGAGGCCATCAGCTCGTGGATCTTCTTGCCGATCGCGCGCCTGAGCGTCTCCGCCTCGGCGGGCTCGAACCCGGCGAGCTGCTTCGCGATCTGCATGTACTGCTCCTGGTAGATGCAGATCCCGTACGAGTCGCCGGTGATCGGCTCGAGCCGCCGGTCGACGTACGCGACCGACTCGCGGCCGTTCTTCCGCGCCGCATACGTCGGGATGTACTGCATCGGCCCGGGCCGGTAGAGCGCGACGAGCGCGATCAGGTCCTCGAACTCGGTCGGCTTCACCGCGCGCAACGCGTCGCGCATGCCGGACGACTCGAACTGGAAGACGCCGGTCGCGTCCGCCCGCGCGAGCATCTCGTAGGTCTTCTTGTCGTCGAGCGGGATCGCGCCGATGTCGACGCCGCCGACCAGTTCGACTGCCTTGTCGATCACGTCGAGGTTCCGCAGGCCGAGGAAGTCGACCTTGAGCAGCCCGAGCGCCTCGACGTTCTTCATCGAGAGCTGGGTGACGACCTCCGCGTCGGGCCCCTTCTGTTGCAGCGGGACGACGTCGATCAGCGGCTCCGCCCCGATCACGACCCCCGCCGCGTGGATCGAGTCGGCGCGCGTCAGGCCCTCCAGCGGCCGCGCGAGCTCGACGATCTCCTTCGCGACCGCGTCGTCCGCGACCGCGCGGGCGAGCTCGGCGCCCGGCTTGAGCGCCTCCTCGAGCGTCTGCCCCGGGCCTTCGGGCACGAGCTTCGCGATGCGGTCGACGACGCCGTAGGGGATCTCGAGCACCCGCCCCGCGTCGCGGAGCGCCGCCCGGGCGGCCATCTTCGAGAACGTGATGATCTGCGCGACGCGGTCGCGTCCGTACTTCTCGGCGACGTAGTTGATCACGCGCTCCCGGCCCTCGACCGCGAAGTCGATGTCCATGTCGGGCATGTCCTTGCGGGCGGGGTTGAGGAAGCGCTCGAACAGCAGCCCGTACCGCATCGGGTCGATGTCCGTGATCTCGAGGCAGTACGCGGCGAGCGAGCCTGCGGCGGAGCCGCGGCCCGGGCCGACCGAGACGCCGTTCCGCTTCGCGAACCCGATGAAGTCCGCGACGATCAGGAAGTAGTCCGCGAAGCCCATCTCGCGGATCGTCTTGAGCTCGAAGCGCAGGCGCTCCTCGAGCTCCGGCGTCGCCGCGCCGTAGCGCTTCACCAGGCCGCGCTCGCAGAGCTCGACGAGGTACTCGAACGCGTCGCGTCCCTCGGGCACCGGGAACCTCGGCAGCCGGATCCGCCCGAGCTCGAGCTCGACGTTGCACCGCTCCGCGACCTCGAGGCTGCGGCGGAGGGCGTCCTCGTGACCGGGGAAGTCGAGCCCCATCTCCTCGGGGGTCTTGAAGTAGAACTCGTCGGCGCCGAACCGCCAGCGGTCGGGGTTCTTCAGCGAGTCGCCCGACTGGATGCAGAGGAGCGCGTCGTGGCTGTGCGCGTCGGCGGCGTCGAGGTAGTGGACGTCACCCGTCGCGACGAGCGGCAGCCCGATCCGCTCGGCGAGGCCGGGCAGCCCGCGGAACGCCGCCTGCTGCGCCTCCAGCCCGACGTTCTGCAGCTCCACGTACGTCGAGTCCCGCCCGAAGATCTGCGCGAGCCGGTCGAGCTCGGCATGCGCGTCGTCGTCGCGGTGCTCGGAGAGCGCCCTGGAGACGCGGCCCGAGAGGCAGCCGGAGAGCGCGATCAGCCCCGGCGCGTGGCGCTCGAGCAGCTCCCAGTCGACCCGCGGCTTGTAGTAGTAGCCCTCGAGGTAGCCGAGCGAGCACAGCCTCACGAGGTTCGCGTACCCCATGTTGTCGGCGGCGAGGAGGGTCAGGTGCGCGTGCCCCTTCGTCTGGACACGGCGGTCGTCGACGACGTACACCTCGCAGCCGAAGATCGGCTTGACGCCCTGCGCCTGCGCCGCCTTGTAGAGATCGATCGCCCCCGCCATCGAGCCGTGGTCGGTGAGCGAGACGGCCGGCATCTCGAGCCGGGCGGCCTTCTCCGCGAGCGCCGGGATCCTGCACGCCCCGTCCAGGATCGAGTACTCCGAGTGGACGTGCAGGTGGACGAACGGCGAGCTCACGGGATGGCCATCGTAGTGCGCCGGTCCGCTGGACAAACTCGGCGTTTCTGCCGATAACCGGTATATGCGGCGGATTCCGATCTCACTGAAGCTGGTGGCGACGCTCAGCATCCTCGCCGAGGCGACGGCGGCTGCGCTCGTCTTCTGGCACACCGGCCCACGGGCTCGCTGAGCCTCCCGGCGTCGAGGTTTGACCAGACCCGCACGGGTTACACACCCGCGGGATGATCCTCGTCACGGGCGGCACCGGGTTCGTCGGCGGCCACGTCGTGGCCGCGCTGCGGCGCGCGGGTGTACGCGTTCGCTGCCTCGTGCGCGACGTGCGGAGCGCCGAGCGGCCCTCGCTCGCGGGCTGCGAGCTGGTCGAGGGCGACATGACCCACCCTGCGACCCTGCGGGCGGCCGTCGACGGGGCGGACACGGTCGTGCACCTGGTCGCGATTCGCCAGGGGAGCGACCAGGCATTCGAGCGGATCATGAACCAAGGGACGCGTGATCTCGTCGCCGCCGCGGAGGAGGCGGGCGTCCGGCGGTTCGTGCTCATGAGCGCCCTCGGGGTCGACGAGCGGACGAAGGACCTCGTTCCCTACTACCGGGCGAAGTGGGAGATGGAGCAGGCGCTCAGGGGCTCGTCGCTGCCGTTCGTGATCTTCCGTCCGAGCTTCGTGTTCGGCCTCGACGGAGGCATGCTCCCGCTGTTTCGCAAGCTGGCGAGGCTCGCGCCGGTCACGCCGATCGTCGGCTCCGGCGCGCAGCGGATCCAGCCGATCTGGGCGGACGACGTCGGCGAATACTTCGCGCGTGCGGTAGAGGACGACGTCCCGGCGGGCTCGACGTTCGAGCTGGGCGGGCCCGACGTCGTCAGCTGGAACGAGCTGTGGGCCCGGCTCAAGGACGCGCTCGGCACGCGTCGGCCGAGCATCCACGTGCCGATGGCGCTCATGCGCGCGAACGCTCTCGTCACCGAGCGCCTGCCGGGGAACATCCCCCTCACCCGCGACCTGCTGAAGATGATGGAGGCGGGCGACAACGTCGTCACGGACGACGCGGCGGCCCGGACCTTCGGGCTGTCCCTCGTCCCGCTGGACGAGCAGCTGCGGCGAGCGGCGTAGCGCCGGGCTTCACCCGCGCCGATGCGTCGGGCATACTTGACCCGTCCCCGACGAAGGAGGTTGCGCGATGACAGAGCTTGCTTCCTCCCGGCTGCGCCCCGCGCGGCCCGTCGGCCGATAGCCGAAGCACCGGAGACGGGCCTCTCGCGACGGGCGCGCCGCCCAGCGCCCCTGTAGACAGACCCGAGAGGAGAACCATCACCGTGCAGCTCACCGCCCTCGGCTGGGACGATGCCCTTGCCGAACAGTTCGAGCCCCATGCGCGCGCCGGCCTCACGCCCGGTCGCGTCGCCGTGCAGCACCGCGGCGCCTACGACGTCCTCACCGAGGAGGGCGAGCTTCGCTGCGATGTCGCGGGCCGCCTCTACGACGAGGCGGCCTCGCCGGCCGAGCTCCCCGCCGTCGGCGACTGGGTCGCCGTCGCCGCCAGGCCGGCCGAGCGCGCCGGGACCGTCCAGGCCGTCCTGCCACGACGGACGAAGTTCTCGCGCAAGACGGCCTGGCAGGCCTCGGAAGAGCAGGTGCTCGCGACGAACGTCGACGTCGTCCTCATCGTCAGCTCGGTCAACGAGGACCTCAACCTGCGCCGGCTCGAGCGCTACCTCACGCTCGCCTGGGAGAGCGGCGCGCGCCCGGTACTCGTCCTGACGAAGGCCGACCTCTCCGACGACGTCCCGGGTGCGGTCGCGGCGGTCGAGTCGGTCGCGTTCGGAGCGCCGGTGCACGCGATCTCGAACGTCACCGGGGAGGGCCTCGACGATGTGCGCGCGTACCTCCGCCCCGGCGTCACGGCGGCGCTGCTCGGCTCGTCCGGCGTCGGCAAGTCGACGCTCGTGAACAGGCTCGCCGGAGAGGAGCTGCTCGAGACGCGCGAGATCCGCCACGACGGCAGGGGCCGGCACACGACGACCCGCCGCGAGCTCGTCCAGCTCCCGGGCGGCGGCCTCGTGATCGACACCCCCGGGATGCGCGAGGTGCAGCTGTGGATCGCCGACGACGGCCTCGAAGAGGCGTTCGAGGACGTCACCGACCTGTTCGGGCAGTGCCGCTTCACGGACTGCGCCCACGAGAGCGAGCCCGGCTGCGCGATCAAGGAGGCGCTCGCGAACGGGACGCTCGCGCCCGAGCGCTGGGAGAGCTACCTCAAGCTCCAGCGCGAGCTCGAGCACCTGGAGCGGCGACTCGACAAACGGGCAGCGTCGGAGCAGCGCAAGCGGTGGAGGTCGCTCTCCGCCCTGGCGCGCGAGGCGAGCCGGGCCAAAGGGCGAAGGTGACGTCCTGCGACCGGTTTGACGGGTGTTCCCCGCGGTCTAGGATCGGGCGATGCCCGCGGTGCACGAGATCATGACGAGGGACGTGCTGGCGGTCGAGCCGACCACGCGTCTCCCCGAGGCCGCAGCGCGCATGCACGAACGGGGCGTCGGCGCGGTCGTGGTGTTGGAGAGCGGGCGTCTCGTCGGGATCTTCACCGAGCGCGACGTGCTTCGCGCGGTCGCGACGGGCACCGCGGACGGCCCGGTCGGAGACACCATGACGCGGGCGCCCGAGACGATCGGCCAGGACGAGGCCACGAGCCACGCGGCGGCGCTCATGATCCACGGCGGCTTCCGGCACCTCCCCGTCGTGGCAGGAGAAGACGTCGTCGGGATGATCTCGATCCGAGACCTCATTCGGGTGTCCATCGACGACGAGGCGCCGCGCGGCGCCTGAGTTCCGCCTCTAGCCGAACGCGGCCTCGCGCTCGGCCTGGGTCATCGACGCTCGCGTGTACGTCGACGTGCCGTCGGCGAGGAGCTCGCGTGCGCCCGCGAGGAGCGCGCCGTAGGCCGCCGACGCGAGCAGGCTGCCGGTCGAGACGCGGCGCACGCCTACCCGGGCGAGCTCCGGCACGGGCGGGGTGGCCGGCGTCGCGAGGACGTTCACCGGCACCGCAACCGCGTCGACGACGGCCGCGATCTGGTCGGTGCTCGAGAGCCAGGGCGCGTAGACGCAGTCCGCGCCCGCGTCGCGGTATGCGACGAGACGCGCGATCGTGTCGTCGAGATCGGCGACGCCGTGCAGGTGGTTCTCGCAGCGGCCGGTGAGGACCATCGGCGGGTCGAAGGCGCGCGCCGCCTCGGCCGCCTCGGCGACCCGCTCGGTCGCGAGCCCGACGTCGTCGATGCGCCCGTCCCCGGGGTTCCAGTCCTCGATCGAGCAGCCGGCGGCGCCGGCCTCTCCGAGCAGGCGTACCGTCATCGCGACGCCGCCCTCGTCGTCGGGGAAGCACCGCTCGCTGTCGACGTTGAGGGGCAGCGGCGTCGCGGCGGCGACCTCGGCGACGTGCGCGACGAGCTCGTCGCGCGCGACCCGTCCGTCGAGTCGCCCGAGCGTCCACGCATAGCCCGCGCTCGTGGTCGCGAGCGCCTCCGCGCCGCAGCCGGCGAGGAGCTTGGCCGAGCCGGCGTCCCATGGGTTCGGCATGACGAAGATCGCATCGCGTGCGTGGAGCTCGGCGAAACGGGCACGGCGTTCTCGAGACATGTGCTCCCTCCAGGGCGGCGGTCAGGTCATCTTGACGACCCGGCCGGGTAGCGTGTCGCGTCCACGACGAAGGGAAGCGATATGCACTGCTCGGTCTGGCGGTTCACCGGCGACCCCGACGGGCTCGAGCGGAGCTATCTCGCGCTGAGCGAGCGGATCCCGGCCGCACGGCACGTCCTGCACGCGGCGGCGAGGACACCGGACGGCTTGCTCATCTTCGACACGTGCCCGTCCGAGGAGGCATACCGGGACTTCTTCGCATCGCCCGAGGTGCGCGGGCTGTTCGCCGAGGTGGGCCTGGTCGGCGGGGTCGTGGAGGACTACCCGGTCGTCCGCGCCTATGCGCGGCGCGAGGAGGTCACCACCGCGTCCTGGGACGCCTGACGGCCGTCAGCGCTTCCACGGGGGCGGTTCGTCGGTCTCGATCCCGTAGCGCTCGATCGCGGAGGCGACGACGGAGGGCTCGAGCGCCCCCTCGTCGGCGAGCGCCTTGAGGGCGGCGACCGCGACGTGATGGCGGTCGACCTCGAAGAACTTTCGCAGCTGGACGCGGTAGTCGCTCCGGCCGAAGCCGTCGGTGCCGAGCGCGACGTAGCGGCCCGGGACGTACGGCCGGATCTGGTCGGCGAAGGTGCGGATGTAGTCCGTCGAGGCCACAGACGGGCCCGTGCGGCCCGAGAGCTGCTCCTCGACGTACGGACGGCGCTGCGGCTCGGTCGGGTGGAGCCGGTTCCAGCGCTCGACCTCGAGCCCGTCGCGCCGAAGCTCGGTGAAGCTCGTCACGCTCCACACGTCCGCGGCGACCGAGAAGTCCGCCGCGAGCAGCTCGGCGGCCGCCTCGACCTCGCGGAGGATCGAGCCCGAGCCCATCAGCTGCACGCGCGGCCCGTCGCCCTCGGGCGCCTCGTGGAGCAGGTACATCCCACGCAGGATCCCCTCCTCGACGCCCTCCGGCATCGGCGGATGGACGTAGCCCTCGTTCATCACCGTGAGGTAGTAGAAGACGTCCTCCCGCTCGGTGTACATCCGGCGCAGTCCCTCGCGGATGATCACGCCGAGCTCGAAGGCGTACGTCGGGTCGTAGGCGACGCAGTTCGGGATCACCGAGGCGAGCACGTGCGAGTGGCCGTCCTCGTGCTGGAGCCCCTCGCCGTTGAGCGTCGTGCGCCCCGAGGTGCCGCCGAGCAGGAACCCGCGGGCGCGGCTGTCCCCCGCGGCCCACGCGAGATCGCCGACCCGCTGGAACCCGAACATCGAGTAGAAGATGTAGAACGGGATCATCGCCACACCGTGGTTCGCGTACGACGTGGCGGCGGCGATCCACGACGAGAACGCGCCCGGCTCGGTGATCCCCTCCTGCAGGATCTGGCCGTCGCGGTCCTCGTGGTAGTACATGAAGTCGCCGGCGTCTTCGGGCTGGTAGAGCTGGCCGAGCTGGGAGTAGATTCCGAGCTGCCTGAACATCCCCTCCATCCCGAACGTCCGGGACTCGTCGGGCACGATCGGCACGACCCGAGGGCCGAGCGTCTCGTCGCGCACGAGCGTGTTGAGGATGCGGACGAACGCCATCGTCGTCGAGTTCTCCCGGTCGCCGCTCCCCTGGAGCACGCTCGTGAAAGGCTCGGGCGTCGGGAGCGGCTCCGCGTCCGCGTGCCGCGCGGGAAGGCTCCCGCCGAGCGCGTTCCGCCGCTCGAGGAGGTAGCGCAGCTCGGGGCTGTCCTCGGGAGGGCGGTGGAAGAACGCGCCGGTCGCCTCTTCGTCGGTGAGCGAGATTCCGAGCCGGTCGCGGATCGCGAGCCGCGCCTCCTCGTTCATCGCCTTCTGCTGGTGCGTGATGTTGCGGCCCTCGCCGGCGACGCCCATCCCGTAGCCCTTGATCGTCTTGGCGAGGATCACGGTCGGCTCGCCCGTGTGCCGCACGGCCGCGTCGTAGGCGGCGAACACCTTCTGCGGGTCGTGCCCGCCGCGGCGGAGCGCCCAGATCTCGTCGTCCGTCCAGTCCGCCACCATCGCCGCCGTCTCGGGGTACTTGCCGAAGAAGTGCTCGCGGACGAACGCGCCGTCGTTCGCCTTGAACGTCTGATACTCGCCGTCGACGCACTCCTCCATCAGGCGCCGCAGCCATCCGTCGTGGTCCGCCGCGAGCAGCGGATCCCAGTTCGAGCCCCAGATCACCTTGATCACGTTCCACCCCGCGCCGCGGAAGTTCGTCTCCAGCTCCTGGATGATCTTCCCGTTGCCGCGCACGGGCCCGTCCAGGCGCTGGAGGTTGCAGTTCACGACGAAGACGAGGTTGTCGAGCCGCTCGCGGCCGGCGAGCGAGATCGCGCCCATCGACTCGGGCTCGTCCATCTCGCCGTCGCCCATGAACGCCCAGACCTTGCGGTCGCCGGCGGCGACGATGCCGCGCGCGTCGAGGTATTTCATGAAGCGCGCCTGGTAGATCGCCATCAGCGGGCCGAGTCCCATCGACACTGTCGGGAACTGCCAGAAGCCGGGCATCAGCCACGGGTGCGGATACGACGAGAGCCCTCCGCCGCCCACCTCCTGCCGGAAGCGCCGGAGCTCCTCCTCGCTCAGGCGGCCCTCGAGGAACGCCCGCGCGTAGAAGCCCGGCGACGAGTGCCCCTGGAGATACACGAGGTCACCGAGGTGGGCGTCGGAGCGAGCGCGCCAGAAGTGGTTGAACCCGACCTCGTAGAGGGTCTCTGCAGACTGGTAGCTGGCGATGTGGCCCCCGAGCTCCGTCGACTCGGCGTTCGCCTGGAGCACGATGGCGATCGCATTCCACCGGACGAGCGCCGTCGCGAGACGCTCGAGCTCCGGGTCGCCGGGCAGGGCCGGCTCGTCCTCCGGGAGGATCGTGTTGACGTACGGCGTCGACACGCCGGCGCCCACCGAGACGCCGAGGTCTTGGGCGTGGTCGACGACGCTGTCGAGCAGCTCGCCCATTCGCTGGCGGCCGTCGGCCGCGACGACCGCGTCGACGGAGTCGAGCCACTCCCGGGTCTCGACCGGGTCGGTGTCGTTCGTCTCTCTGAGCACGCCCTAAGTGTTCAGCATGCAGGGTGCGTCGCGGCGGATGAACGTGTCAGGCGGCGCTCACGGGCTCGACCGCGGAGCGACGGGCCGCCTCGGCCAGCAGCCAGCGCAGCTCGTCGAGCGTGCGCTCGTTCGCCTCGAGCTCGAAGCCCTCCGCGCCGCGCGCCACCAGCCGACGGCGCTCGGTCGTGAGCTGCTGGATCTCGGAGATCAGGCCGGCGACCTCGCGTCGACCGTCTCGCCTCTGGGCGAACGTCCTCGTCATCGTGCTCCTCGTGCGTCTCTTGCGCGACACGCCTAGAGCATGGCGTGTCCTTCGTCCGACATTTCGGGGGAGAGCGCCAGTCGGATGGTGCGGCTACCCACACCTTTCCTTGCTCGCCAGGTGTGGATCCGCAGGAGCAGATCCACACGGCTTGATCCGCGCCTACGGCGGGCACACCCCTGAAGGCGGCCGCTCCCGCGGCCGCAACCCTGAGCTTGCTCGCCGGGCGGCGATCCGCAGGAGCGGATCGTCACGGCTTGATCCCCGCCTACGGCGGGCACACCCCTGAAGGCGGCCGCTCCCGCGGCCGCAACCCTGAGCTTGCTCGCCAGGCGGGCTGCGCAGCCGCATTCTCCGCCTTGGCGTGTGAGACTCCGCGACCGCTCGTCGCCTCGGCCGGCGGAGCTCTGGTCACGCGGCGTCGGCTCATACGGGCCCCTCGTAGACGTCGCCCAGGTAGGTCCGGCGAGCGGCCGCGTCGCGGGTCGAGCCGAGGTACGCAGCCCAGGCGAGCCGCTCGTGTGCGACCACGCCGAGCTCCCAGATGCAGAACGTCGGCCGGTGACCGGCCTCCACGACCCACGGGTGGAAGCCGGGGTCGGCGTCGTCGTGTTTCGCCCAGACGGTCTGCCACAGCTCGTTGTCGCCTCGCCACGTCTGGACGAGGAGGAAGTGGAACCCCTCGCTCCCGCAGCGGTGGAGGATCGCGAAGCCGAGCTTGTCGCCCAGCTGCAGCTCGCCGAGCTGGGACGCGTCGTCGAGCGCCCGCCGCGCGAGCGCACGGATGTCGTCCGGCACGGGGTCCTCCGGGCGCGCGACGTCGTACCACTTGAGCACGGCCTCGCCCAGCCCGATGCTCGTGGCCGGGTGTGCGTGCTTCGCGACGTGGCGGTAGTCGGGATCGACCCCGTACCGCGTCTCGAGCGAGGCGGACGTCACGACGCCTCTCCCACGCGCGTGAAGTCCGCGATCCAGTTCGTCTCCCAGGTCTTGCCGCCGTCGTCGGAGAACGCCTGCTCCCAGCGGGGAGTCGGCGTGTCGACGCGCGACCACGTGAACCGGACGCGGATCGGCCGACCCTCGAACGTGTCCTCGCCCTCGAAGATCCCGGTGTCACCGTCGAACCCGCCGATCACGGGGGGGTCGAGCAGGCCCGGGCGGCGGCTGTCGGCCCAGTAGATCGACCATTGCCTGGTCTCGGGATCGAAGAAGCGGATCGACATCCCCGCGAACCCGCCCTGGTAGTCGGTGTGGAAGTCGTCCTCGTTGCCCGTGCCGGCGAGGATCGGCCAGGCCCTGCTCGTGGAGTCGAACTCCTCCCACTCGTCCGATCCCGCCAACCGCTCGCGCAACCTCTTGTTCCGGGCGGTCCAGCTCCCCATCCAGAAGTCGAAGTCCCTCACGGTCGAGCCGGCGTGCACTGTCTCGCTCATCTCGCCTCCCTCGAATCGGTCGCTCGTCGACCTGCCCGGGACGCTATCGGGTAATTAGGGCGACTTCCGCCCTCTATCTGTGCTTCACTCGGA
>DASSJV010000154.1:0-41997 GCA_035691005.1 Gaiella sp. | reverse complement strand
GTGCACCGGGATCCGGATCGTGCGCGCCTTGTCCGCGATCGCGCGCGTCACCGCCTGCCGGATCCACCAGGTGGCGTACGTGGAGAACTTGAACCCCTTGCGGTAGTCGAACTTCTCGACCGCCCTGATCAGGCCGAGCGACCCCTCCTGGATGAGGTCGAGGAAGGACAGACCCCGTCCGAGATACCCCTTGGCGATGGAGACGACGAGCCGCAGGTTCGCCTCGATCATGTGCTGCTTCGCCGACTCGTCGCCACGCTCGATCCGCTTGGCGAGCGAGACCTCCTGGTCGGCCGTGAGGAGCGGGACCTTGCCGATCTCGCGAAGGTAGAGCCGCAGCGAGTCGAGCGAGGGCTCGACGGTGAGATCGAGCTTCGGGGCAGTCGACTCGTCCGGCGGGACGATCGGCTGCTCGTGGGGGAGCGCCTTGTGCTGCTCGCCTTCGACCAGCTCGATGGCGTGGTCGATGAGGTACGTCGTGAAATCCTCGAGCTGCTCCTTCGTGAGTTCGACGTCCTCGAGTGACTTCACGATCTCGTCGTAGGTCAGGAACCCCTTTTCCTGTCCCTGCTCGACGAGCCGGTGCAGCTCCTCGACGTCCGGAAGGGCGATATCGACGGAGAGCATGAACCCCTCTTTCTGCCAGGCGGTTGACGGAGACAGATCTTCGAAACCAGCGAACGAACCCAGCGCGGACAGACCCTCGAACGCAGCTGAGCCGGACCTCGACGCCCCGGCTCAGACCCTTCGGCGGGGGATCGTATACACGGCTTCCGCGTTTGGAAAGTGAGCCGTTCGAGCCTGTGGAACACGGGTCGTCACAAGCGGCGTCTCATGTGACAACACGCAATTCGCCCACCTGCTCGCCGTGGCTGTTCGTCACCTCGAGCCCGCCGAGCCCGTCTCCCTCGACGCAAAGCCGCCCGAGGACGTGTGCCGCGGCGGGAGCCAGCGCCCGGAAAGAGCCGTCCTCGACCTTGAGGCAGAGCGCCAGTCCGTCCGGGGAGGCGGCGCACAAGAGACCTTCTGCCCCGCCCTTCGCGACCCAGCCGTCGAGCGTCCGGACGAGCTGCACGTCGAGCGCGACCGGGCCGCGGAGGAGGTCCGGGTGCGCGCGCATCGCCGCGACGACGCGGTCGCCGCCCTCGAGCGAGCGCAGCCGGCCGAAGGCGTGCGCCGCGCGCTCGAGCGTGAGTGCGAAGGTGAGCACGCCGCAGCCGTCCACGGCGGTCGGGAGCTCGCGGGGGTCGAGCTCGGCGGCCGCCGCGACCTCCGCGAGCATCGTGTCCTGGCAGGGATGCCCCTCGAGGCGATAGCCGGCCGAAGGCCATCCCTCGGCGCGACAGAGCGCGAGCAGGCCGGCGTGCTTCCCCGAGCAGTTGTGCTCGATGCGGGTCTCGTCGACCCCGCACTCGAGCTCGTCCTCCCGTGCGGGCGCGTCGGCCAACAGCCTGCGGACCACCGCGAGCTGCTCCGGGGCGGCGAGGTGGGAGGCGCACATCAGCGCGATCTCCTCGCCGTCGAGGTCGGGCCGCGCGCGCACGGCCGGCAGCGCCTGGATCGGCTTCGCCGAGGAGCGGAGGAACGTGACGAGCGCCGGGTTGCCGGCGGAGAGCTCGGTGCGGCCGTCGCGCAGCGCGACCGCGTGGACGACGTGCCGCGCCTCCACGACCGACCCGCGCGTCACCTCGACGACGATCGGCTCCACGGCGCCGAGCCTACGCGACGGGCCGATCCCCGTCCGCCGGGAAGTACGCTGGGGCCATGCCCGAGCTGCCCGAGGTCGAGGCCTGGGTGCGGGAGCTCGATCCCGACGTCGCCCGCGCCCCCGTCGAGAGCGCGCGATCCGGCCACGTCGCGACGCTAAAGACCTTCGACCCTCGGCCCGACGCGCTCGAGGGCCGCCGCTTTGCAGGCTCGGTTCGCCGCGGCAAGAACCTGCTGTTCCCGACCGACGACGGCGAGCTCGTGCTCCGCGTCCACCTGATGAGCGCCGGCCGGCTGCGCTACGTGCCCGCCGGCAAGAAAGGCCCCGCGAAGCCGATGTTCCAGGTGCGATTCGCCGACGGGAGCGAGCTCGTGCTCACGGAGGGGGGCAAGAAGAAGCGCGCGGGCGTGTGGCTCGTCACGCCGACGCAGCTCGACGAGGACCTCGCGCATCTCGGCCCCGACGCGCTCGAGATCGACACCGAGACGCTTGCCGAGATCCTCGCCCGCGAGCGGCGCCAGCTCCATCCGCTCCTCCGTGACCAGCGTGCGCTGGCGGGCATCGGGCGCGCGCATGCGAACGAGATCCTCTGGGAGGCTCGCCTGTCGCCGTTCCGTCTCTCCCCCGACCTCGAAGGCGACGAGGTCGAGGCGCTGGCGGCGACGATCCGCGAGAACCTCGCCCGTGCGCTCGAGCTGCGGATCCAGGGGAAGGGCGACGACGTCGTCTACCGCGTCCACGGCCGCTTCGGTGAGCCGTGCCCCCGCTGCGGCGAGACGCTCCGCCGCGTGGACTTCGAGGAGCACACGATCACGTACTGCCCCGCCGAGCAGACCGGCGGTCGGATCCTCAAGGATCGGCGCCTGTCGAGGCTCCTTCGGTGACCGTTGGGAGGCGCCTGCGCTCGGCGAGCAGCGCCTTCGAGCGCGGCGAACATCCCGCCGTCGTGACCACGCTCGAACCGCTCCTCGACGACTCCGCGCGCTGGACTGCACTCGGGCGCGCAGACAGCCGGGTCGCCGCAGATGCGGACTACATGGGAGGCATCAGCCGACTTGTCGTCGGCGACCCCGACGGCGCGGCCGCGTGGCTCCGACTCGCAACCGATACCCCGGACGTCCCACCGCGGATCCGCCGCGCGTTGGCGCAGGTCGAGCTCGCACGCGGAGAGATCGACGCCGCGCGAGAGCTGCTCGACGACGGGGAGGGCGCGGCGCTGCTCGACCGAGCGTTGCTGTTGCTCGCCGCGCTCCGTGCCGGCGACATCGACGACGCGGGCCGACGGGCAGCCGATCTCGAGAAGAGGCTCGCCCAGGAGAACGGCGGCAACCCGTTGACCGAGGCCGGCGTGCACGCGCAGCTCGGGTTCGTCCTGGTCGAGCTCGGCGAGGCGGAGCGCGCGACCCGCGCTGCGGATGCGATCGCCCACCTCGCCGTGGATTCGCCGGCAACCTTGCCTCTCGCGGCGCACGAGCGCGTGATCCGCGCCGGCGCACGCCGCCTCGCCGGCGACCTGGACGGCGCCGCCGCCAGCCTCGACGCCCTGGGCGGCTCCCTCACCGAGGCGACCTGCGACCGCGGGCTCGCCGAGCGCGAGGACGCGCGCCTGCAGCGCGCGCGTGAGCGCGAGGCCGCCGCGCAGGATGCCTTCGACGCGGCGGTGCGGACCTTCGACGCGGCCGGCGAGCGGTGGCTCGCCGCTGCGACGCGTCGGGAGGCCGGCGCGGCCTGACTCCGGACGCCAAGCACCGTGTACCGTGGCCGGCGTGAGCGACGTCCACACCCTCCACGACATGCAGGCCTCGGCGCCGCCCGTCGGGCTCGCGCTGTCCCGGGCCGGCGTGACCGGCATCCAGAAAGCGATCCGCATCCGACGCGGGACGCAGGAGATCCTCATGTCCGCGGAGCTCGACTGCACCGTCGACCTGTCGCGCGACCAGAAGGGCGTCCACATGTCCCGGTTCCCCGAGTTGTTCGACGAGGCGATCGACGAGGTCGTGCTCGGCGAGGGGTTGCTCGTCGAGACGCTCGCCGACCGGATCGCGTCGCAGATCGTCGAGCGCCAGCGCGCGCTCCGCGCCGAGGTTCGGATCGTCGCGCGCTGGCCGATTCGCCGGACGACCCCGGTGACCGGCCTCGCCACGCAGGAGATCGTCTCGTTGATCGGGATCGCCGCGTCGACCGCGGAGCGGACGCGCCGCGTCGTCGGCGTCGAGGCCACCGGGATCAACGCCTGCCCGTGCGCCCAGGGACTCGTGCGCGACCGTGCGGCGGAACGGCTCGCGGAGGCCGGGTTCGGCGACCACGTCGAGCGGATCCTCGAGCTCGTCCCGATCGCGACGCACAACCAGCGCGGCCGTGGGACGCTCCTCGTCGGGACGGAGCGCGAGCTCGACGCCGAGGACCTGATGGGCGTCGTGGAGCGATCGATGAGCGCACCTGTCTTCGAGCTGCTGAAGCGTCCCGACGAGCTCTTCGTCGTCGAGCACGCGCACCTCCGGCCGCGGTTCGTGGAGGACTCGGTACGCATTGCGATCGCCGAGCTCCTCGCGGTCGAGCCGGGCCTCGACGACGACGACTTCGTCCTCTCCCGGCAGGTCAACCTCGAGACGATCCACGACCACGACGTCGTCGCCGAGCGGTGGGGCACGGTCGGCGAACTGCGGGCGGAGCTCGCGGGCGGTGCGCCCGCGCCGCACCAGACGTCGCTCGAGGACTGGCTGTCGCGCTAGGTGCGCGAGGGGGCTCCTCGCGCGAAGCGCGGCTCGGTGCCCGTCAGCAGCCGCCTTACGTTCTGGCGGTGGAGCGCGAGCACGCCGACCGCCGCGAGCGCGGTGAACGCGACGACGGGCCAGGACGAGCCGAGCGCGAGGCAGAGCACCGGCAGCGTCGCCGCGGCGAGCATCGACGCGAGCGACGCGTAGCGCGTCAGCGCGAAGACCGCGATCCAGACCACCGCGCAGCCGAGCGCTGCGAAGGGGGCGAGCGCGAGCGCCACGCCGCCGGCCGTCGCGACCATCTTCCCGCCCTTCGAGAACCCGAGGTACACGGGCCGCGCGTGACCGAGCATCGCGGCGGCCCCGGCGAACACGCCGACCCAGTCACCGCCGAGCCAGAGGCCGAGCGCGGCCGGGACGAGGCCCTTGAGGACGTCCAGCACGGCCACGGGAAGCCCGAGAGCGCCGCCGTAGACGCGCCAGACGTTCGTCGCGCCGACGTTGCCGCTGCCGTGGCGGCGGATGTCGTCCCCGCGCAAGAGGCGCGGGAGGACGTAGCCGAACGGGATCGAGCCGAGGAGGTACGCGCCGAAGACCAGGACGACGTCGCCGGTCACGGCGTGGCGGATCCGCGGATCAGGCGTGGATCGAGTAGGTGGCGATCCATCCGTTGACGACGTCCCAGTCGAGGTTCTCGAAGAACGCGTCGACGTAGGAGCCGCGGTCGGTCTGGTAGTCGAGGAAGTACGCGTGCTCGTACACGTCGAGCGCGACGAGCGGGGTCGCGTTCCAGACGGGGAACGTGTTCTGGGCGTCGCCGAGGTAGTTGAACAGCCGTCCCTCGTCGCGGTCGTAGGCCGTCCAGGCCCAGCCCCGTGCGGCCATGGCGGTGGCGCGGAGGTCTGACCGCCAGTGCTCGACCGACCCGAAGTCGCGCTCGAGGAGCGCCCGGAACTCCCCGTCGGGGTCGCCGCCCTCGCCGCCGAGGTGCGCGAAGTAGACCTCGTGGTTCTTGATCCCGCCGATCGCGAACGTCAGGTCGACCTTGAGCGCGCGCACCTCCGACGAGACCTGGTTCGCACGGTCGAGGTCGACGCCGCCGAGGAGCCCGAGGATCTCGTTCCGCTTCGCCACGTACCCCTGATAGAGGCGGTAGTGCGCCTCGACCGTGGCCCGGGAGATCCCGGAGAGCTGCAGCAGCCTGGGATCGAGCGGGCGGGCAGAGATCTCCTCGAAGGGCGGCATCGCGGCTCCTGGTGCGACGGGACGGGACCGGCGGGAGCATATCCTTGCGTCGACAGACGACGACCGAAGGAGAGACCCGATGGCGTACTCCGTCCCCGACCTCGCGTACCCCTTCGACGCGCTCGAGCCGCACATCGACGCGCGCACGATGGAGATCCACCACGACAAGCACCACGGTGCCTACGTGACGAACCTCAACGCGGCCCTCGAGGGCACGGAGTGGATGGACCGCCCGATCGACGCGGTGCTCGCGAATCTCGAGATCATCCCGGAGGACAAGCGCGCGGCGGTGCGCAACAACGGCGGCGGCCACGCGAACCACACGCTCTTCTGGGAGATCATGGGACCGGACGGCGGTGGGGAGCCGTCGGGCGAGCTCGCGGCGGCGATCGCGGACACGTTCGGCTCGTTCGCCGACCTCCAGGCGCAGGTCAACGACGCGGGCGTGAAGCGATTCGGCTCGGGCTGGAGCTGGCTCGTCTGGGACGGCACCGGGCTCGCGGTCCTCTCCACGCCGAACCAGGACTCGCCCGTCACGGAGGGCAAGACGCCGCTCCTCGGGGTCGACGTGTGGGAGCACGCGTACTACCTCAACTACCAGAACCGGCGCCCGGACTATCTCGCCGCGTGGTGGAACGTCGTCAACTGGGAGGCCGTTGCCGCGCGGTTCGCCTCGGCGCGCGCGAGCTAGGCGCTGCGCCCGCCGACGTTCCAGGCGTTCGGCCCAATCCACAGGAGCGCCGCGTCCGTACCCCGTGGCATGGACGCGGCGCTCGTAGCGCGGATCGACTTGCCCCGCGCACCCCGAAGGGACAGCATCCCGGAGGTGAGCGACGACTCGCGCACAGATGCGGAGCTCATCGGCCTCGTCGCCGACGGGGATCACCACGCCTTCGAGGAGCTCCATCGGCGGTACGCGCGGTCCGTGCTCGGCATCGCCCTGCGCCGAACCGGTGACCGCGGCCGGGCCGAGGACGCGACACAGGAGACCTTCACGAGCCTCTGGCGCTCCGCAGACCGCTTCGACCCGACCCGCGGCAAGGCGACGTCGTGGCTGTTCACGGTCGCCCGCAATGCGATCGTCGACGGGCTCCGCCGCAGGCCCGAGGCGACCGTGGACTCGCCGCCCGACGTGCCCGAGCCGGGCCCCGGGCCGGACGAGGCAGCCGAGAGCGAGTGGGTCTCCTGGCGGATCCACCGGGCGCTCGAGACGCTCGCCGACAAAGAGCGGCAGCTCGTCGAGCTGGCCTACTGGAGCGGGCTGTCGCAGTCGGAGATAGCCGCCCATCTCGGCCTCCCGCTCGGCACCGTGAAGACCCGGACCCGAGCGGCCCTCGGGCGGCTCGCCGACGAGCTCGGGGACGAGCTGCGATGAGTGACGTGCGCGACCTGATCGGCGACGACGTCGGCCCCGACGAGCTCGAGCGCCTACAGCGCGTCCACACGCTCCTGGAGCAGGCGGGCCCGCCCCCGTCTCTCTCTCCGGGCCTGGCGCGGCCCCCTGCTCCGGGTGGAGAGGTGATCCGGTTCCCGCGCCGGTACCGGCCGCTCGCGGCCGTCGGCGCGGTCGCCGCCGCGGCACTGCTGTTCGCCGTGGGCTACCTCGTCGGCGACAGCGGCCCGAGCACGGAGTTCACGATCGGGATGAGCGGCGCCGGGAGCGCGCGCGGCACGCTCGTCGTCTACGAGAAGGACGCCGCCGGCAACTGGCCGATGCGCCTCCGTGTCTCCGGGCTCGCCGAGGGGCGCTATGCACTCTGGCTGACGCGCGGCGGGAAGCCCGCCGAGCCGTGCGGGACGTTCGCGGTGGCGTCGGGCGAGACGAGCGTCGCGCTCAACGCGCCGTACAAGCTCCGTACGTTCGACGGCTGGGTCGTCGTGCCGTCCGGCACGCGAGCGCCCGTGCTGACCACCTGAGGCCGGTGTGCCGGACCATCGGGCCCGACACACCGCCGTCAGTCAGCCGTTCTTCCCGTGTCCGTTGCCTTGGCCGTTGCCTCGGCCGTTGCCTTGGCCGTGCGTCTCGGTGCTGGTGTCTTGCGTCGCACCGGACGTCGTGGTCTGGCCCTTGGGACCGTGCTTCCCCTTCTGCGCCGACTTCTCGGCGCCCTTGCCGTGCGTCGTCGACTGCGAGTGCCCGGCCTTGAGCTTTGCGGCCTTCAGCTTCGCGGCCTTCAGCTTCGCGGCCTTGACGGCGGCGGCGGAGCAGGGACCCATGGAGTCGCCGTGGCGCTCGTGCGCACGGAGCCAGGCGACCATCGCGACACGGATCGTCACGTGGCCCTTGTGGCAGATGGTGACCTTGCCGTGGTACTGGCCACCGGCGCCGTACTGGGAGTTGCCCGGATTCGCGAACTCACCTGCGAGCCCAGAGCCTCCGACCACCGCAAACGCGGCGATCGCGACGACGACGATCAACGCGGTGGCGCCTATGCGCCTTCCGAACCGGGGTTCTCTCACGCGTGTCCCCCTCTCTGTGGACGACCAACACGGTATCGGATCGTGCCCCGGCCAACGCAAGTCCCACCCCCCGATCTAGGGATTCGTGGCCGGCCCGAGCGCCCCGAGCTCTGGGGCCAGGGGGTTGAGCGACCGCGCGCGGTCGAGCGCGACGGCGCGCTCGCGCCCGGTCGACGCAACCCCGAGGGAGAGCCACGCGCTCCACGACCGCGGGTCGTCCCGCAACGCGTGGCGGAGGTCGGCCTGCGCTGCCTGCCCGCGCCCGAGAGCGAGCTCTGCCTCGCCGATCAGCTCCCACGGCTCCGCCGCCCAGGGACGGAACTTGCGAGCGCGCACCGCGGCGTCGAGCGCCCCGCCTGCGTCGCCCCGGTCGAGCAGGTCGTTCGCATCGGCCGTTGCGCGGTTCCCGGCCTGCACGGCGACGGCGGCGGCACCGAGGACGAGCGCCGTACCCAGGAGCGCCGCACGTCCGGCCCTGCCGAGCCGCCGCACGGGCTCCTCCGCCCCGAGTCGTACGAGCGCGACGCCGAGGAGCAGGGTGCACGCTGCGACGGCCGGCAGCTCCCAGTCCCAGTCGAGGGCGGCGTGCGCGACGAGGGCGGCGTAGGCGGCGAGCGCGGCACGGCCCGCCGCGGTGGACACGACGCGGCGCACGCAGGCGAGCGGCGTGCAGAGCGCCACCAGCAGGAGCGCGAGACCGAGCGGGCCGAGCTCCGCGAGCGTCTCGAGGTAGAGGTTGTGCGCGTCGCGCACGAACAGGAGCGCCGGCCGGTCGCGCAGCCAGACGCGGGTAAAGCCTCCGGCGCCCTCGCCGCCGAGCGGATGGGCCTCGACCATGTGCGCGGCGACGTCCCAATAGTCGCCTCTTGAGCTGGTCGACGTGCTCAGGAGCCGGTCGGGGGCGCCGGCGAGCGCCGACGGCGCCGACCGGGACTCGCGCACCTGGTACACGGCGACGGCGACGAGCGCGCAACCCGCGAGGACGCACACGCCGACGAGCAGCGGGTGCGTGCGCGCGCCCGGCGCACGCCCGGCCGGCGCGGGCCGGCGGGCGGCGGCAACCCACGCTCCGGCCGCGGAGAAGGCTGCGACCGCGGCCAGCGTCAGAGCCTCGCGTGGCGCGGCGCCCGGGTCCTGGAGGTCCCCGGCGAGCGATGCGACGACGACCGCGAGTACCGCAGGGACGACCGTGAGCGCGATCGTCGCGAGGTCGCGGAGGCCCGTGCCGACCAGGCAGAGGACGACGACCCCCAGCGTGGCAGCGAGGATGGAGCCCCTCGAGAGGGAGAGCGCCAGCGCGACCGCCGCCGAAGGGACAAGTCCGCCCGCGACGGCGCGGACGGCGGCCGGCAACCCGGTCGCGAGGGCGAGGCCGAGCACGAGCGTCGCCGCCGCGACGATGCCCGAGGCGTTGGGGTAACCCACCGGCAGTTCGAGCCGGTCGTCGGGCGTCCCCGCGCCGAGCGCATGGGCGCAGAGCCCGCCGACCGTGACCGCACCGCCGCCGACGAGCACTGAGAGGACGAGCGCGGGCGCGCGACCGCGACCCACCGCCAGCAATGCGAGGAACACCGCCGACGCGTAGACGAGCGTACGCTCCGCCTCGAGCGTGGGCGCGTCCGGAGCGACGGCCCAGGCGGTCGTGATGACCTGCCAGACGACGAGCAGCACGAGCGCCCCGACGAGCGCGGCGCTCCAGCGGCCGAGCTCGACGTGGTCGGCGAGGATCGCCACCGCTGCGATCCCGATCGCTACCCCGAGGAGCAGTGCGCCCCAGCTCCGCGGGAAGTACCCGCCACTCCACCACCCGACGGCCGTGAGGCCGGCTGCGGGCACGACGACGGTGAGAACACGCGGCACCACCGGCGACACTAGACGGGGCCGGCGACGGTCACGGACTCCCGGCAGAAAAACACTGAGCCGGCAAACCCGAAGGCCCGCCGGCTCAGATGGGGAGACTCTAGGGCCCGGGCTCCCACCGGCGCAAGGGCGGCCGCCGACGAAAATGTCGCAATTTGCGGATTTTTGGGCTCGACCCTAGGCGCGGCGGATCGAGAGCACCCGGGCCTTCCAGGCCCCGCGGGGCGCCTGGACGTCGACGACGGCCCCGACGGTCGCGCCCATCAGCGCCGAGCCGAGCGGGGAGTCGCTCGAGACGCCGCCGATCGACGAGATCGTCACCTCCATCGTCTCGCCTTGCTCGTCGGCGACCTCGACGATCGAGCCGGGGCCTACGTGCTCGTCGGTGTCGTGCTCGACGACGACCGCGGCGTGAAGCCGCCCGCGGAGCTTCGCGATCCGCGCCTCGAGAAGCCCCTGCTCGTTCTTCGCCGCGTGGTACTCGAAGTTCTCGGAGAGGTCGCCGAACGAGCGCGCAGTCGCGATCGCCTCGACGACGGCCGCCCGGCGGGGGCCCTCGAGCTCCTCGAGCTCCGCCTCGAGCGCGTCTTTCTGGGCCTGCGTGAGCACCTCTCCCTGGTCGGCCATGCGGGGCAGGCTACCGGCGGGTGCGCTCGTAGGTCACCCGCACCCAGCCGTCACCCGGCTCGCGCCCGGTCTCCGTCCACGCGTCCCAGTCCAGGTCCGGAAACATCGTGTCGCCGTCCGGCTCCTGGTCGACGAACGTGAGGAGCAGGCGCTGCGCGTGTGCCAGGGCCGCCTCGTAGACCTCCCCACCCCCGACGACGAACACCTCGTCGTCGATCGCCTGCGCCCGCTCGAGCGCCTCGCCGAGGCCGTGCGCCACGAGCACCTCCTCCGACCCGGGCGACCAGTCCCTGCTGCGCGTGACGACGACCGTCGTCCTGCCCGGGAGCGGGCGCCCGACCGATTCGTACGTCCGCCGCCCCATCACGAGCACGTGGCCCATCGTCGTCTCCTTGAAGAGACGCAGCTCGTCGGGCAGGTGCCACGGAAGGCCGCCCCCGGCGCCGATCACGCCGTTCCGCGCGACCGCGGCGACGATCGAGACGCGCACGCCGGTGTCAGACGGCGATCGGGGCGCGGATCGCGGGGTGCGGGTCGTAGCCGACGACGCGGATCGAGTCGATCTCGAAGTCGTCGATCGTGCGGCAGGACGGATCGAGCTCGAGCGTCGGCAGAGCGCGCGGCTCGCGGCCGAGCTGCTCGTGGGCCTGGTCGAGGTGGTTCAGGTACAGGTGCGCATCGCCGAGCGTGTGGACGAAGTCTCCCGGCCGCAGCTCGGTCACCCGAGCGACCATGTGCGTCAGCAGCGCGTAGGACGCGATGTTGAACGGGACGCCGAGGAAGAGGTCGGCGGAGCGCTGGTAGAGCTGGCACGACAGCCTGCCGTCGGCGACGTAGAACTGGAAGAGCGCGTGGCACGGCGCGAGCGCCATCCGCGGGAGGTCGGCGACGTTCCACGCGCTGACGACGTGCCGGCGCGAGTCCGGGTCGTGGCGAATGCCGTCGATCACCGTCCGGAGCTGGTCGATCGTGCGCCCGTCCGGCGCCGGCCAGGAGCGCCACTGGCTCCCGTAGACGGGCCCGAGGTCGCCGTTCTCGTCCGCCCACTCGTCCCAGATCGTGATCCCGCGCTCCTGCAGCCAGCGGACGTTGGAGTCGCCCCGGATGAACCACAGCAGCTCGCCCACGACCGAGTGGACGTGCACCTTCTTCGTCGTGACGAGCGGGAAGCCGTCCTCGAGGTCGAAGCGCAGCTGGTGCCCGAACACGCTGAGCGTGCCGGTGCCCGTGCGGTCGTCCTTGCGTACGCCCTCGTCGAGGACGCGGCGCATCAGGTCGAGGTACTGCTCCATGTGACGGAAGGTACCAACCGCCCCGGAGGGCTCAGAAGAGGCCCACCACGTTGCCGTCTGCGTCGACGTCGATCGCGAAGGCGGCGGGCTGCTTGCCGAGTCCGGGCATCGTCTGCATGTCGCCGCAAAGGGCGACGATCCAGCCCGCTCCGGTGTACGGACGGAGATCGCGGACCGTGACCGTGAAGCCCGTCGGCGCGTTGAGCAGCGTCGGGTTGTCGGAAAGCGACAGGTGGGTCTTCGCCATGCAGATCGGCAGCTCGCCGAGGCCCGCGGCGGCGAACGCCTCGGCCTTCGCCTTCGCCGCGGGGAGCAGCACGACGTCGTCGGCGCCGTACACGCGGGTTGCGATCGCGCGAATCTTCTCCTCGATCGGCGCGTCGGCCGGATAGAGCAGTCGGAAGTCGTGCTGCTCGTCCGCCGCCGCGACGACCGCCTCGGCGAGCGCCGTCGCGCCACGGCCGCCCTGCTCGAAGGCGGTGTTCACCTCGGCCGCGTACGCGCCGTGCTCGACCGCGAGACGACGGACGAGCTCGAGCTCCTCCGCGGTATCGCCGGGGAACTTGTTGACGGCGACGACCGCGTCGAGCCCGAACTGCCGGACGATCCCGATGTGCCGGGCGAGGTTCGCCGCGCCCCGCTCGATCGCGGCGGGACCGCCGTCCGGCTCGCCGCCGTGGTGCTCGAGCGCACGGACCGTCGCGACGAGCACGACGGCGCTCGGACGGAGTCCGCCGAGCCGGCAGGTGATGTCGAAGAACTTCTCCATCCCCATGTCCGAGGCGAAGCCCGACTCGGTCACGAGGTAGTCGCCGAGCTTCAGGCCGACCCGGTCCGCGACGAGCGAGTTGTTGCCGTGCGCGATGTTCGCGAACGGGCCGCAGTGGACGAGGGCCGGCTGGCCCTCGAGCGTCTGGACGAGGTTCGGCTTGATCGCGTCGCGGAGGAGCACGGTCATCGACCCGGCCGCGCCGATCTGCTCAGCGGTGACAGGCTCGTCCTCCCACGTCCGGCCCACCGTGATCCGACCGAGGCGCTCGCGAAGGTCGTGGAGGTCGCGCGCGACTGCGACGAGCGCCATCACCTCGCTCGCGGCGGTGATGTCGAACCCCGTCTGCCGCGGGTAGCCGTTCACACGCCCGCCGAGCCCGGTCACGACGTCGCGCAGCGAGCGGTCGTTCATGTCCATGCAACGGCGCCAGGAGATCGTCAGCGGGTCGATCCCGAGCCGGTTGCCGTGCAGGAGGTGCGCGTCGAGGAGCGCTGCGAGGAGGTTGTTCGCGGCGGTGATCGCATGGAGGTCGCCGGTGAAGTGGAGATTGAGGTCCTCCATGGGAACGACCTGGGCGAAGCCGCCCCCGGCCGCGCCGCCCTTGATCCCGAAGACGGGCCCGAGCGACGCCTCCCGGATCGCGAGCGCCGCCCGGTGTCCGACGACGCCGAGCCCCTGCACGAGCGAGACGGACGTGGTCGTCTTCCCTTCCCCGGCGGGCGTCGGCGTGACCGCGGTGACGTTGACGATCTTCCCGTCGGGACGGCTATGAAGCCGGTCGAGGATCGAAAGGTCGACCTTCGCCTTGTACCGGCCGTAGAGCTCCAGCTCGTCGGGCTCGATCCCGGCCTCCTCGGCCACCTGCGCGATCGGGTGGAGCGTTGCGGCCTGGGCGATCTCGAGGCTCGACTGCATCGTCGTCGTCCGTTCCTCTCTGCGTCTGCGGTGTGGGGAGCGGTCTCGGCGGGCCGCGGTCAGCGGGCAAGTTACAGACTGCGACTTGCCCGGAGGACGCCGGTGCGTCAGTGCTGGGCGACGACGCCGAGGTGCCGCTGGTGGGCGCCCGTCGCGACGATCTCCTCGATCTGCTCGACGACGTGACGGAGCTCGTCGTCGGAGGTGTAGTAGTGCGGGCCGAGCCGGATGCCGGCGTCGGGACGGAAGTCGCAGAGGATCTGCCGTTCGGTCAGCTCCCGGTGGACGGCGGGGAAGTCGGGCACGTGGACCGTGACGGTGCCACCGCGCCTCGTCGAGTCGCGCGGGCTGCGCACGTCGAAGCCCGCCTCGTCGGCGAGGTCGATCAGGAGCTGCGTCTGGCGGAGCGAGTTCGCGCGGATCCGCTCGATCCCGACCTCCTCGATGAGGTCGTACCCTGCGGTTCCCGCGAAGTGCGCGGGCACGTTCGGCGTGCCGGTCAGGAACCGAGCGGCACCTGCCGCGTAGCGCATCTCCTCCTCGAACGCGAAGGGCGCCTCGTGCGCCTGCCAGCCCGTGTATGTCGGCGTGAGCTGCTCGGCGAGGTCGGGCCTGACGTACAGCCAGCCGTTCCCCGGGCCGCCGCAGAGCCACTTCACCGAGCCGCCGACCGCGAAGTCGACCGCGAGCGCCGTCACGTCGAGCGGGACGATCCCTGCCGACTGGTAGCAGTCGAGGATCACGTGCGCCCCGACCTCGTGCGCGCGGCGAACGATGGGCTCGACGTCCTGGATCTCGCCGGTCTTGAACAGGACGTGACTGATCGGGACGAGCAGCGTCCGCTCGTCGATCGCATCCAGGATCGCGCCGTCGTCCTCGCAGACGACGACCTCGAGCTCGGGCTGCGCCTGGTAGAGGTAGCGCACCGAGGGGAAGTTGCCCCGCTCGTAGACGACCCGGTTGCGGCCTCGGTCCGGCGGCAGGAAGCAGCTGAGCACGACCGCCTCCGCGATGGCGACGTTCTGGTGCATCACGGTCGACCCCGCAGGCGCCCCGACGATCCGTCCGACCTGGTCGCCGACGGTGATCGGGGTCGTCCACCAGCCCTCGCCCCAGGCCCGGATCCCCCGCTCGCCCCACATCCGCGCGTACTCGGCGAGGCGCTCCCCCGCCCGCCGGGGCATCGCCGCGAGCGAGTGGTTGATCAGGTACGTCGTATGCTCGAGGATCGGGAACTCGGCCCGGTAGTCGAGGAGCTCCCGCATCGGCGCCAGCGTAGCGCCGGACCGGGTACGAGGTACCGCCACCGCCTGGCATGCTCGGCGTGGTGCGCGCGATGCTCCTCCACCGCCCCGGCGATCGGCTCGACGAGGCGGTCGTGCCCGACCCGGAGCCGGCCGAGGGGCAGGCCCTGCTTCGCGTCCTCGCCTGCGGGGTCTGCCGCACCGACCTGCACGTGGCGGACGGCGAGCTGCCCCACCCGAAGCTGCCGCTCGTGCTCGGCCACGAGATCGTCGCCGAGGTGGTCGCTAGCGCCGGCCGGTTCTCGCCGGGCGCGCGGGTCGGCGTTCCCTGGCTCGGGTGGACGTGCGGCGCCTGCCGCTACTGCCTGACCGGGCGCGAGAACCTGTGCGACGCGGCGCGCTTCACGGGCTACCAGCTCGACGGTGGGTACGCGGAGTACTGCGTCGCGGACGAGCGTTACTGCTTTCCGGTCCCGCGCGGCCCGAGTGACGTCGAGGCCGCCCCGCTCCTCTGCGCCGGTCTGATCGGCTACCGGTCGCTCCGCAGCGCAGGCGACGCCGAGCGGATCGGGCTCTACGGGTTCGGTGCGGCCGCGCACATCGTCTGCCAGGTCGCGATCCACGAAGAGCGGACGATCTTCGCTCTCACGCGTCCCGGCGACGACGACGGGCAGGCGTTCGCGCTCTCGCTCGGAGCAGCGTGGGCGGGCGGCACGGACGAGCGCCCGCCGGAGGAGCTCGACGCCGCCATCCTCTTCGCCCCCGCCGGCGAGCTCGTCCCGCTCGCGCTCGGCCACGTGCGCAAGGGCGGTGTGGTCGTCTGCGCGGGGATTCACATGAGCGACATCCCGTCCTTCCCGTACGCCCGCCTCTGGGGCGAGCGGGTCGTCCGCTCGGTCGCGAACCTCACGCGAGTCGACGGCGAGGAGTTCCTCGCGCTCGCGCCGGGCGTGCCCGTGCGCACGGAGGTGGAGGCGGTCCCGCTCGGCGACGCGAACGAGGCGCTCGCGCGGCTCCGCTCGGGACGCGTGCGCGGCGCACTCGTGCTCGTGCCCTGACCGCTACGAGATGCGCCGGACCAGCGCGAGCGCGCGCTGATCCCACGGCACGCGGTGCGTCGTGCCCGCCGCCCGCATCGCCTCCCGGTTCGCGAGGTACCAGTCGTACGTCTCGCAGAGCGTCTCGGCGTTCGAGAGGCGGGGCTCCCAGCCGAGCAGCGTCCGCGCCTTGTCGATCGAGACGAACGAGTCGCGGTGCGCCGTGCGGTAGTGCCACTCGGCGAGCGGCGAGAGGCGCGCGAGCTCGAGCGCGCGCAAAGCGAGCTCCGCGGGCCGGGCCGGCACCGGCCGGAGCGTGGACGACGACCCGGCGTGGTCGATCAGCGCCTCGAGGTCCTTCCGCACCGTCCCGAACTCCGCGGCGCCGACGTTCAGGGCCTCGCCGGCGACGGGCGCGTCGAGGCAGCGCACGACCGCGTCGCAGAGATCCTCGACGGCAAGCAACTGGTAGCGATTCGACCCGTCGCCGAGGACCGGGATCCGGCGGCCCTCCCTGATCCAGTCGAACAGGATCTCGAAGACGCCGAGCCGCTCGGGCCCGACAAACGTCTTCGGCCGTACGATCACCGACTCGAGCCCACGCCGCGCGAACTCGCCGCCGAGCCGCTCCGCCTCGATCTTCGACGCGCCGTAGTGACCGACCCCGACGAGCGGGTCGTCCTCGTGGATCGGGTGGCGCTCGGGGACGCCGTAGACGGCGGTCGACGAGATCAGCACCGCGCGCCGGACGCCCGCCTCGAGCGCCGCCGCGTACGTGACCGCCATCCCTTCGACGTTGACCGAGCGGATCGCGTCGGCGCTCTCCTGGATGGGCAGCGCCGCCGCGGCGTGGACGAGGACGTCGGCGCCCGCGACGAGGCGCCGGGCGTCTGCGGTCGCGCGGACGTCGCCGTGGAGCTCCTCCACTCGGCCCTCGAGCCCGGGATCGTCGAGCGGCGCGAGGTCGAGCGTCCGCACGGCATGGCCGTCCGCCAGCAGACGGCGCGAGAGGTGCAGGCCGAAGAAGCCGGCCCCGCCGGAGATCGCGACGAGCACGGGCTGGAGCCTACGGACCCGACGCGGGGGCGGCGCCCTGCTCCGGCACGTCGACGGGCGGCGGCGCCCCGTTCACAAGCACCGCCGCAGCGAGCAGCACGACGATCGCGACCGTGCTCTCGGCGAGCAGGCTGGCTCCTACGCCGCGCACCCGCTCGCCGCGCTCGAGTCGCGGCCGGACGATCATGTGGTGCATCCCGCCCCACGAGAGCGCGACGAGGACGAGCCCGATCTTGACGAGGAGCGTCCGGCCGTACGAGGTGTCCCAGAGGTCGTCGAGCTGGGGCAGCCGCTGGATCGCGACGAACGTGCCGGCGAGGACGAGGACGCCGACCAGCCCGATCGCGATGCGCGAGAAGCGCAGGAACGCAGCCCGTCGCAGCTCCGGCGCGAGCGGCCAGACGACGACCGCCAGCGTGAGGACGCCCCCCACCCACAGCATCGCCGCGACGAGGTGCACCCAGTCGGCGATCTCCGCGAGCAGCGACGAGTTCGGCTCGGTCGCCTGATGGCTCGAGAGCGAGTAGCCCCAGGCGAGCACGATCGCGAGCAGGAACGCGGGCCAGCGGAGCCCGGGCCGGTCGAGCACCCAGGCGACCGCGAGGATCGTGATGCACAGCCCGTAGCCGAGTGTCGTCAGGAGGAAGGCGATGCCGAAGCGCGTCGACTCGGCGAACGGGGAGAGGTCGGAGTAGAGGAGGTCGACGCCGGAGACCTGCAGCGCGTTCGCACAGCGGATCACGAAGCCGATGATCCCCGCGTTGACCGCCGCCACGGCGCCGAAGGTGCCGATCAGGTGGATCCGCCGCTCGACGCGCGGGTCGAGGGGCCCCGGCAGGATCAGCAGGCGGACGCCGACCACGCCGATCACGAGCGCGAGCGAGACGAAGAGCGCCCAGCGGGCGGCGTCGTCGCGCCATGTCGTGCCGGACGAGCCGACCGCCTCGGTCGGCGGCGGCGCGGCGACCCCCACGCCGAAGGTGAAGACGCCGTTGCCGACGTGCCCGTCCGCCGAGATCTCGTGCCAGCGGACGGTGTACGCCTGCCCCGAGACGAGTCCGCGGAGCGGCGCGCGGATCACGGTGTTGCCGTCCGACTGGGTGGCGATGCCCGAGACGCGCCGTCCGCTCGGCGCGAGGACGACGATCGAGTCCGGCGTGGCGGTGACCGCCTGGTCGTAGCGCAGCGTGATCTCGGTCGGCGGCTCGTCGATGCGGCTCTGCTCGCCGGGCGTCGCCTCCTTGAGCGTCGCGTGGGCGGCCGCGGCTGCGGGCACGGCGAGCGCCACCAGCACAGCCGCGGCGAGCGAGCGCCTCACCGCGCGCCGCCCGCAAGGTCGGAGAGGTGCCCGAAGATCGGTGCAATGTCACGGTCGGCGAAGAGCATCACCGCGACCGCGATCCACGTGATCGCGAACCCGTATGCCCAGACCGCCCGGCGCGGGAGGAACGACGCGCCGAGCGGGAACAGCGCGGAGACGACGAGCGTCCAGCCGATCAGGTGGTGGAGAAACGCGGAGCGCGCGAACAGCCAGCCGTTCTGCTCGTGGACGAGGAACGAGGCGCCGGAGACGAACAGCGCACCGGCCGTGACGAGCGACCAGTAGGAGGAGTGCAGCCTGCCCCGGACGACCGCGAGCTGCACCGCGCCGGCCGCTGTGGCGGCCTGGGCCCAGACCGAGTGGGCGAGGAGGTGCAGAGTCGAGAAGGTGGAGAAGATCGCGATCAGCCAGAGCCAGGCGCCCGCGAAGAGGGCCAGCGACGGCCACAGGTACGCGCGCCAGCGCCGACGGCGGAAGACGTCGGTCCCGACGATCGCCTCGGCCAGGACGACGAGCCCGAAGAAGAGAAAGCCGGCGGCGAACAGCCAGTGGGCGATCTCAGCCCGCGGGAGCATCTCCACGCTCGGCGGACTCGAGATCGTCCACGATGCCGGGCGCGACGACGAGCGCGAACAGGAGCCCGACGAGCACGACGAGCAGCGGCGGCTGGACGACCCAGTCCCAGAAGCCCTTCCCCTCCGGGTAGAAGAACGTCACGCGGTACGGCTGGGCGAACGCCCACACGATCCCGCCGAGTACGGTGAGCGGGCCGAGCGCCTCCACGGCAAGGACGCGAATCCCGCGTCGCAGGGTGCGCGACCGCTCAGCAGGCTCCGCACGAGAGGTGACGAGCTCGTTCACGACTGATCTGCCTCCGCGGGTCAGTCTGGCATGGTCGTCGCATTGTGCGCAAACGGGTGACTCCCCCGGCGCGGTTCGGGTTTCCGTACCCCGCCTAGCGGGAGAGGAGCCCGTCGGGGCTGACCTTCACCCCGCGGGCGCCGAAGTCCGCCTGCGACAACGTGCGCACGAGGCCGTGCGCCGCCTCCGCCGGGTCGAGCGCCGGCAGCCCGGCGCCCACCATGCGGGTCGGAACGAGGCGCCCCGTCTCGAAGCGACCGTCCCCGTCGAGCGTCACGCGGAGGATCCCGCTCGTCGAGAGTGGGCCGCCGAGGGCGAACACGTCGTAGCCCGCGAAGTTGCCCAGCGAGTACGCGATCAGCCGGCCCTTGTACCACTCCATCCCGCGCAACACGTGCGGGCCGGAGCCGACGACGAGGTCCGCGCCCGCGTCGACGACCGCGTGCGCGAAGCGGCGCGAGTCGCCGCGGTTCTCGCCGAGGAACTGCTCCGTGCCGCGCGCGACGTGCTGGCGATCCTGGCCCTCTGCCCCCGCGTGCATCGTCACGACGACGACGTCCGCGACGCGGTCGGCGGCTCGTACGAGCTTTCGCGCGCCGGCGATGTCGGTGAGCGAGGCGGCCCAGGGGTACGGGGCGAACCCCACCGTCGCCACGCGGATGCGCCCGACCTTCTGCACGGTGATCTCCCCGGGGCGCCCCGTGTGGAGGAGCCCGGAGCGGTCGAGCGCGGCGATCGTCTGGTCGAGGCCCGCCTGGCCGAAGTCGAACGCGTGGTTGTTCGCGAGGTTCATCACCGTGAACCCGGCGCGCTTCAGCCACCGTGCGTACGTGGGCGGCGTCTGGAACGCGAAGCAGCTCGTGCTCGACGGGCCGCACTTCGAGCTACCGCCGGTCGAGAGCGTGCCCTCGAGGTTGCCGAGCACGACGTCGCCGGCGAGGTCGGTCTGCACGTCGGAGAAGAACGAGCGCCCGCCGTCGTGCGGCAGGTTCGGCGTCGAGCCCATGACGATGTCGCCGGTCGCGACGATCGCCACGACGCCGGGCGGCACCTTCGCGGCGGTTTGACCCGCCTTCGCCTTCTGCTCGGAGCGCTTCTGCGTCGCAGCCTTGGCCGACGCGCCCGTCTCCGCCTTCGCCGCCTCGGTCGAGGCGACCGCGGGCCTCGGTGCGCCGTGCACGAGGAGCGAGAGCACGAACGCGCTCGCGCAGACGACGGCCCCCGCCCGGACGATCAGCGCGATGCCGCGCATAGCGAGATGCTAGTTCCGGTTGCCCAGGAAGACGAGCGCGTAGTACGCGAGCTGCGAAAGGGCGGCCAGCGCCGCGGCGACGTAGGTCATCGCGGCCGCGGTGAGCACCTTGCGGGCGCCCTGCGACTCGCCCGTCGTGACGAGGCCCATGTCGTTCAGCTGGGCGAGGGCGCGGCGGGACGCGTCGAACTCCACCGGGAGCGTCACGAGCTGGAAGAGCACGACGACGGCGAAGAGGACGATTGCGAAGGTGACGAGCCCCATGAGCTGCGCGAAGGCGCCGATCAGCAACAGGAAGATCCAGGCGTTCGACGCGAACGCGACCGCCGGCCACATCGCCGAGCGGAGCCGGAACGGCGCGTACGCCTTCGCGTGCTGGATCGCGTGGCCGACCTCGTGCGCCGCGATCGCGGTCGAGGCGACCGCGCGGCCGCCGTACACCGGCTCGGAGAGGTGGACCGACTTCTTGCGCGGGTCGTAGTGATCCGAGAGCGGCCCGCCCGGAGACGTCTCCACCGGCACGTTCTGCAGGCCGTTACGGTCGAGGATCTGCCGTGCCACCTCGGCGCCGGTCAGACCGTTCGTCACCTCGACCTGCATGTTCGCCGCGACCGTCTTCTTCAGCCAGTGCTGAATGACGAAGCCGAGCACCAACGGCGGGATCAGAAAGATGAAGTAGAGGCCCCAGCTGCTCATCGACGAGAAGCGTAGCAACGGCGTACGATCGCCACGGATGTCCGAGACGTCGCATGCCACGCCGGTTCCCGGCCGCATCGACGAGACGCTCGACAACCCGCTCGAGCGCCTGCGGCTGCTCGCGGGCGACGACGACGCGATCGCGTCGTTCCTCGACGAGCTGGACGTGCAGTCGCCCCGCGAGCGGGAGATGCTCGCAGAGCTCGCGCGCGCCGGCCCCCTCGCGCGGCCCGAGCGGTTCGAGGCCGACCATCGGCGGCTGATCGAGGCGCTCGAGAGCCTGCGCCGCCACGGGTTTCACGGCTCGCGCGCCGGGGCCTCGCTCGGACCGTTTCGGGTCGTGGTCCGCTGGCTCGTCCAGCTCGTGGCGCGCTACCTCGTCGTCTCCCACGTAAAGACGGTCGCGTCGCAGATGCGGAACCTCTACTGGGTGCGCGAGCTCGAGGCGGAGTCGAACTCGCGCGACCTCAAGCTGCTCCGGCCCGCCCGCTTCGACGCGAGCGCGCTCGTCGAGATCATGCGCTCCCGCGAGCTCGGCGTGCCCTCGTTCGTGATCGCCGGGCTGCTGATCCCCCTCGGCGCGACGATCTGGCGGCTGATGAGCGGCTTCCGCTTCGACAGCTGGGTCGTCGCGGTCCTCGTCGGCGCGGCCGGCGTCGCGATCGGGGTCGGCTTCTCCTGGGTCGTGCTGCGCGGCTGCGCGCTCGCGAGCGCGCGCATCCGGCTCTCGGTCTGGGAGCCGCTCTGCACCGTGTGGGAGGACATCGGCTCCTGCGGCCGCCCTCCGCGGGACGGCGTGCGGACGTTCGCGATCGTCGCGATCGTGCTGATGGTCGCGGTCTGGATGGTCCTGCCGGGCCTCGTCGCGCTCGCGCTCGCGGCCTAGGGGCGCTCGGCGACCTCCGCGCGCGCTGCGACGAAGGCCTCCACCGCCAGCTCGAGATCCGCCTCGGAGTGCGCTGCCGACATCTGCGTCCGGATCCGCGCCGCCCCCATCGGCACGACGGGGTACGAGAAGGCGACCGCGAAGACCCCGTGGCCGACGAGCGCCGCCGAGAAGCCGGCCGCCTGCTGCGCGTCGCCGATCATCACGGGGACGATCGGGTGCTCGCCGGGGAGGACGTCGAACCCGAGGTCGGTCATCCGCCGGCGGAACTCGCCGGTGTTCGAGGCGAGCCGCTCGCGGAGGTCGTCGGAGCGCTCGATCAGGTCGAGTGCCTCGAGGCTCGCGCCGACGACGGCGGGCGCGAGGCTGTTGGAGAAGAGGTACGGCCGCGCGCGCTGCCGCAACAGCTCGACGATCTCCTTCCGCCCGGAGACGTAGCCGCCGCTCGCGCCGCCCACCGCCTTCCCGAGGGTGCCGGTGAGGACGTCGACGCGGTCGACGACGTCGTGGAGCGCGTGCGTCCCGCGCCCGCCCGGGCCGACGAAGCCGACGGCATGCGAGTCGTCGACGAGGACGAGCGCGTCGTGGCGCTCGGCGAGCTCGCAGATGCGGTCCAGCTTCGCGTGGTAGCCGTCCATCGAGAACACGCCGTCGGTCGCGATCAGCCGGTGCCGCGCGTCGGCGCAGTCGGCGAGCCGGGCCTCGAGCTCGTCCATGTCGCCGTTCGCGTACCGCTCGCGACGCGCCTTGCAGAGACGGATGCCGTCGATGATCGACGCGTGGTTGAGCTGGTCGGAGATCACCGCGTCGCGGTCGTCGAGCAGCGCCTCGAAGACGCCGCCGTTCGCGTCGAAGCACGACGAGAAGAGGATCGTGTCGTCGGTGCCGAGGAAGGCAGAGAGCCGCTCCTCGAGCTCGCGGTGGAGCGACTGCGTGCCGCAGATGAACCGCACGGAGGCCATCCCGTAGCCCCATCGATCGAGCGCCTCGTGGGCAGCAGCGATCATTCTGGGGTGGTTCGCGAGGCCGAGGTAGTTGTTCGCGCAGAGGTTCAGCAGCTCGCCGCGCCCCTCGACGTCGACGTGCGCGCCCTGCGGCGTCGTCATCGTCAGCTCGTGCTTGTAGAGGCCCTGCTCGCGGAGCTCCTCGAGCCGCGCCGCGAGGTCGTCGCGAACGGTTGCGTACATCAGGCCGCTCCCTTCCAGTCGAGGAGCACCTTGCCGGACTCGCCCGAGGCGGCGACCTGGAACGCCTCCTCGAACTCCGAGTACGGGAACCGGTGCGTGATCACCTGCGAGATGTCGAGCCCGGAGTCGACGAGAACGCTCATCTGGTACCAGGTCTCGAACATCTCGCGGCCGTAGATCCCCTTCAGCGTGAGCATGTTGAAGATCACCGGGTCGAGGTCGAGCTCGACGGCGGCGGTCGGGATGCCCAGGATCGCGATCCGGCCCCCGTGCGCCATGTTCGCGATGCCGGTGCGGAGCGCGTCCGCGTTCCCCGACATCTCGAGCATCACGTCGAAGCCCTCCGTCATGCCGAGCTCGCGCTGGACGTCGCCGAGGTCGCGCTCGCGCGGGTCGACCGCGAGCGTCGCGCCCATTCGCCGCGCGAGCTCGAGCCGGGACGGGTTGAGGTCGGTCGCGACGACGTGGCGCGCGCCGGCATGCCGCACGACCGCGACCGCCATGCAGCCGATCGGGCCCGCGCCCGTGACGAGCACGTCCTCGCCGAGCACCGGGAACGAGAGCGCCGTGTGCACCGCGTTCCCGAACGGGTCGAAGATCGCGGCGACGTCCTCCGGCACGCCCGGCCAGTGGTGCCAGACGTTCGTCATCGGCAGGACGACGTACTCCGCGAACGCGCCCGGCCGCTGGACGCCGAGCCCGATCGAGTGCGCGCACAGCTGCCGTCGGCCCGCCATGCAGTTCCGGCAGCGCCCGCAGACGACGTGCCCCTCCCCTCCGACGACGTCGCCGGGCCGGAAGTCGCTCACGTTCGAGCCGACCTCCGCCACTTCGCCGACGAACTCGTGCCCGATCACGAGCGGCACCGGGATCGTCCGCTGCGCCCAGCCGTCCCAGCGGTGGATGTGGACGTCGGTGCCGCAGACCCCGGTCTCGCGGACGCGGATCTTGACGTCGTTGATCCCCACCTCGGGCTCGGGCACGTCCTCCAGCCAGAGTCCCGGCTCGGCCCGGCTCTTCACGAGCGCCTTCACCGAAGCGGCATCCTAGGCGACGTCGGCGGCCCAGTCGCCGTACAGGCTCGTGTAGAGGCCGCGCCGCGCGAGCAGCTCGTCGTGCGTGCCCTGCTCGACGACGACGCCGTGCTCCAGCACGACGATCAGGTCGGCGTCGCGGATCGTCGAGAGGCGGTGCGCGATTACGAACGCCGTGCGGCCGGCGAGCAGCTCGCGCAGCGCCCGCTCGATCCGCCGCTCGGTGCCGATGTCGACCGACGAGGTCGCCTCGTCGAGGATGAGGATCCGCGGGTCGGCGAGCAGGGCCCGCGCGAACGCGACGAGCTGGCGCTGGCCGAGCGAGAGGCGCGTCCCGCGCTCCCCGAGGTGCGTCTCGTAGCCGTCGGGCAGGTCCTGGACGAAGGCGTGCACGCCGACCGCCCGCGCCGCGCGCTCGATCTCGTCGCGCGATGCTCGGGGCCGCCCGAATGCGATGTTCTCGGCGACCGTGCCTCCGAAGAGAAAGCCCTCCTGCGGGACGATCCCGAGCTGCGAGCGCAACGAGCGCTGCGTCACCGTGCGCAGGTCGTGGCCGTCGACCGTGATCCGGCCCTCGGTCGGCTCGTAGAACCGCGCGAGGAGCTTCGCGATCGTCGACTTCCCCGCACCCGTGTGCCCGACGAGGGCGACGGTCGTGCCGGCAGGCACGTCGAGCTCGAGCCCGTGCAGCACCTCCGGCAGCTCCCGCCCGTAGCCGAAGCGCACGCCTTGGAAGCGGACGTGCCCCTCGATCCGCGGAAGCTCGATTGCGTCCGGCTCGTCGACGACCTGCGGCTCCTCGTCGAGCACGCCGACGATCTTGTCGAGCGCGGCGATCGCCGAGAGGAATGTGTTGTAGAGCTGCGAGAGCTGCTGGATCGGGTCGAAGAAGTTCGAGAGGTACAGCGCGAACGCGAACAGCGTGCCCGTGCTCATCTCGCCGTGGTAGACGAGCCAGCCGCCGTAACCGAACACGATCGCGGTGGCGACCGAGGAGAGCACGTCGACGGCCGGGAAGTAGATCGCGTTGAGGACGACGGTGCGGTAGTTCGCCGCGCGGTAGCGGTCGTTCACGCCCCGGAACGCCTGCTCCTGCTCGGGCTCGCGCGTGAACGACTGCACCACGCGCATCCCCGCGACGTCCTCGGCGAGCGTCGCCGTGACGAGGCCGAGGCGCTCGCGGACGCTGCGGTAGGCGCGGTTGGAGCGGCTGCGGAACCAGGCCGTCACGAGCGCCATCGCGGGGAGCACGAGGAGCGCCGCCAGCGCGAGGCGCCAGTCGAGGAGGAAGAGGACGACCGCGGTGCCGACGAGCAGCAGCGTGTTCTGCACGAGGCTCGTGACCCCGTCGGTGACGAGCTGGTCGAGCGCCTCCACGTCGTTCGTGATGCGGCTGACGATCACACCGGTGCGGTTTCGCTCGTAGAAGCCCATCGAGAGCCGCTCGAGATGGCGGAAGAGCTGGTTCCGGAGGTCGGCGAGCATCCGCTCCCCGACCCAGCCGGTCAGGTACGTGTTGGCCGCGGAGAGGACGAGCGAGACGACCGCGGCGACGAGGAAGAGCGCGACGAGCCACGTCAGCCGGTCGAGGTTGTCCTCGGAGATCCCCTGGTCGATCGCGAGCTTGGCGAGGTACGGCGGAGCCAGCGCGACGACGGTGAACGCAAGCAGCGTCACGAGCGCGCCGGCCGTGCGGGCCCGGTACGGCAGGGCGAGACGCACCAGCAGACCGATGCGGCGGCGCGTGCGGCGCCACGACCAGTCGCCCACCTCGCCGCCGCGCTCCTCGCTGAGGTGGCTCCCCGACTGGTGGACCTTCACGCGATCTTCTCCTCGAGAAGCCCCTCGAGCAGACCGTGCTCGTGCAGCTCGCGGTAGACGGCGTTTCCCTCGAGCAACTCCGCAGGCGTCCCGCGCGCCGTGACGCGGCCGTGCTCGAGGACGACGACCTCGTCGGCGAGCTGGATCGTGGAGAGCCGGTGGGCGATGATGATCGTCGTCCGCCCACGCATCACCTCGCGCAGCCCCTCGCGGATGCGCGCCTCGGTCGTCGCGTCGACGGAGGCGGTCGCGTCGTCGAGGACGAGGATCCTCGGGTCGATGAGGATCGCGCGCGCGATCGCGAGCCGTTGCCGCTGGCCGCCGGACAACGTGATCCCGCGCTCCCCGATCACCGTGTCGTATCCGTCCGGCAGCGCCGCGACGAACTCGTGCGCCTGCGCCGCCCGAGCCGCCGCCTCGACCTCCTCGTCCGTCGCGCCGCTCGCCCCGAACGCGATGTTCTCGCGGACGGTCGCGGAGAAGAGGAACGGGTCCTGCGAGATCACGCCGACCTCGCGGCGCAGCGAGCGCCGGGTGACCTCGCGCACGTCGACGCCGTCCACGACGACGCGGCCTGCGCTCGTGTCGTAGAACCGCGGTACGAGCGCGGCGAGGGTCGTCTTCCCCGACCCGGTGTGGCCGATCAGCGCCACGGTGCGCCCCGCGGGGACGGTGAGGTCGACGTCCTCGAGCACGAGGCGCTCGGCGTGGTAGCCGAACGCGACGTCCTCGAAGCGGATCTCGCCCGGCCCCGGCGGCAGCGGTCCCGCGCCCGGGCGATCCTCGACGCCCTCGGGCTCGTCGAGCACCTCGAAGATCCGCTCGCCCGCCGCCGTCGCCCGCTGGGCCTGGCCGATCCACATCCCGATGCTCCGCAGCGGGACGATCAGCATCGCGAGCAGGAGGTTGAAGAGGAAGAACTCGCCGAGCGAGAGCGACCCCGATACGACGAGCCTGCCCGCGGCGAGCAGCACCGCGGCCTGGGCCAGCATCGGGAGGAACGAGAGGAGCGGGACGTACAGCGCGCGCTGTCTGAACGCGTGCACCGTCGCGTCGAACACCGAGCCCGATGCGCGCTCGAACTGCGCCTGGCGCCGCTCCTCCTGCGCGAACGCCTTAACGACGTGGACGCCGACGATCGACTCCTCCGCGACCGTCGCGACTTCCCCGAGGCGCTGCTGGACGTCGCGCAGCACCGGATGGGAGACATGGCTGTAGCGGTACGCCACGAGGACGAGCACCGGCGTGATCCAGAGCGCGATCAGTGCGAGGCGCCAGTCGACCACGAACAGCACGACTGTCACCGACACCACGGTCAGCACGTGCTGGAAGAAGAAGATGAGGCCGAAGCCGAGAAAGAAGCGGACCGACTGCAGGTCGACCGTCGCCCGCGACATGAGCTGGCCGGTCTGGTAGCGGTCGTAGAAGCCGAACGAGAGCCGGAGCAGGTGGCCGTACAGATGCTCGCGCATGTCCCGCTCGATCCCGAGCGCCTGGCGGCCCGAGATGATGCGGCGGCCGTACATGAGCACGGCCTTCGCGACGCCGGCGGCGAGGATCGCGGCCACCGTCCAGGCGAGGAATGTCGTGCCGCGCTGCTCCTCGATCCCGTCGATCGTTACGGAGACGAGCACGACGATTCCGATTGCCGCAGCCTGCGAGAGCACGGCGAGCACGGTCGACACGGCGAGCGAGCCCTTGTACGGCCCCAGGAACCCGAGGAGCCGGACGAACGTGCGCCGGTAGGGGACGTCGCTCACGCCGCCGAGCGTATCCGCGGCCCACGCGGCGCCCGGGTCAATGCGCGTGGCCGTGGTAGGCGTGCACGACGGCGTGGCCCCTGCCGCGCGAGATCAGCCAGCGGTTCACCGGAAAGGCGGCGGCGCCCGCCACGACGAGCGAGAACGCGAGGCTCGCCCAGAAGAGGATCTCGTCGAGACCCGCGTCGAGGGCGCCCGGGACGAGCAGCATCACCGAGTTGTCGACGATCTCCATCACGGCGATCGAGAGCGTGTCCGACGCGAGCGCCAGCGGCGCGGCCGCGGCGAATGCGAGCCCCGCCCGGAGGAGCGGCAGCATCGTCAGCGAGTAGCCGAAGGCGAACGCGAGGACCACCGAGATCGCCACCGTCGACCAGTTCTCCCAGCCGAGCGCGGTTCCGATCACCATGCCGAGCACCTCGCCGATCGCGCAGCCGGTGAGGCAGTGCAGCGTCGCGCTGAAGGCGACCCGGTTCAACGAGCTGTTCATCCCGTTGATGATACCCCTCCAGGGTATGTCGCGAGGCGGCGCCTCTACCATGCCGTGTCGTGACCGGGGCCCCCGCGCAGAAGGTGATGGTGATCGGGCTCGACTGTGCCGAGCCCTCGCTCGTCCTCGAGCGCTGGCGCGACAGGCTGCCCGTCCTCTCCGGGCTCGTGGCGCGCGGCGTCGCGGGGCGCCTGACCTCGATCGTCCCGCCGATCACCGTGCCCGCCTGGTCCTGCATGATGGCGAGCCGCACGCCCGGCGACCTCGGCGTCTACGGCTTCCGCAACCGCTCCGACCACACGTACGACGGCGCGTTCATCGCCGACGGCAGCGCGATCAAGGCGCCGCGGCTCTGGGACCTCGTCGGGCGGGCAGGGGGAAGCTCGATCGTCGTGGGCGTCCCCGGCACGTATCCTCCGCGCCCGCTGCGCGGTGCCCTCGTCAGCTGCTTCCTCACGCCGTCCGCCGAGAGCCGCTTCACGTACCCGCCCGCGCTGAAGGCGGAGGTGGAGGAGGTCGTGGGCGAGTACCTCTTCGACTGCACGAACTTCCGCACGGACGACAAGGACGACCTGCTCCGGCAGGTGTACGAGATGACCGACAAGCGGTTCCGCCTCGCCGACCACCTGCTCTCCACCAGGCCCTGGCAGCTGTTCGCGTTCGTCGAGATGGGCACCGACCGAATCCACCACGGCTTCTGGAAGTACATGGACGCCGAGCACCGCAAGCACGAGCCCGGCGGCCCGTACGAGCACGTGATCCGCGACTACTACGAGCACGTCGACGGGCTCGTCGGGAGCCTGCTCCGCCACGCGGACGACGAGACGCTCGTCCTCGTCGTCTCGGACCACGGCGCGAAGCGGCTCGACGGCGGGATCCGCGTGAACGAGTGGCTCCGCCGCGAGGGGCTCCTCGCGCTCGAGGGCGAGCCGGACGGCGTCACCTCTCCGCGCGAGGTCGGGATCGACTGGGCGCGGACGACCGCCTGGGGCGAGGGCGGCTACTACGCGCGCGTCTTCCTCAACGTCGAGGGCCGCGAGCCGCAGGGGGTCGTCCCGGCCGCGGACTACGAAGTGGTGCGCGACGACCTCGCCGCCCGGCTCGCCGCGATCCCCGACGACGAGGGCCGGCCGCTGGCGACGCACGTCTTCAAGCCCGAGGAGGTCTACCCCGAGGTCGGGGGCGTGGCGCCCGACCTGATCGTGATCTTCGGCGACCTCCTCTGGCGCTCGGTCGGGACGATCGGCGGCGACGAGGGCGTCCACACGCTCGAGAACGACACCGGGCCCGACGACGCGAACCACGCGCAGGAGGGCCTCCTCATCGCCGCGGGCCCGGGCGTGAGCGCGCGCGGCACGCTCGACGCGCACCTGCTCGACGTCGCCCCGACGGTGCTCGAGCTCCTCGGCCTGCCCGTCCCGGACGACATGCGCGGGCAGAGCCTCGTCCCCCGGCTGGCGGCCGCATGAATCTCGTGGTCTACGTCTCGGACGCGCTGCGGACAGACCACGTCGGCTGCTACGGAGCACGGCGCGTGCGGACGCCGACGATCGACGGGCTCGCCGTCTCGGGCGTCCGCTTCGACCAGGCGATCGCGGCCGCGCCGTGGACCTGCCCGTCCACGACCTCGATGATCACGGGCCTCTACCCGCACCACCACGGCTACCTCCACTGGGATGCGACGCTCGACCCCGCGCTTCCGACGCTCTTTACCGTCGCGGCCGCGCACGGCTACACGACGGGGAGCTTCGTCTTCGACGAGAACTACCTCTTCAAGGGGTTCGCCGACGCGAACGTCGCGGGCACGAGCGAGACGCTGGACGGCGTCGTCGAATGGCTCCGCGCGCATCGCTCCGAGCCGTTCGTCCTCTGGTTCCACAGCTGGGCGACGCACATGCCGTACGACATCCTCCATGCCGAGCGCAAGGAGTGGCTCATCGCGAAGGACGCGATCATCGCCGGGATCCAGTCGGGCGACGCGGCGGCGCTCGAGGAGCTCCGCGACGGGTACGCGCGCTCGGTCGAGCGCTCGTCGGAGGTGTTCTTCGCGGGCTTTCTGGGGGAGCTCGACGCGCTGGGCCTGCGCGAGCAGACCGCGCTCGCGTTCGTCTCCGACCACGGCGAGTCGTGGGGCGAGCGGTTCCGGGACAAGACGGCGGTCAAGGGCACGTACCACATGCACGGGGCGACGATGTACGACGAGATCGTCGAGGTGCCGCTGATCGTCTCCGCTCCCGGACGCGTCGGACCGGGCGTCGTCGACACGCAGGTGAGCCTCGTCGACCTGACCCCGACGCTGCTCGACCTCGGTGGCGCACCGCTCGACGGGGTCGACGGCACGTCGCTCGTCCCCGCGCTGGAGGGAGCCGAGACCGAGGACCGCGACGCGTGGATCGTCGCGACCGACGGGGGCCGCGTCTCGCAGGTCGCGCTGCGCCGGCCGCCGTGGAAGCTGACCATCCACGTCGAGACCGGCGAGGAGGAGGCGTACCGCCTCGACCGGGACCCGCGCGAGCGCGACAGCGTGCCCGACGAGGTTCCCGGTGAGCTCCGCGAGCGCGTCTACGAGGAGCTCGAGGGCCTCGACCAGCCCGAGCTGACGGCCGACGAAGAGGCCCAGGTGACCTCGCGGCTGACCGATCTCGGCTATCTGTAGCCTCCTGCGTTGATGGGCAGGCAGGAGCAGGCGGAGACGGCGCTCGCAGGCGCCGGCGGGGATACGCGCGGCCTCTACGCGCGTATGACGCTGATCCGCCGCTTCGAAGAGACGCTACTCGACCTGTTCGCCGCGGGGAAGCTCCACGGGACGACGCACACGTGCATCGGCCAGGAGGCAGACGCGGTCGGCGTGATCTCGTGTCTCGAGCCGGAGCGCGACGTCGTGGTCTCGAACCACCGCTGCCACGGCCACTACCTCGCCTTCACGGATGACGTCGACGGCCTGCTGCGCGAGGTGATGGGCCGGGTCGGCGGCGTCTGCGGCGGCAAGGGCGGCAGCCAGCACCTCTTCCGAGGCAACTTCTACTCGAACGGCGTCCTCGGCAGCACCGTGCCGGTCGCCGTGGGGATGGCGCTCGCGGAGCGCGAGAAGGGCAGCGGTGCGATCGCGACGGTGTTCGTCGGCGACGGCACACTCGGCCAGGGCGTCGTCTACGAGAGCCTCAACATCGCCTCGCTCTGGGAGCTGCCGCTGCTCGTGGTCGTCGAGCACAACGGGTACGCGCAGTCGACCCCGTCGACGCTGCAGCTCGCCGGCGACGTGGAGGCGCGCGCGGCCGCCTTCGGGATCTCGACCTCGCGCCACGACACGACCGACGTGCTCGAGGTGCGGGCCGCCGCGCGAGAAGCGGTCGACCACGTCCGCTCGACGGGCACGCCGTACTTCCTCGTCCTCGACACGTACCGCTTCAGCCCGCACTCGAAGGGCGACGACTTCCGGGACCCCGAGGAGATCGCGGCGCGACGGCTGCGCGACCCGCTCGCGGTCGCGGCCGGGCTCGTCGACGAGGTGGACCGCGAGGAGATTGCCGACGCGGTGGGGCGGCGCCTCGGCGAGGCGGTCGAGCAGGCGCTCGCCGCCCCGGCGGCGGCGACGGAGCCCGCGCCGCGATGAGCGTCCGTTGTGGACAGGCGCTGAATGCCGCGCTGCACGAGATCTTCGAGCGCGACGAGCGGGTCTACCTGATCGGCGAGGACCTGCTCGACCCCTACGGCGGCGCGTTCAAGATCAGCCAGGGGCTCTCGACGCGCTGGCCCGACCGCGTGCTGACGACACCGGTCAGCGAGGCCTCGATCTTCGGCGTCTCCGCCGGTCTCGCCCTGCGGGGCTACCGGCCGATCCTCGAGGTCATGTTCGGCGACTTCGTCACGCTCGGCCTCGATCAGGTCGTCAACGGGATCGCCAAGTTCCGGGCGATGTTCGACGACCGGGTCACCGTCCCGCTCGTCGTACGGACACCGATGGGCGGCCGCCGGGGATACGGGCCGACGCACAGCCAGTCGCTCGAGAAGCTCCTGCTCGGCGTGCCTGGGATCACCGTCGTCGCGCCGAGCGAGTGCCACGACGTCGGCGCGCTCCTCGCCCAGGCGGTCGCCGACGACGAGCCGGTGTTCTTCATCGAGAACAAGCTGATGTACGGCCGGCCGAACCGCCGGCCCGACGACGGGCGGGTCGACGAGCTCGCGTGCGTAGAGGGCGACGGCAGCTACCCGGCCCTGACCTTCTCCGGCAACGGGTTCGGCCGCGCGGAGGCGACGCTCGTCACCTACGGCGGGATGCTCCCCGTCGCGCTCGACGCGGCGACGCAGCTGATCCTCGAGCACGAGGTGTTCACCGAGGTCGTCGCGCTGAGCCGGCTCCTGCCGCTCGATCTGGAGCCCGTCCTCGACTCGCTCGGCCGTACGGGCTCGCTCGTCACCGTCGAGGAGGGCACGCTCACCGGCGGCATCGGCGCCGAGATCGCGTCCCGGGTGCAGGCCGAGGCGTGGAGCGACCTCAACGGCCCGGTCGTCCGGGTCGCCGCGCGCGACGGGATCGTGCCGTCCGCGCGGAGCCTCGAGGACGAGGCGCTCCCCGACGTCGAGGACGTCGTTTCTGCCGTAACGGCGCTCGAGCGCGTAGGGGGCTGACGCCTCTGCTCGAGATCGTGCTCACCCGCGAGGACGCGAACAGCGAGTCGGCGCTCCTCTCCGAGTGGCTCGTCGAGGATCGCGCCGCGGTGCGCAAGGGCCAGGCCGTGTGCGTCGTCGAGACGTCGAAGGCGTCGATCGAGGTCGAGGCTCCCGGCGACGGGACGCTCGTCCAGCTCGTCGCGGCCGACGTCGAGGTCGAGCTGGGCTCGTCGGTCGCGCTCGTCGCGGAGACCGACGCCGAGCTCGAGGAAGCGGTCGCTCGCCTGGCCAAGGCGGCGCCGACGCCGGCGCGGGACGACGGCCCGCGCAACGTGACGCGGAAGGCCGCCGAGCGCGCGGCCGAGCTCGGCGTCGACGTGAACCTCATCGGCAAGGCGGGCTTCGTGACCGCCGAGGACGTCGAGGCCTTCGCGGCGGCCCAGATGCGCGTCGCCTCGCGGCCCGGGGAGACCGACGTCGTGCTCGACGGCCTCTCGATGGAGAGCGTGACGCTCCCTGCGATTTTCTCGTTCGCCAAGGACGAGGGCGTAGGCGTGCTCGACCAGGAGTTCCTCGCCCGCCTTCGCGCCGATCCGGCGACGTTCGCTGCACTGTCGTCCGACGAGCGTTGCGAGGCCTATCGACGCAACGGCGCCGTGATCGGCGAGGGCGTCGTGCTCGGCGCGGGGACCGCGATCGTCGCGCCCCGCATCGTGCTCGAGGACGGCGTCGAGATCGGAGCCCACAGCGTCGTCCGCTGCGAGGAGGTGTTCGCCGCCGGCGAAATCGCATGGTTCGGCGAGTCCCAGCGGATCACCTGTCGCCGCGCGTTCGTCGGTGGGGGAACCTGGATCGCGGCCAACGTGCAGATCGGCGGCGGCGGGCACCGTGACCCGTGGGCGACATTCGTGATCGGCGAGCTCGGGTTCATGGGAGGCGAGGCGTTCGTGAACGTCTGTCATCCGGTCGTGATCGGCGCCGAGGCGTTTGTCACGATGCGCTCCGTTCTCCTCACCCACAACATCGGGCACTCCGTGCTCGAAGGCTTCGAGAACCGCTTCGCGGGGATCGTGATCGAGGACCGCGCCCAGATCGGGGTCGGAGCGGTCGTCTACGCGGGCTGCCGGATCGGGCGCGAGGCGATCGTGGTGTCGAACTCGTACGTCGTCAACGACGTCCACGAGGGCACGCTCGCAGGCGGCGTCCCCGCCCGGCCGATCGGCCACGCGAGCCGTCCCCCATCCCGTCATCGCCAGGTCGAGCTGGCCCATCGGATCGTGGAGGAACTCGAGGAGCTCCTGCGCCTTCGCGGCATCGCGACGGGGGCGCTCGCGGACGGCTCGCGCGGGTTCGAGCTGACGGGCCCGGAGGGTCCCGGGCGGGTGACCTTCGCGGAGACTGTCGGGTCGGGAACCGCCGTGCCGGGCGGCGACGGCGAGACGGTCGTCCTCACGCTGGGGGCCGCGGGCGAGACCCCCGCCGGGTGTGTCGTCCTCGACCTCCTCGCCCGACGTGTCCACGGCGACGGCGGCGTGCTGACGGACTCGGTGCGCGAGTTCTGCCGCAAGCGCGGGATCCGCTTCGAGCCGGGCCCGTGGCGCTACGGCGGCGGGCTCGTGTAGCCCCAACCGACCGGATCCTCGTCCAGCCGAGCCGTCGTTCGGGGCGGCGATACGATGCGCGCCTGCCCGCAGTCACCGTCAAGCGAGGCGTTCGGCTCTTCCGGGCGAGCCTCGTCTTCCACCTGAAGGGCCTCGCGCAGTCGAGCTTCTTCCTCGTGATCGGCGTCATCACGCCCGTCGTCCTCGCGACGATCGCGTTCTACCTCTTCCAGTCGGGCAGCCAGAGCGAGCCGCTCCTCTACGCCGCGCTCGGGGCCGGCCTGATGGGCATCTGGTCGACGACGCTCTTCGGCTCGGGCGGCGCGATCCAGTGGCAGCGCTGGCAGGGACGCTCGAGCTCCTCATCGCCGCGCCGGTGCCGTTCATCGTCGTGCTCGTTCCGCTCACGCTCGCGACGGCCGCGTACGGGCTCGTTTCGCTCGTATCGACGCTCGTCTGGGGGCGCGTCCTGTTCGGGATCCGGCTCGAGCTCGTGCATCCCTTCCTGTTCGTGATCGCCGTTCCGTCGGCGGTGATCGGTCTGGGTCTGCTCGGGCTGTTGCTCGCATCGACGTTCGTGCTGTACCGCAACGCCAACGCGCTCTCGAACCTGCTGGGCGAGCCCGTGTGGCTGATCACGGGGATGCTGGTGCCGATCTCGCTGCTGCCCGGCTGGGTCACGCCCATCTCGTGGGTGCTCGCACCGACGTGGGGCGTCCGCGCGATCCGCGAGGCGGCGCTCGGCGGCGATCCGCTGCCCGCGATCCTCATGTGCCTCGGGCTCGGCCTCGTCTACACGCTGCTCGCCGCGCTCTGCCTCCGCCACTTCGAGCGGCTCGCCCGCGCCCGGGCCACGCTCGCGCTGACATGACCGCGCTCCGGATCTTCTTCATCGGCGGCGGGATCTCGTACCGGGCGCTGTTCAACTGGATCAGCCCCTGGCACTACATCCCGACGATGCTCGGCGGCACGCTCTTCGTGCTCATCTTCTTCACCTACCTCGGCCGGTTCACCGACGTGGAGGACGAGGCGTTCTTCGTCGTCGGCAACGCCGTCTACATCTCGTCGATCTCCTGCGTCTACGGCTCGATCATGGCGATCGCGAACGAGCGGTTCTTCGGCACGCTCTCACCGCTGCTCGCGACGCCGGCGAACCGGCTAGCCCTCTTCGCGGGCCGGGCGCTGCCGTACATCGCGAACGGGATCCTCGTGTCGGCCTTCGGGTTCGCGATGAGCTGGTTGCTCCTCGACTTCGACCCGCCCGTCTCGTCGCTCGGCCCGCTCGCGCTCGTGGTCACCGCGGGCGTCGTCTCCTGCACGGCGTTCGGGATGTTCCTCGGCTCGATCGGGCTGCGAGCACGGGACGTGTTCTTCATCGGGAACCTCGCGTACTACGTGCTGCTCCTGTTCACCGGTGCGAATGTGCCGCTCGACGTCCTGCCAGGCTGGATGCAGACGATCTCGAGCGCCCTGCCCCTCACGCACGCGATCGAGGCCGCCCGCGAGGTCGTCGCCGGAGCGTCGTTCCGGTCGGTCGCGGGACTGGTGGGCGACGAGCTCGTCGTCGGCGCGTGCTACGCCGTGGCCGCCTACGCGCTGTTCCGACTGTTCGAGGCCGAGGCCCGCCGGCGCGCGACGCTGGAGCGGGTCTGAGCCGACTGCCTCCGCTCCGGGGGACCTCCTAGACTCCCCCGATGTCTGTGCCCGAGAGTGGGTCCGGCGGCGTCGGGGCATCGGTCGCCGAGCAGCGTGCCGACGGGCTTCGAGCGCGCGCCGAGCGCCTGTGGCCGGTGACGGCCGATCGAGCGCGCCCGCGCCCCTCCGGCGTCAGGGGTCTGCTGACCGCTCCTGCGAAACGACTCGTCCGGCCGCTCGTCCGGTGGTACGTCGCGCCGCTCGTCGACGCGCAGCGCGACTTCAACGACGTGACCCTCAAGCTGATCGACGATCTCTACGAGCAGCTCGAGCTGCGCACCGACGAGCGGCTGCTCGAGGAGCTCGAGGAGCGCATCCTCCGGCTCGAGCGCGCCGCACGCGCCGCGGCCGGTGCCGCGACCGGGATTCCCGACGCGGGCGCTCCGGTTTCAGCCGCGTCGTCGCAGCCGATCGACTACTTCGCTTTCGAGGCGCGGATGCGCGGCTCTCGTGCGGACATCCGTGAGCGCCAGCGACACTACGTCGCCGACTTCGCGGGGGCCGCGCCGGTGCTGGACGTGGGCTGCGGCCGCGGCGAGTTCCTGTCGCTCCTGCGTGAGGCCGGGATCGCCGCGGCCGGAGTCGACAACGACCGGGACATGGTCGAGATCTGCCGTGCGGACGACCTCACCGTCGAGCACGACGACGCGCTCGCGTATCTGGCGCGGCTTGAGCACGGGTCGCTCGGAGGGGTCTTCGCCGCCCAGGTGGTCGAGCATCTCCCCCCGGGGCCGCTCCTCCGTTTCCTCGAGCTGGCCTGCGCGAAGCTGCGGCCGGGCGGCGTGCTCGTCGCCGAGACGATGAATCCCCTCTCGTTCGTCGCGCTCAAGAACTACTTCGCCGACCTCACGCACGCGCAGCCGCTCGTACCTGAGACCCTCGTGATGCTGGCGCGCCAGGCGGGCTTCACGGCGACGGAGATCCGCTTCCTCAACCCACCGCCGGACGAGGAGCGACTTCGCTCGGTCGTCCTCCCGTCGGACGCGGCGTTCGACGAGGCTCGGCGCACACTCGACCGGAACGTCGCGCGGCTGAACGACGTCGTGTTCGGCCCGCAGGACTACGCGCTCGTCGGGCGCAGGTAGGCGGAGCCGTCGACGAAAGGTCGGCGGCCGCTGCAGTCGGCCGCCGGTGCGGTCTCAGCAGCAGTCGTCGCCGCAGCAGTCGCCGCCGTCGCAACACGAGGGAAGCGCGTGCACCATGGGGGACCTCCTTTCATCGACGATGGTCGATGAAGACGGTAGCTGCTATATTGATGTTCGTCAATGAAGTCGCTGTCCGTCCTCCAGCCGCTCTGCTGCGGCCCCGACGTCCCGCCGATGGAGACGGAGGCTGCGCGCGACCTCGCCGGGCTCTTCAAGGCCCTCGCGGATCCCACCCGCGTCGCGATCGTCAACCGACTCGCCTCCGGCGAGTCGTGCTGCGTGTGCGACCTCACGGGAGCGTTCGAGCTCTCACAGCCGACGGTCTCGCACCACCTGCGGATCCTTCGCGATGCCGGGCTCGTCGAGGCGGAGCGCCGCGGCACGTGGGCGTATTACCGCCTGGTGCCGGACGCGATCGAGCGTCTGGGTGAGGTGTTCTCGGTGCCGGTGCTCACGCCGGCCTGAGTCGCCGGCTGGAGATACGCCGTCGACTCCCCTATCGTCCAGCGCATCGACCCCCCGAAAAGGAGTCCGCCATGCTGGGAGACAGGGACGCCGCGGCGACGCTCGCGGTGAGCGACCTCGACAGGGCACGCTCGTTCTACGAGGGCACGCTGGGTTTGACGCCCGCCATGGAGAACCCGGGCGCGGTCATCTACCGCAGCGGAGGCTCCGCGGTACTCGTCTATCCGTCGGCATACGCGGGGACGAACCAGGCAACCGCGGCCTCGTGGGCGGTCGGCGACGACTTCGACGCGATCGTCGAGGGCCTGCGGGAGAAGGGCGTCGCCTTCGAACGCTACGACGACCTGCCGGACACGACCCGCGAAGGCGACGTCCATCTGATGGGCGAGTTCAAGGCCGCGTGGTTCAAGGACCCGGACGGCAACATCCTCAACCTCACGAACACGACGGTGTAGCCGCTCGGATCAGGTCAGAAGCTCGCGCAGCGCGCCCAGCTGCTCGTCCAGGACTCTGAAGTACGCCCAGCTTCCGCGCTGCTCGCGCTCGACGAGGCCGGCGTCGAGGAGCACTTTGAGGTGATGGCTGACCGTGGGCTGGGTCAGACGGAGGGGCTCGGTCAGGTGGCAGACACAGGCCTCGCGCCCGGGCTGCGCCTGGATCAGGCTCAGGATCCGCAGCCGTGCGGGGTCGGCGAGCACCCGGAGCGCCCGCGCAAGGTTCTCCGCGTCGCCCGGGTCGAGCGCCCCTGCGAGGAGCGGCGGGCACGTCGCGGTGACGGTCGCGATCGTCTTCACCACATGGATATTGACACGCATCGATGACCGCGCAAGACTCGCGGCATAGACCGCGATCGATATCCAAGGAGGTGAGCTCGGTGGCCACGGAGGTACCGGAGGTGCTGTTCGTCTGCGTCCACAACGCCGGCCGGAGCCAGATGGCGGCCGGCCTCGTGAAGCTGCGCTCCGGGGGCCGCGTCCACGTCCGCTCCGCCGGGAGCGATCCAGCCGACGAGCTCAACCCGGCCGTCGTCGAGGCAATGGCCGAGGTCGGAGTGGATCTCGCCGAGGAATTCCCGAAGCCGCTCACCGACCAGGCCGTCCGTGCCTCGAACGTCGTGATCACGATGGGCTGCGGCGACGCGTGCCCCGTCTACCCGGGCAAGCGGTACGAGGACTGGACGCTCGACGACCCCGCCGGCCAGGACCTCGAGACAGTGCGGCGGATCCGCGACGAGATCGATGGTCGAGTGCAGACCCTGATAGCCGAGCTGATCGACTAGGGGAGGCGATGTCGAGAAGCAATCGAGTGCCTGAGCCGGCGGGTGTCGATGCCCGCGACGAAGCGGTTCTCTCGCGCCTATCGCGGCTCGACCGGTTCTTGCCCGTCTGGATTGGTCTCGCGATGGGCGCGGGTCTTCTCCTCGGTGCGCTCGTCCCCGGGTTGAACGGCCAGCTCGACCGGCTGCAGATCGGCACGGTGTCGCTGCCGATCGCCGCGGGACTCCTGCTGATGATGTATCCGGTCCTGGCGAAGGTGCGGTACGAGGACATCGGCCGGATGAGCGACGACGGAGTGGGGAACTGGCGATTCTTCGGCACGTCCCTCGTTCTCTCGTGGGTCGTGGGCCCCGCGCTGATGTTCGCGCTCGCCTGGATCTTCCTCGCCGACCAGCCCGCCTACCGCACGGGCGTGATCATCGTCGGCCTCGCGCGTTGCATTGCCATGGTGCTCGTGTGGAACGACATCGCGCTGGGAGACCGCGAACGCACCGCAGTCCTGGTGGTCTTCAATGCGCTCTTCCAGGTTGCCGCGTACGCGCTCCTCGGTTACTTCTACTTGACGACGCTTCCAGGGTGGCTCGGCTTCGACACCGAGGGCTTCGAGGTGGGCGTTTGGGAGGTTGCCCGGACGGTGCTCGTCTTCCTCGGCATTCCGCTCGCTGCTGGGTTCCTCACCCGTCGTGTCGGGATCAGGCGGCGCGGCCGCGACTGGTACGAGGAGGTCTTCATCCCCCGCATTGCGCCAGTGACGCTCTACGGGCTCCTCTTCACCATTGTGCTGCTGTTCGGGATCCAGGGGGACGAGATCACGTCGGAGCCGCTCGACGTTGCGCTCATCGCACTGCCGTTGCTCGTCTACTTCGCCGTGATGTGGCTGATGGGCTTCGCGTCGGGCCGCCTGCTCGCCTTTCCGTACCCCCAGACCGCAGCGTTGTCGTTCACCGTCGCCTCGAACGACTTCGAGCTCGCGATCGCGGTGTCCGTCGGAGTGTTCGGCGCCACCTCCGGTCAGGCTCTGGCCGGAGTCGTCGGCCCTCTCATCGAGGTGCCCGTTCTCGTCGGACTCGTGTATGTCGCGCTATGGCTCCGCCGACGCCTCACGTGGCCCGAGCCGCGCGGACAACGACAACCCATCGAGCATCGACCTGCGGCGTCGATCGCGCGCACCGGCACGTAGGCAGCGCCGTCGTGGAGGATTCGCACGTTGCACGCGTGAACGAGCCGAGAGGAGACCACGATGCGCGACGAACAGGCGGCGCCCGAGACGCAAGGTGTTACGTCGGCGTTGCTGGGGACGGTTGACCTGGGCCCCGAGATCGAGGGCATGGCCGGACGTCAGCTTCGGATGCGCATGGTGACCATCGAGCCCGGGGGGGTCTTCGGCCCGATCCACGACCACAAGGACAGGCCCGGCCTCGTCTACGTCCTGCAGGGGACGATCACCGACCATCGAGACGGAGTCGCGACGGAGTACGGGCCGGGAGTCGGCTGGCCCGAGGATCGGAACACCACACATTGGCTCGAGAACAGAGGGTCGATTCCGGCGGTGGAGATCTCGGTCGACATCGTCAGACAGGAATGAGCGCAGTCCCGCCTTCATCGGTGGTCAGAATGCAGTCGTGCGGTCCGACGATCATTGCGAGCTCTTGACCGTATGAGCACCACGATGCGGGACCTCCCCGTTGTTGGCCCGCCGGGAATCGAAACGGTCGCGTCGGAGGAGTGGCTGCGTGCTGCACGGCGCGCTCGACTCCTCTCCTGGATCTCCCTCGCGTGGATGGGCACCGAGGGCCTGGTCGGTATCGCGTCCGGTGTGGTCGCCGGGTCGATCGCGCTCACAGGCTTTGGCATCAACTCGTTCGTCGAGGGGTTCGCCAGCGTGGTCATCGTCTGGCGGTTCACCGGCTCACGGATGCAGTCCCACAAGGCCGAGGCGCGTGCACATCGGATCGTCGCGATCCAGTTCTTCATCCTCGCGCCGTACGTCGCGTACGAAGCGGTCGGAAAGCTGGTGCATGCAGACCATCCGGAGACGAGCTGGGCCGGAATCGTGCTCGTCACGACGAGTGCGATCGGGATGCCGCTGCTCGGTCGCGCGAAACAACAGCTCGCGCACACGCTCGGCTCCGGCGCGACCCACGGCGAGGGAACCCAGAACGTCCTCTGCGGGTACCTCTCGCTGGCCGTGCTGGCGGGGCTGCTCGGGAACACGCTCTTCGGCTGGTGGTGGCTCGACCCGATCGCTGCACTCGCGATCGCGATGCTGGCGATTCGCGAGGGTCGGCTCAGCTGGCGCGGCGATAGCTGCTGCGCGGCGTGCTAGACGGGCGCAGTGGCCGCCGAACGCCGCGAGCGCGCGAAGCCGACGCCCGGACTCGAACCGGGGACCCCTTCATTACGAGTGAAGTGCTCTACCAGCTGAGCTACGTCGGCGGGGACGGCCAAGTCTAGCGCCGTCGCTCGCGTCACCCCGCCGACGGCTCGGCAGGCGGCTCGAGCAGGAAGAAGGGGCGGCCGACACGGGCCTCGAAGCGCGCGTAGGTGTCCATCCGGACACCGTCGACCGGCTCGCGGAGCCGCTGGATCATCTCGACGACCGTCTCGAGCCGCTCGACCTCGAACATCAGGAAGAACGTGTAGCCCGTCGAGACCGGCTGGCCGACCATCAGGAGGTCGTCGTCGAGCGTCGCGAGCGGGGTCGCGCCGAGGTCGAGCCACTCCTGGGTCAGCTGCTTGAAGCGCGGGAGGACCTGCTCTCGCCGCACCTCTTCGCCGGCCTCGTACCAGGCGCTCGTCATCGCCCCGAGGAAGAGGACTCTGAGCGAGCCGGACACACGAGGGAACACCATCTCTACGGCCATCGTTCCTCCTGGTCTGAGGTCTAGAAGATCTGGCTTCGCATCGAGAGCTTCTCGGTGAGGCGCTCGGGACGGTAGGGCTCGAGGTCGATGCTCGTCCG
>DASSJV010000153.1:0-47928 GCA_035691005.1 Gaiella sp. | reverse complement strand
AACCCGGCGCTCGAACCCCGATGGCGCACCGTCCCGCGAAGGCGAATCTGCGGACGTCCAGCAAGTGAGATCGGGAGGAGGAGCGATGAACGCAAGGAGACTTCTCGAGTGGGGTGGCGTCGCGGCGGGCGTGATTCTGATCGCGTTCGGCGTCGTAGCCATCTACATGGGTGTCGACGGGCGGAGCACCGTCCGCGACAACCTCAAGCAGGAGCAGATCTACTTCGGCGACGCGACGGATCCGGCAGTCGCCAAGTACGCCGACCAGTGGGCCGGCGAGCAGTTGCTGACCGGGAACCAGGCGAGAGCGTTCGCGCAGATCATGCGCACGCACGCGCTCGAGGCGAGCGGCGACCTGACCTATGCCGAGATGGGCCGCTTCCAGCTCGCGTCGAAGCCGAGTGACCCGAAGGGCACGAGCGACGAGGCTCTCGCGGCGAAGGACGCGACCGGCGCGCCGATCGCGAACGCAGCCCGGAACACCTGGGTGACGGAGACGGCGCTGTCCACGGCGCTGAACGTCAGCTACATGGCAGAGCAGCTCGCGCTGTTCGGCATCGTCGTCGGTGTCGCGCTGCTGCTCACCGGCATCGGGTTGCTGATCCTCGCCCTCGCAGTCCTCGGCGGACGGTTCGCCGAGAAGACCGCAGGTCAGAGGGTCACGACGGAGGTGGCCTCGTTCGGCCACTGATTCGCTCCGACCTCCCGGAGTGAAGCGGTGGAGGCGGCCGGGGGGCCGCCTCCACCGTTCCTCACAGAGTGCGAGAGGTCGGTAGTTTCCCGCAAGCGGATCGGGCGTCCTCCGGACGCCCGACGTCGTTCCGCACAGGCACCGTGGACGTCATGGCTGCACGATTACGCACGATCCTCGTCGGCTACGACGACTCCGAAGCCGCCCGACGGGCGCTCGACCGGGCTGCCGATCTCGCCGGCTACGGGTCGCATCTCACCGTCGTCAGCGTCGAGCGCGACGAGGGTCCGATGCTCGGGGCCGTCCTCGACAACGCCCGCATGCGCCTGATCGAGCGGCACGTGCCGGCGACGTACCTCCAGCCCGGCGGCGAGCCGGCCGACGCGATCGTCGCGGCCGCGGAGGAGATCGCAGCGGATCTGGTCGTCGTCGGCCGCAGGAGCCATGGGCCGCTCCGCCGGTCGGAGCTCGGCTCGGTGAGCGCTGCCGTCGCGCGGCGGGCGCCGTGCGAGGTGCTCGTCGTCCCCTAGCTAGGACTCGATGAGCCCGTTGTCGAGCGCGTAGCGGACGAGCTCCGCGCGGCTCCTCAGGCGGAGCTTTTGCATGATGTGCGCCCGGTGCGTCTCCGCGGTGCGAACCGAGATGTAGAGCGACTTCGCGATCTCCTGGTTCGTGTGCCCGAGTGCGAGGAGTCGCAGGACCTCCCGCTCGCGGTCGGAGAGCGGATCCGCTTCGGCGCGTCGCCGCTCCTCGGCCTCCGCGGCGACGAGCCGTGCGCCGAGCGCGGGGTGGACGTAGTGCTCGCCGGCCGCCACCGCGCGGACGGCTCCGACGACCTCGCTGTCGGCCGCCTCCTTGAGGACGTATCCGGCTGCGCCGGCCGCGAACGCCTCGCGGACGTAGTGGGGGTCGTCTTGCATCGAGAGGACGAGGACCTTTACGTCGGGGACCGCGGCGAGCACGGCGGGCATTCCCTCGATGCCGGTCTTGCCCGGCATCATCACGTCCATCAGGACGACGTCGGGCTGGCCCGACATCGCCTCGAAGACCGCGCGATCGGCGGACTCCGCCTCGCCGACGACCTCGATGTCGGGCTCCGCCTCGAGCACGCGCCGCAACCCCGCGCGGAGGATGGCGTGGTCGTCGACGATCACGACGCGGATGCTCATGGCGCCCCCGCGTCACGGCCGGTGCGTGCCGGAACCTCGGCCACGAGGGTGGTCCCGACGCCCGGCGCGGACTCGAGCGTCAGCGTGCCCCCGACGAGCGTGACGCGCTCGCGCATGCCTGTCAGGCCGAGCGCGCCCTCGCGGACGCGCCCCGGGTCGAACCCGGACCCGTCGTCCTCGATCACCGCGACCGCCGCGTCACCCTTGCGCACGAACGTGATGCTGACGCGCTCGGCGGACGCATGCTTGACGATGTTCGTCAGCGACTCCTGCACGATCCGGTACAGCACGGTCTCGGTCTCCGGTGCCAGACGCTCTTCGCCGAGGTGGGCCGCGATGTCGACGCGCGTGCCGGACGGCTCGAGCACGGTCGCCGCGAGCCGCTCGACCGCTGGAACGAGCCCGAAGTCGTCCAGGGCGCTGGGACGCAGTTCCACCGCGAGGCGCCGCACGTTCTGCAGCGTCGCGACGACGAGCTCGCGAAGGCCCCCTGCTGCCTCGCGCGCCTCGTCGGTCTCGACCGCGTCCTCGAGCTGCCTGAGACCCAGCAGGATGGACGCGAGGGCCTGTCCCGTCTCGTCGTGGAGCTCGCGCGCGAGCCGGGCGCGCTCGAGCTCCTGCGCCTGCACGACGCGGCGGAGCGCATCGAGGCCGACGCGCTCGGAGAGGTCGACGGCGATCGACGCCCGCGAGATGAGGGACTCCGCGAGCCGGACGTCCCCCTCCTCGAACCGCGGGTCGGGACCGAGCTTGTCGTGCGCCGCGACGACCCCCAACGGCCGCCCACGCACCGTGAGCGGAAGGTAGATCGCCGACGTGACGCCTAGCTCGCGCGCGATCCGCTGATCGACCTCGGGGTCGTCGACCACCGCGTTCACGCGCTCCGTGTGGCCCCGCTCCAGGACCCGGCCGATCTTCGTGGAGCTGAGCTGCAGCTCGATGCCGACGAGGTTCTCGCCCCCGGCGGCCGCCCGCACACGCAGCGTCCCCTGGGTGTCGGGCAGTGCGATCAGGACGATCCGCGCTCCGACGAGCTCCTGCATGCGGCGCGCGACGAGGTCGAGGAGCGGGCCGAGCTCGACCTCCGATGCGAGCGCGTTCCCGATCTCGTTGAGCGTCTCGAGCTGACGGAGCCAGCGGGTCGAGGACTCGTAGAGCCGCGCGTTCTCGATCGCGACGGCGGCTTGCGCCGCCAGGAGCTGGGTGAACTCCTCGTCCTCCTCCGTGAACTCGGCGCCCTCCTCCTTCTCGGTGAGGTAGAGATTGCCGTAGGCGATGCCGCGCAGCACGATCGGCACGCCGAGGAACGTGCGCATCGGCGGGTGGTTGCGCGGGAAGCCGACGGACCGCGGGTCCTCGGCGATGTCGTCGAGGCGGAGCGGCTGCGCGTCACGGATGAGCACTCCCAGGAGCCCGCGCCCCCTTGGGAGCTCGCCGATCGCCGCGTACGTCTCGGCGTCGATGCCCGTCGTGAAGAACCGCTCGAGGCCCTGTCCGGTGCGGTCGATCACGCCGAGCGCGGCATAGCGCGCGGCCGTCAGCTCTGCTGCGGTCGCCACGATCCGCTCGAGCAGCGCGTCGAGCGAGAGCTCCGACGACAAAGCGATGCCTGACTCGACCAGAACGCGAAGGCGATCGAGCTGGGCCGTGGCGCGATCGGGGTCGTTCTGGTCCCCCATGGGCCACACGGTTGTACCACCGAACGACGCTATTTCGCGCTGTTCGCCCGCCAAAGTTCCGCTGCTACCCTTGCGCGAGACCGCGATCGCGGCCGCGCGTGCCTTCCTTCACGCCGAGCGGGGATCGCCGGAGACGGATCGAGAGAGGAGACCATGGGCCTCACCAAGGAAGCGAAGCAGGATCTCATCACGAAGCACGGCAAGAACGGCCAGGACACCGGCTCGACCGAGGTGCAGGTTGCGATGCTCACGCGGCGGATCGAGGAGCTGACGGAGCACCTGCGGACGCACCCGAAGGACCACTACTCGCGGCGTGGGCTGCTCAAGCTGGTCGGCCGCCGGCGCAGGTTCCTCGACTACCTGCAGCGCAAGGATCTCGAGGGCTACAGGGCCCTCATCAAGGAGCTCGGGCTCCGTCGGTAGGAGCCTGACAGTGGACGGACGGGAGGTGGACGTTTGATCGAGCTTCGCGCGGGCCGCGCGGAGCTGGCTCAAACCTCCACCTTCCGCCATATCGGAAGAGGACGGATGGAGGACACGGAATGAGCACGATGCAAGCCGGGCGCCAGGCCACGGTTTCCGTCGACGTGGGCGCGGGCGACCTGCGCTTCGAGACGGGCAAGCTCGCGAAGCAGGCGGACGGCGCAGTCGTCGTCCGCAGCGGGGACACGATGGTCCTCGCGACCGCGGTGGGCCGGCCGGACTCGCGACCCGACGCGGATTTCTTCCCGCTGACGGTCGACGTAGAGGAGCGGGCGTACGCCGCCGGCAAGATCCCGGGCGGCTTCTTCAAGCGCGAGGGGCGCGCGACCGAGCGTGCGACGCTCACCGCGCGCATGATCGACCGCCCCATCCGGCCGCTCTGGCCGAAGGGCTTCAAGAACGAGGTGCAGGTGATCTGCACGGTGCTGTCGGCCGACCTGGTCGTGCCGCACGACATCCTCGCGATCAACGGCGCGTCGGCCGCGCTCGCGATCTCGCCGCTGCCGTTCCTCGGCCCGGTGGGCGCGGTGCGAGTCGGCCTGATCGACGGCCAGATGGTCGTCAACCCGACGTTCCAGCAGATGGAGGAGTCGGCGCTCGACCTCGTCGTCGTCGGCACGCGCGAGGCGCTGACCATGATCGAGGCGGGCGGCGACCAGGTGCCCGAGCAGACGATGCTCGACGCCTTCGCACTCGCGCACGGCGAGATCATCCGCATCTGCGACGCGATCGAGGAGCTCGCCCGCGAGGTCGGGAAGCCCAAGTGGATCGACGTCGAGCTGAACGCGGAGCTCACCGAGCGTCACGCGGACGCGGTCGCGGCGCGGATCGCCGAGGCGGGGCTCCGAGAGGCCGGCGCGATCGTGGACGAGCTGCTCGGCGAGAGCGCGCCCGCGATCACGATGGACTCGAGCGAGGAGGACATCGTCCGCGAGACGCAGGTGCGCAACGGCCTCAACGCGCTCGTCGAGACCAGGCGGCTCGCGGCGGTCGAGGCGGTCGTACGCGAGCAGTTCGAGGACGAGCTCCGCGCGCTGACCGACGCCGAGCAGGACTCCAAGGAGCTCAAGTCGCGCAAGCGCGAGATCCTCGTCGAGCGCATCCAGGACGAGCTCCGGCTCCCGTTCCCAGGCGGGGACGGAGAGGACCCGTCCGTGAAGGACGCGTCGACGCGGTCGTACGTGAAGAAGGCAGCGGATGCGATCTACAAGGACCTCGTCCGCAAGAAGATCGCGATCGACAAGCGTCGGCCGGACGGGCGTGGGGCGGAGGAGATCCGCCCGATCACGACGGAGGTCGACGTCGCGCCGCGCACCCACGGCTCGGCTCTCTTCACCCGAGGCCAGACGCAGATCCTCACGCTCTGCACGCTGGGCACCGCGAAGGAGCAGCAGCGGATCGACGACCTCTCGCTCGAGCAGGAGCGCCGCTACATTCACCACTACAACTTCCCGCCGTACTCGGTCGGGGAGACGGGCTTCATGCGGGGCCCGAAGCGCCGCGACATCGGCCACGGGGCGCTCGCGCAGCGCGCTCTCGAGCCGGTGATCCCGGCAATCGAGGACTTCCCGTACACCATCCGGCTCGTCTCGGAGACGCTCGAGTCGAACGGTTCGTCGTCGATGGGCTCGGTGTGCGGCTCGACGATGTCGCTGATGCACGCAGGGGTGCCGATCACGGCGCCGGTCTCCGGCATCGCGATGGGCCTCGTGAAAGAGGGCGACGACTACGTCATCCTCACCGACATCCAGGGCGCGGAGGACCACCTGGGCGACATGGACTTCAAGGTCGCCGGCACCGCCGAGGGCATCACGGCCCTCCAGATGGACATCAAGATCACCGGCGTCACGCAGGAGATCATGCGCTCGGCGCTCGAGCAGGCGAAGCGCGCCCGCGCGTCCATCCTCGAGAAGATGCTCGAGACGATCTCGACCCCGCGGTCGGAGCTCGCCGGGCACGCCCCGCGGATCTCCTCGATCCGCATCAACCCCGACTTCATCGGCATGGTGATCGGGAAGGGCGGCGAGACGATCCGCTCGCTCGAGGGCGACTACGACGTCCAGATCGACATCGAGGAGGACGGCACGATCCTCGTCTATGCGACGGAGGGCACGAACGCGGACGCGGCGATCTCGGCCATCCAGGCGATGACGAAGGAGCCCGAGGTGGGGGACACCTACACGGGGCGCGTCGTCAAGACCACCGACTTCGGCGCCTTCGTGGAGCTGAAGAAGGGCACCGACGGCCTGCTCCACGTCTCGAACGTCGGGCCCGGCCGGGTCGCGCACATCGAGGACGTCCTCACGCGCGGCGACACCCTGGACGTGATCGTGCAGGAGGTCGACAAGGAGCGCGGCCGGATCGGCCTCAAGCTCGTTGCGAAGCACGAGAACGGCGAGCTCGTCTCGCCCGAGACGCTCGTCGAGCGGGCGAAGGACGCCCCGCCGCGCGAGCCCCGTCCTCCGCGCGAGGACCGGGGCGGCCGTGGCGGACGCGGGGGCGGCCGCCGGCGGGACTGAGACCTGCGCAGGGGCGGCTTCGGCCGCCCCTTCGTTTGCGGCCGCGACCGTGAGCGGCGGGGTCAGGCAGGGACCAGGAGCAACTCGTGCCCGGCGAAGTCCGGCTGGACGAGCCCCAGCCGGTACGCCTCGGCGACGGCCTGGGCGCGACTATGGACGCCGAGCTTGCCAAGGATGTGCTGGATGTGCGTCCCGACCGTCTTCGGGCTCACGACGAGCTTCCGTGCGATCTCCGCTTGGCCCAGGCCATCGGACAAGAGAGCGAGGATCTCGGACTCGCGTGGGCTCAGCGAAACGTCGACGTGGGGAGGCTCCCGGTTCATGCCCTTCGCGTCGGTTGCTGCGCCGCGGCCCAGGGATCGGCGCACACGCGCCAGCAGCTCCCCCTCGTCGAACGGCTTCGAGATGTAGTCGTCGGCCCCGAGGAGCAGTCCCGCCACGTTGTCTAGGGGGGCCGTGCGCTCCGCCGAGACGAGGATCACGGGAATATTGGCGCCGTATTCGCTGTGCAGCTCGCGGAGGAACTCGAGGCCGTTCGTCGGGCCGGGCAGCTCGACCTCGACGATCGCGAGCAGTGGCTGCGTTCCCATGAGCTGTCCTCGGGCTTCGAGCTGTCCTCGGGCCTCGGCGGCGTTCTGCGCCTCCCACACGGACAGACCCAGACGACACGCGATCGCGGCTTCGGCTGTCCTGGAAGCGTCGTCGTGATCGACAACAAGAATCGCGCCGCAATTATCCATCCGTTTACTTCCCAGTGAGACCAGCCCATCTTGCGCCGAAAGGCCCTGCAAAGCAAGCGTTCGCCCTAGGGCGACGGACGCAGGCGATTACGGCGTCCACCTGTCGTGTCTCCGCGCCGATCGGCAAAGACTTCTCCTAGGAACTGCGGCGGGCTGAGGCGGGGCTCCGGAGGCGCCGCTGGCAGCCGAGGAGGCGACAGTCACGTCTCCGCCGCATGGGGTGGGAGGAAACAAATGGCACAACGCGTTCTTGGGGCGCCCTATGCGACGGGGCCGGTAGATCCGGCCCGGGAAAGGAGGGAAGATGGCTAGGCGTTGGCTTGCGCTCGCGATCGCAGCGATGGCAGCGGTGGCAACTGTGCTGTTCTTCGTCGTTGGAGCGAGTGCGAACCTCAGCGGCTCGACGTTCGAGGGCAACGACGGAAACCTCGTCGTCACGACGACGGGGAACACGGACTGGGACAACGCGCCGAATCTGGTGGCACAACAAGACCTGACGAGCGGTCAGACCGACAACTCGTTCGGACAGGGGACGCAGGAGAATGACATCGCTGTCACGGTCGTGACAGGGTCGATCCCGAACAGCAAGGCCGACCTCGCACGGTTCGCCGTGGCGGGCGAGACGGTCGGTGCCAACAGCTTCCTCTATCTGGCGTGGTCGAGGGAGAACGACTCGGGATCGGTCAACTACGACTTCGAGATCAACCAGGCAGCGCAACCCAACCTGACCACGCCTGGGTCGAAGACACTCGTGCGCACAGCCGGTGACCTGAACATCTCGTACGCGTTCCAGGGGAACAACCTGACTCCGAGCCTCGGGCTTCGGATCTGGAATGGCACTTCCTGGGGTGCGGAGCAGCCGCTCGCCGGCTGTTCGGAGGGACTGGGGAACTCGGGCACCGTGCTCGACACCCTCGGCGGCCTCACCGGCGTCAACCGCACGACCGGTCGCTTCGGCGAGGCAGCGATCAACCTGACCTGCGCGGGCATCGTGCAGGCAGGGGAGTGCGAGGGCTTCTCGTCGGCGTACCTGAAGAGCCGTGCTTCGCAGTCGTTCACATCCGAGGTGAAGGACTTCATCGCCCCGCACTCGCTGGACTTCGCCAGCTGCGGCGCTATCGCGATCACGAAGACGACGAAGAAGCCGGGCATGACCGGACCCCAGCCGCAGGCGAACGTGGCGTTCGCTATCGACGGGGTAGCTGCCGGGACGACGGGCACCGACGGCACGCTGTGCGTGGATGGCCTCGCGCTCGGTAACCACACCGTCACCGAGACGGTGCCGACCGGCTACCAGGCCGACGGGGACAACCCGAAGACCGTCAACGTGGCGGCGGTCGGGGACTGCGACTCGGGTGCAACAGCGGTGAGCTTCTCGAACTCGCCGCTGACCGACGTGACGATCTCGGTCGACTCGAAGGCGGACGGCGGAACGGCGACGTCGGTGGACTGCACTGGCACCGACCTCGACTTCACGACCGGCACCAACGGCGACGGCAGTGACACGTCGGACGTGGTCGCAGGCTCGAAGACGTACACCTGCACGATCACGATCGATCCGTAGGCGGCACTGTCACGGACGTAACGACGGGCCGGGGGGTGTACGCGCTCCCCGGCCCTCGGCCTGAACGCACACGTGGGCGGCGGCGTAAGCGCCGGCTCGTCGTGCCCGTTCGCGGCAACAAAGATCGCGCACGGATCGAGTGACATCCATCAGCGGGCTACCATCCGCCGGTGCCGAAGCACGAATTGAGCGAGCTCCCCACTGGCGAGCGCGTGGTCACCGACCGGCTGCGCGGCGTGCGTTCGGTCGCGCTCGGCCTCTGGATCGGCACCGGCTCGCGGGACGAGCCGCGCTCGCGCGCCGGCGTATCGCACTTCATCGAGCACCTCCTCTTCAAGGGCTCGTCGCGCTACAGCGCCCAGCGCATCGCAGAGCTGTTCGACACGATGGGCGGCGAGCTGAACGCGGCGACGTCGCGCGAGACCACCGTGCTCTACACGCGCGTCCCCGATGGCCACCTCACGGACGCGCTCGACGCGATGACCGACATGGTCTTCGCCCCGACGTTCAGCGACGTCGACTCCGAGAGGGAGGTCGTCCTCGAGGAGATCGCGATGGTCGACGACAACCCGCAGGACCTCGTCCACGATCTCGCGGCGGAGGCCGTGTTCGGCACTCACCCGCTCGGCAGGCCCGTGATCGGGAGCGCAGAGGTGATCGCCCGGGTGTCGCCCCGCGCCCTGCGCGAGTGGCATCGGCGGGCGTACGGCGGCCCGCGCATCGTCCTTGCCGCCGCAGGGAACGTCTCGCACGAGCGGCTCGTCGAGCTGTTCGCAGGTCGCCGCGCCGGCGACGCCGCCCCCGCTGCCCCGCGGAGGACGGCGATGACGCGCCTGCCGCGTCCGGGGTACCGCTTCCTCCGGCGCCGGACGGAGCAGTACCACGTCGTGCTCGCAGGCCCGGGGATCGCCCGCGACGACCAGTCGCGCTACGCCGTCTCGCTCCTCGACGCGATCCTCGGCGGCTCGGCGTCCTCCCGGCTGTTCCAGGAGATCCGCGAGCTGCGGGGCATGGCGTACAGCGTCTACACGTTCGGCTCGCAGTACGCGGAGACTGGACAGGTCGGGATCTACGTCGGGACGCGCGAGGACAATCTCGACGAGTGCCTGGCAGTGATCGCGGCGGAGCTCGACGAGGTTGCCTCCGGCCGGCTGCGGCCCGGGGAGCTCGACCGGGCGAAGGAGAATCTCGAGGGCAGGCTCCTGCTCTCGCTGGAGAGCACGTCGAACCGGATGAGTCGCCTGGGCAAGGCGCTCGTCACCGACATGGAGCTCGTCACGGTGGAGGAGACGCTGCGCCGCGTGCGCGCCGTGACCGAGGCCGACGTCGCCGCCGCGGCTGCGTTGCTCTTCGCCCCGTCGCGCCTCTCGGCGGCCGGCATCGGCCCGCGCGAGAGCCGCTTCCGTCGTGCGGTCGCGCGGCTCAACCCCGAGGTCGCGGAGGCCGCGTGAGGATCTGCCTCTACGGCGCCGGCGGCAAGGTCGGCTCGGCGCTCGCGCCCGCGCTCTCCGCGGCCGGGCACGAGGTCGTGGACGGCCGCGCGGATGGGCCGGGCGGCTGCGACGTCGCGATCGACTTCACGCGGCCGGACGCGGTGCTCGAGAACGCCGAGGCGTGCCTCGCGGCCGGGGTGCCCCTCGTCGTCGGGACGTCGGGATTCGACCACGAGGCGCTCGACCGTGCCGCGCGGGACGCGGGGGTCCCGTGCTTCCACGCGCCGAACTTCGCGGTCGGCGCGGTGCTGATGATGCGGTTCGCCGAGGAGGCCGCACGCTCGCTCTCGCGCGCCGAGATCGTGGAGCTCCACGCCGAGACGAAGCTCGACGCGCCGTCGGGCACCGCGAAGGCGACCGCCGCGCGGATGGGCGGCGACGTGCCTATCCACTCGGTTCGGCTCCCGGGCCTCGTAGCGCACCAGGAGGTGATCCTGGGCGGCCCGGGGGAGACGCTCACGATCCGGCACGACACGACGTCGCGCGAAGCGTTCGTGCCGGGCGTGCTCAAGGCCCTGGAGGCGGTACGGACGTTGCCGTCCGGCCTCACCGTGGGCCTCGACGCGCTGCTCTAGCGCTACCCGCGCGCCCGGAGCGCGGCAAGGAGCTCCTGGTGGCGGCGCTCCTCGTCGGAGACGACCTCGTCGGTCGGCTTCCGGCCGCGCGCCATGATCGCATTCATCGGCTTGACCACGAAGAAGAAGACCGCGGCGGCGATCGCGACGAACTGGATCACGTCCGTGAGGAACGCGCCGTAGCGGAACACGGCGTCGTTGATCGTGAACGTGAGGTCGCTGAAGTCGGGCTTGCCGATGATCATCGCGATGACCGGCATCACGAGATTGTCGACGAGCGAGTTGACGACGGCTGCGAACGCCACGCCCATCACGAACGCCACCGCGAGCTCGACGATGTTCCCGCGCAGTAGGAAGTCCCTGAACTCCTTGAGCATCGCTGCCTCCCGTCCTCGCTTGCGTTTCTCGGCGCCATCCTGACCCGAAAGGCGTGTGACTACAATCGGCGACGTGCTCGGCGAGGTGCTGACCGCGATCGTCACGCCGTTCCGCCGGGACGGGTCGGTCGATCTCGATGCGTTCCGCGGCCTGTGCGAGCACCTGCTCGACAACGGCTCCGACGGCATCGTCGTCACGGGCACGACCGGCGAGGCGCCGACGCTCTCGGACGACGAGCGGATGTCGCTCTACGCGGCCGCCGTCGACACGGTCGGCGACCGCGGCGTCGTGATCGCCGGCACCGGGACCAACGCGACCGCGCACTCGCTGCACCTGACGGAGCAGGCGCACGCGCTCGGAGTCGACGGCTTCCTCGTGGTGACGCCGTACTACAACAAGCCGCCACAGCGGGGGATCGTGGCCCACGTGGAGGCAATTGCCGCCGCGACGGACAGGCCGCTCATCTTCTACGACATCCCGAGCCGCGTCGTCGTCGACGCCGAGCCGGAGACGATCTCGCGATTGGCGGAGATTCCGAACGTCCGCGCCGTGAAGCAGGCCAAGCCGAGCCTCGACGCGGCGCGCCACGTGGTCGCGTGCGGCCTCGATCTCTACGCGGGCGACGACGACCTGGTCCTGCCGTTCCTCGAGGTCGGCGGGGTCGGCGGGGTGTGCGTGCACACCCACGTCGTCGGGCCGCGGGTCAAGGAGATGATCATCCGCTTCCGCGAGGGCGACCTCGAGGGGGCCCGCGCGCTCGACGAGGAGCTCCGGCCGTCGATCGAGCTGCTCCGGGTCCAGTCCAACCCGATCGCGATCAAGAAGGCGCTGCAGCTGCTCGGACACGACGTCGGGGGTCTTCGCCTGCCGCTCGTCGAGGCGGACGAGGACGAGACCGCCGCGATCCGCGACTGCCTCGGCCGACTCGGCCTCGTCGCCGCCGTCGCGTAGCACGTAGGAGGTCGTCCGACAGAGCCGTCCGTAGACTCCGTCTGTGACACCGCTCCGGATCATCCCGCTCGGCGGGCTCGGCGAGGTCGGAAAGAACATGACCGTCCTCGAGCACGGCGACGATCGGATCGCGATCGACGCAGGGCTCGCGTTCCCGCGCGACGAGCACCTCGGCGTCGACCTCGTCCTGCCCGACGTCTCCTATCTCGAGGGTCGCGGCCTGCGCGCGATCGTGCTCACGCACGGTCACGAGGACCACGTGGGCGGGCTGCCGTACGCGCTCCGAAAGCTCTCGGTCGGCGAGGTGATCGGCACGAGGCTGACGCTGGCGCTCGTGAAGTCGAAGCTGGACGAGCACGGGCTCGGCGCCACGACCGTGCTCACCGAGGTCGAGCCCGGCCAGGAGCCGCTCGTCCTCGGCCCGTTCCGGCTCGAGTTCGTCCGTGTCGCGCACTCGATCCCCGACTCGATGGCGGTCGTCGTCGAGACGCCCGCGGGGCGTGTGCTGCACACGGGCGACTGGAAGCTCGACCACACGCCCGTCGACGGGCTGAAGACGGACGTCGGGGCGCTCGCGGAGCTCGGCTCCCGCGGCGTCGATCTGCTCCTCGGGGACTCGACGAACGCGGAGCGACCGGGCATGACGGGCTCGGAGAGGCTCGTCGGCGAGGCATTCCGCCAGCTGATCCCGCTCCGCACGGGACGGATCGTCGTCGCGTCCTTCGCCTCGAACATCCACCGCGTGCAGCAGGCCGCCGAGGTCGCGATCGCCAACGGCCGCAAAGTCGCGGTCGTCGGCCGCTCGATGCGCAAGAACATGAACATCGCCCGCAACCTCGGCTATGTCGAGCTGCCGGACGAGTCGATCGTCTCTCCGAAGGAGGCGATGGACCTGCCGCCCGACCGCGTGCTCGTGCTCTGCACGGGCAGCCAGGGCGAGCCGATGTCGGCGCTCACGCGCATCGCCTACGGCGACCACGCGAACGTCAGTGTGGAGCGCGGCGACACCGTGATCATCTCCGCGAAGCCCGTGCCGGGGAACGAGCTCCGCGTCCACGACTCGATCAACCACCTCGCGCGGCTCGGCGCGGAGGTGCTCCACCAGGAGATCGCGCCCGTCCACGTTTCCGGCCACGCGTGCTCCGAGGAGCTGCGGACGCTTCTCTCGCTCGTGCGTCCGCGCGCCGTGATGCCCGTCCACGGCGAGTACCGGATGCTCGCCGCGCACGCGCAGCTCGCCCGCGACGCCGGCGTCCCGGACGACCGGATCGTGATCGCGGAGAACGGCTCGGTCGTGGAGCTGACGCCGGACGGGGTACGTATCGTCGACCGCGTCACCGCGGGGGTCACGTTCGTCGACGGCCTCGGCGTCGGCGACGTCGAGGACGTCGCGCTGCGCGACCGGCGACGGCTCTCGGAGGACGGCGTACTGATCGTCGTCGCGACGGTCTCGCTCGACGACGGCGGCACGGTGATCTCGCCGCCGGAGCTGATCGCCCGCGGCGTGGGAGAGGACCCGGAGCTCGTGGACGACCTGCGCGAGGAGGCGGGACGCATCGCGGTGGAGCTGTCCTCGAACGGTCTCACCGAGATCAAGCTCGTCCAGGAGCACATCCACGACGCGATCGCCCAGACGGTCTACGACCGCACGCGCCGCCGCCCGATGATCCTCCCAGTGGTGATCGAGGTCTAGTGACCGGCTGGGCCGACGTGATCGAGCGCAACGCGGCCTCGCCACGCACCGCGCAGCGGCTCGTGGGCCAGCTCCGGGCCTGCGAAGCGGCGGCGATCGCCTTTTGCCGACTGCTGGAGCGGTGGGGCCGTGGCGACGCCGTGCCGGCGACCGCGGGCTCGCGCGAGGCGGCGCTCCGCCATGCTGCCGACCGGATCGAGACGGCGCTCGCCGGGCTCGAGGCTCCGCTTTCCGCCTACCTGCTGGAGCTCGAGCCGGAGCGGACCGAGGGGCGCAGCTGGTACGGCGGCCCCGGCGCGGGAGAGCTCGTCGAGTGGCGGCCCGTGCTGGAGCGCGCCGGCGTCGCCGCGTGTCCGAACCGCGTCGCGGCCGTGTACCTCGAGCTGGCCGTGCTCGTCCGTGCGCTGCAAGGGCTCGACGACGCTGCTCGACTCGACGCAGCGCCCGACCGCTCGTCGCTCTGGGCCGGACTGTTCGACCTGCGCGACACGCTGTTCGCCGCGACCGTCGACGACCTCCGGGCCCTCGCGGCGTAGCGCTCCGGCCCGGCGATGCGGCCGCGGATCGTCGTCGTCGGGTCGATCAACCTCGATCTCGTCGTCCGCGTCCCGACGCTGCCGCGACCGGGGGAGACGGTCGCAGGCGGGACGTTCGCGCAAGTTCCTGGCGGTAAGGGCGCGAACCAGGCGGTCGCGTGTGCGCGGCTCGGCGCCGACGTGACGCTGATCGGCGCCGTCGGGCGGGACGCGCAGGCCGAGGAGGCGCTCTCGGGGCTGCGGCAGGCGGGCGTCGCGCTCCGGCTCGCACAGGCTGCGGAGCCCACGGGCGTGGCGCTGATCCAGGTCGACGCGGCCGGCGAGACGACCATCGCCGTCGCACCCGGCGCGAACGCGACGCTCGGCTCGGTCGAGCTCCCCGAGCACGACGCGGTCCTCTGCCAGCTCGAGGTCCCCGACGAGGCGGTGCTCTCGGCGTGGGAGGACGCTGCGGGCCTGTTCTGCCTGAACGCGGCGCCCGCTCGGCCGCTCGAGGTCGATCCCGACCTCACCGTCGTGAACCGGCTCGAGCTCGATGCCCTGTCGCGGCGCGACGGCCTCGTGGCGGTGACGCTCGGCGCCGAGGGCGCCGTGCTGCTCGACGACGGAGAGGAGATCGCGCGGGCGACCCCGCCGTCCGTCGACGCGGTCGACGGCACGGCCGCGGGAGACGCGTTCACCGCGTGTCTGCTCGTCTCCCTGCTCGAGGCGCGACCCGAGGACGAGGCGCTCACCCGGGCGTGTGCGGCCGGCGCGCTCGCCGCCTCGCGCTTCGGGGCGCAGCCCTCGCTGCCGACCGCGGCAGAGGTGGACGCGCTGCTCGGCTCCGACGCGCGGCGATAATCGACCGATGCCGGCGCCGATCGTGATCGACTGCGACCCGGGTCACGACGACGCGATCGCGCTCCTGCTCGCGCTCGCGAGCCCCGAGGTCGAGCTCCTCGGCGTCACCACGACGTACGGCAACCAGACCGTCGAGAAGACCACCGCGAACGCGCTCAGGGTGCTCGAGCTCGCGGGGCGCACGGACGTGCCGGTCGCCCAGGGCGCCGGAGAGCCGCTCGCCAGGCCGCTCGCGGTCGCCGCCCACGTCCACGGCGACAGCGGCCTCGACGGGCCGGTCCTGCCGCTGCCGAGCGTCGCGCCGCTCGGTACGCCCGCCGTCGACTGGCTCGCTGCGACCGTGGAGGCGTCGTCGCAGCCCGTCACCCTCGTTCCGACCGGCCCGCTGACGAACGTCGCCCGGTACCTCGAGGCGCACGGCGCGATGGGGCTCGAGCGGATCGTCCTGATGGGTGGCGCCATCGCCGAGGGGAACATGACCCCGGCAGCGGAGTTCAACGTCTGGGCCGACCCCGAGGCGGCGCAGATCGTCTTCGACGCCGCGCTTGACGTGACGATGATCGGGCTCGACGTCACCCACAAGGCGGTCACCGGGCCGGACGTCCAGCTCCGGCTCCGCGAGGCCGGCTCGATCGGCGTCTTCGTCGCCGAGCTCGTGGACTTCTTCACCGTCTACCACCGGCACACCTATGGATGGGACGGGGCTCCGATCCACGACGCGGTGGCCGTCGCGCACGTCATCCGGCCCGGGCTCGTCGAGACCAAGCTCCGCAACGTGGAGGTCGAGCGCCTCTCGGAGCTCTGCCGCGGCCGGACGGTGGTCGACCTCTGGCTCCGCACGGACCGGCCGGCCAACGCCCACGTCGGGGTCGACCTCGACGCCGACGCGTTCTTCGACCTCCTCGTCCAGCGGATTGGGCAGCTCGGGTGAGATCGACCGCACGTCGCAGGCTGTAACTTGCGACGCGTGGCAGAGGTCTGGATGTTCGTCGAGGTTCCGTCCGGCTCCCGCAACAAGTACGAGGTCGACGCCGAGACCGGCGAGATCGTGCTCGACCGGCGCCTCTTCACGTCGATGACGTACCCCGCGGACTACGGCTTCGTGGAGGGGACACTCGGGGAGGACGGCGACCCGCTCGACGCCCTCTGCCTCGTCAGCGAGCCGACGTTCCCCGGCTGCCGGATCCGCGCGCGCGTCGTCGGCGTGTTCCGCATGACCGACGCGAAGGGGCCCGACGAGAAGATCCTCTGCGTGCCCCTGCGCGACCCTTCCTGGCTGCGCGTGCACGACGTCCACGACATCACGCCCGAGCTCAGGAACGAGATCGAGCACTTCTTCCAGGTCTACAAGGATCTCGAGGGCGAGCAGGTGGAGACGCGCGGCTTCGGCAACCGCAGCGAGGCCGAAGCGCTCGTCGAGGAGGCCCGCGCGCGCGCGACCGCGTCCGCCTAGCCGGCCCCGCAGGACTGCGCCCCGCGGCGCAGAAGCAGCAAGCCCATGGCCACCAGGAAGAAGCGCGGGACCCGGACGCGCAAGCCGCGCTCGCCGGCGCGCGTCCGCAAGCGCCAGAAGAAGACCCGCGGGCACCACCATCCCGAGCTCTGGGGGCTCGGGCTCGTCGCGTGCGGGCTCGTACTCGCGACCGTCCTGTGGCTCGGCTGGGACGGAGGCCCGGTCGGCTCGCATCTCGCCGACTGGCTCGACGAGGGCCTCGGCGCTGCCGCGCCGCTCGTGCCGCTCGCGCTCCTCGGCATCGGCGGCCTGATGCTCGTGCGCAGCGCGCTCGTCGATCTACGCCCGTTCCGCAGGGGGCTCGCGATCGGCCTCGTCGGCCTGATGGTCGCGCTCGGGGCAGACCACGGGGGCCGCGTCGGCGCCGCGCTCGGAGGTGGGCTCGCGCGCGTGATCGGCGAGGCGGGCGCGCTCATCGTCGGCTCCGCGCTCGTGCTCGCGGGCACACTGCTCGTCAGCGGCGCCTCCGCCGGTGCGTTGCTCCGCCGCTCGGGAAGCGTCGTCCGCCAGGCGGGAAGCGTGGCGCGCCGCTCGCTCGAGAGCCTCGAGTGGGCGGACTGGAGCGACGACGACGCGGTCCCGGACCACAGCTCGAGCGACGCCTCGCGGCCGGTGACTGCGGCGAAGGTGTCCCCGGTGGACGGGATGGCGGCGTTCCCCGACGTCGTCTCGGCCGGACCGCTTGCCGCAGAGCCGCCGCCGCTCCTGCCGCCCGAGCCGGAGGAGACGACGGGGGAGGACGAGCACCTCGTCTTCGACGCGCCGGTGACCGGGGCGGACTACCGCCTGCCCGACCGCGGCGCGCTCAGGTCGAGCCCGCCCGCGCGCGGCGACGCGAGCGACGTGAGCGAGCGAACGGCCCGGCTCCTCGTCGAGACGCTTGCGGACTTCGGCGTCGAGGCGTCGATCGTCGGCACCATCGCCGGCCCGCGCGTGGTCCGCTACGAGCTCCAGCTCGCGCCGGGGACGAAGGTCTCGAAGGTCGCCGGGCTCAAGGACGACCTCTCGTACGCGCTCGCGACGACCGAGATCCGCATCCTCGCGCCGATCCCGGGCAAGCAGGCGGTCGGCGTCGAGGTGCCGAACCTCGCGCCGCGCATGGTCACCCTCGGCGACATCTTCGACGACCTGCCGGGCTCCGCCAGCCCGCTGTCCGTGTGGCTCGGCAAGGACATCTCCGGGAACGCCGTCTGGACCGACCTCGCGCGGATGCCGCACCTCCTCATCGCCGGGACGACCGGCTCGGGCAAGTCCGGCTGCATCAACACGCTTCTCACCTCGATCCTGCTGAGGGCGACGCCGGACGACGTGCGGATGATTCTCATCGACCCGAAGCGGATCGAGCTCAACTTCTACGAGTCGATCCCGCATCTCCTGACGCCCGTCGTCTCCAGCCCGAAGGAGGCGTCGGCGGTGCTGCACAACGTCGTCGCGGAGATGGAGCGCCGCTACGAGCGCCTCTCGCTCGTCCGTGCCCGCAACCTCCCAGAGGCGAACCGGGCCTTCCGGGCCCGCGGCGAGGAGGCGCTGCCGTACCTCCTCGTCGTGATCGACGAGCTCGCCGACCTGATGATGATCTCGCCCCAGGCGGTCGAGGACGCGATCATCCGCCTCGCGCAGAAGTCGCGCGCGGTCGGGATCCACCTCGTGCTCGCGACTCAGCGCCCGTCCGTCGACGTGATCACGGGGATGATCAAGGCGAACGTCCCGAGCCGGATCGCGTTCGCGGTCTCGAGCCAGACGGACTCGCGGGTGATCCTCGACGGTGCGGGCGCGGAGAGCCTACTCGGCCAGGGCGACATGCTGTTCAAGCCGCTCGGGACGTCACGGCTCCAGCGCGTGCAGGGCGCGTTCGTGACCGAGGAGGAGATCGCGCTGATCGTCGAGCAGTGCCGCGCGCAGCGGGGCCAGGAGCTCGACGAGTCGCTCCTCGAGGCGCCCGAGACGGCGTTCGAGGACGACGGGCGCGAGGACGGCGACTTCGACCCCGACGAGGACCCGCTCCTCGACCGCGCGATCGAGATCGTCGTCCAGACGCAAACCGCCTCGGTATCGCTGATCCAGCGGCGCCTGCGGGTCGGCTACACGCGGGCGGGCCGCCTGATCGACATGCTCGAGCGCCGCGGGATCATCTCCGGCTACGAGGGCTCGAAGCCACGCAGGGTGCTCGTCGAAGAGCACCAGCTCGCGACGCTGATCGGCCCGCCGGCGTAGCCCGCCCGCTGTCGCGACACGAGGCAAACCTCTAACAATTCGCCGCGCCGACGCGGTCTAGGATTCGGCGGTTGCGGCACAGGTCCAACTTCGTGTTCAATCCCGCGTCACAAGTGCGGGAGCCCCGTCAAAAGCACCACCAAGGAGGGAATGTGGCGATTCGCAAATGGACGGTCGTCGCGTCGCTTGCGCTCTGCGCGGCACTGGCGCTGACCGTCGCCTCCGTCGGCTCGGCGAAGCCGTCGAAGGCACAGGCAACGTCCGGCCTCAAGGTCGCGCTCGTGACCGACATCGGCGGCCTCAACGACAAAAGCTTCAACGCCCTCGCGTACAAGGGCCTGAAGAACGCCGAGAAGAAGCTGGGCATCAGCGGGCGCGTCTTCATCTCGAAGAGCTCCGCCGACTACATCCCGAACCTCTCGACTGGGGCACGGAGCTATGACCTCGTTGTCGGCGTCGGGTTCCTGATGGCCGACCAGTTGGCGGCCGTCGCGAAGCGGTTCCCCGACACGAAGTTCGCGATCGTCGACTATCCGGCCGCCGCGCTCAAGGGCGCGCCGAAGAACGCGCGCGGCATCCTGTTCGCCGAGCAGGAGGCGGGCTGCCTCGCCGGGGTCGCCGCGGCGACGGTGTCGAAGAGCGGCGTGGTCGCCTCGGTCGGCGGCCAGAAGATCCCGCCGGTCGACCACTACATCGCCGGGTACCAGTACTGCGCGAAGAAGGTCAAGAAGGGCATCAAGACCCTGAACGACTACTCGCAGGACTTCGTCGACCAGGCGAAGTGCAAGGAGATCGCGCTGAACCAGATCGGCGAGGACGCCGACGTGGTCTTCCAGGTCGCGGGCGGCTGCGGCCTCGGCGCCATCCAGGCTGCGAAGGACAACAAGGACTGGGGCATCGGCGTCGACGCCGATCAGTTCTACCTCGGCAAGCAGGTCCTCACGAGCGCCCTGAAGAAGGTCGACGTGGGGGTGTTCGACACGATCAACCTCGCCGGGTCGACCAAGTGGAAGGGTGGGGTCGACGGCGTCTACAACGCGAAGAACGGCGGCATCGGCTACGGCAAGGTGAGCGCGGCGGCACCGAAGCGCGCCGCACTCATCAAGAAGCTCAACGCCTGGACGAAGCAGCTCGCGTCCGGCAAGGTCAAGCCCCCGAACACCGTCAAGGGCTAGTCCCCGAGACACACACGCAGCATCTGGTGGGCGGGCTCTCGAGCCCGCCCACCGTCCGTTCGGTGGACGGGCGCGACGGGCTCCGGGTCTCGGCATAGAATCCCGCGGATGCCCGAGCGATCCCTGGTCCTCGAGATGCGGCACATCACGAAGCGCTTCCCCGGGATCGTCGCGAACGACGACATCGCGTTCGACCTCCGCGAGGGAGAGGTGCACGCGCTCCTCGGCGAGAACGGCGCCGGCAAGTCGACGCTGATGAACATCCTCTACGGGCTGTACCACCCGGACGAGGGGGAGATCCTGATCAAGGGGAAGCCCGTCCAGCTCGGGTCGCCCAGCGCGGCGATCGACGCCGGCGTGGGGATGGTGCACCAGCACTTCATGCTGATCCCGGTGATGACCGTCGCGGAGAACATCGTGCTCGCGCAGGAGCCGACCACCGCCGGCGTCTTCCTCGACATCGCGGAGGCGGAGCGGCGCGTCCGGGAGATCTCCGACCGCTACGGGCTCGCGGTCGACCCGCACGCGCGCATCGACCAGATCACGGTCGGGCAGCAGCAGCGCGTCGAGATCCTCAAGGCGCTCTACCGCGAGGCGGACATCCTCGTGCTCGACGAGCCGACCGCGGTGCTGACGCCGCAGGAGGCGAAGGAGCTCTTCGAGGTCGTCCGCAGCCTCACCGAGCGCGGCAAGTCGATCATCTTCATCTCCCACAAGCTCAAGGAGGTCCTCGAGATCGCCGACCGCATCACGGTGCTCCGGCGCGGCAAGCTGATCGAGACGCTGCCCGCGGAGGGCGCCACCGAGGCGGGGCTGGCGCGCCGCATGGTCGGCCGCGAAGTGCTGCTCCGGGTCGCCAAGACGCCGTCGCACCCGGCCGAGCCGCTCCTCGAGGTGGAGGACCTGCAGGTCGTGGACGACCGCGGGATCGAGAAGGTGCGCGGCGTCTCGTTCGAGGTCCGCGCGGGCGAGATCGTCGGGATCGCGGGAATCGACGGCAACGGCCAGACCGAGCTGATCGACGCGATGACCGGACTCTGCCCGGTCGTGTCGGGCACGGTCCGCGTCGGCGGCCGCGACGTGACCACAGAGACCGCCCACGGGCACCTCGAGGCGGGGCTCGGCCACATCCCGGAGGACCGGCAGCGCCGCGGCCTCGTACTCGAGTACTCGATTGCGGAGAATCTCGCGCTCCACGACTATCGCTCGGCGCCCGCCTCGCGCTTCGGCTGGCTGTTTCCCCGCCGCCTGTTCGAGCGGGCGCGTGCCCTGATCCGCGAGTTCGACGTGCGCGGGGGCGGCCCGGCGACGCGCGCGGGCGGCCTTTCCGGCGGCAACCAGCAGAAGGTCGTGCTCGCGCGGGAGATCGACCGCGACCCGAAGGTGCTTGTCGCCGCGCAACCGACCCGCGGCCTCGACGTCGGTGCGATCGAGTTCGTCCACCGGAGGCTGATCGAGGAGCGCGACGAGGGACGCGCGATCCTGCTCGTCTCGCTCGAGCTCGACGAGGTGCTCTCGCTCTCCGATCGCGTGCTCGTGATGTACGAGGGCGAGTTCGCGGGCGAGTTCCCGCCGACCACGAGCGAGGAAGAGCTCGGCATCGCGATGACGGGCGGGCGGCGCAGCGGGGTCGCCGCGTGAGCGACCAGGCGGGCGGGCTGCCGCCGGTCCAGCCGTACGGACAGCCGTCCGAGCCGCTCCCCGACCCGAACGAGAGCTTCGGCCAGCGTCTCGCGCTCGCGCAGCGCGCGGGCGGGCTCGTCGCGCCGCTGCTCACCGTCCTGATCGCGTTCGTGATGGGCGGGCTCGTCGTGCTCGTCACCACCGGGAAGAACCCGATCAAGACGTACCAGGCGATCTTCGAGGGTGCCGGGCTCAACTGGTTCTTCCAAATTCCGTGGGACTTCGACTCGATCGCCGCGTTCAACCTCCAGCAGACGCTGATCCAGACGACGACGTACATCCTCGTCGGGCTCGCGGTCGCGTTCGCGTTCCGCTGCGGCCTCTTCAACATCGGCGGCCAGGGCCAGTACCTCGCCGGCGCGATCCTCGCGGTGTGGATCGGCTCGTCCTTCGGGGACATGAACCCGTACCTCCACGTCGGGCTCGCAATGGTGATCGGCACGGTCGCGGGCGCGGGGATCGCGGGCATCGCAGGGTTCCTCAAGGCGACCGTGGGCGCCCACGAGGTGATCTCGACGATCATGCTGAACTGGATCGTCCTCTGGTTCGGCTCGTACCTGTTCGGTCTCGGCGGGCCGCTCCAGAACGACAACCAGCAGTCCGTGCCGGTGTCGAACGACATCGTGGAGGGCGCGAAGCTCCACGTCTTCTGGGGCGACCCGCTGCTGCAGGGTCTCCACATCGGGATCTTCTTCGCGCTCGGCGCGCTCGTCGTCTACTACGTGATCCTCAACCGGACGACGCTCGGGTACGGCGTGAAGGCCGTCGGCTTCAACCCGGAAGCCGCGCGCTACGGCGGGATCAGCGTCGCGCGGAACTACTTCCTCGCCATGGCGATCTCGGGCGCTTTCGCAGGGCTCGCGGGCGCGATCGACATCCTCGGCTGGCAGTCCCGGCTCTCGACGGGAGACATCCAGACGTCCGTCGTCGGCTTCACCGGGATCGCTGTCGCCCTCCTCGGGCGCAACACGGCGGTGGGCACCGCCCTCGCCGCGCTCCTCTTCGGCGCCCTGTTCACCGGCACCTCGACGCGCAACCTCGACCCCGACGTCTTCCAGCCCGAGCTGGCGTCGAACCTGACGCTTCTGATCCAGGGGCTCGTCGTGCTGTTCGTCGGAGTCGACCTCGTCGTGCTCTGGCTCCTCGGCAGGTTCCGGCGGCGGAAGACGGCGACTGCATGACGACGCTCGCCGTCGCGACCGACAGGATCCGGAACCCGCTGCGGACGCTCGCGTGGGCGGGCATCGGGCTCGGGCTGCTCGGCGCGTTCATCGCGCTGCCGCCGGTCACCGCGCGCTCCTGGATCCCGAGCCTGCTCCTCGGGCTCCTCGCGGCGCTCGCGGGCGTCTGGGCGATCACGCGCGGCGAGAAGCGCTTCGGCTGGTACGCGGTGGCCACCGCTGCACTCGGGTTCGGCCTCGCGTACCTCGCGACGCGTTCCGAGATCGGCAAGCTCGAGACGGTCGTCGTCTGGTCGGCGCTCTTCGCGTCGATGCTCCGGTTCGCGACGCCGCTCATCTTCGGCGCACTCGGCGGCATGTTCTCCGAGCGTTCCGGCGTGGTGAACGTCGGGCTCGAGGGGATGATGCTGATGGGCGCGTTCTTCGGGATCATGGGCGCCGACAAGCTCGACTCGTGGTTCCTCGGGCTCCTGGTCGGAATCGCGTCCGGCGGCGCGATGGCGCTCCTCCACGCGATCTGGTCGGTGCACCTGCGGGCTGACCAGATCATCAGCGGCTTCGCGATCAACTTCCTCGCGCTCGGGCTGACCGGCTACCTCTTCATCGACATCTACGGGCAGGAGGGGACGCCGACCGACATCCCGAGCATTCCGAACGTCCGCCTGTCGTTCCTCGACGGCGTGCCCTTCTTCGGCGACATCTTCGGGAACCTCAACCTCATGATCTGGATCGCGCTGATCCTGATCCCGCTCTCGTGGTTCGTGCTCTTCAAGACGCCGCTCGGCCTGCGGATCCGCGCGGTCGGCGAGCACCCGCGCGCGGCCGACACGGTCGGAATCGACGTGTACCGGATCCGCTACGGCGCGGTGATCGCCTCGGGCATGCTCGCGGCGGCGGGCGGCGCGTACCTCTCGATCGGCTTCGTCAACTCGTTCAACGAGAACATGACCGCCGGGCGCGGGTTCATCGCCCTCGCCGCAGTGATCTTCGGCAACTGGCGGCCGTTCGGCGCTGCGGCGGCCTGCCTCCTCTTCGGCTTCTCGAGTGCGCTGGCGCAGCGGCTGCCGGAGTACTCGGACTCCGCGGCGGTCCTGTTCCAGGCACTCCCGTACGTCCTCACGCTGATCGCGGTCGCGGGCGTGATCGGCCGCTCGATCCCGCCGGCGGCCGACGGCCGCCCGTACCAAAAACAATAGTGGCGGCGCCCGAGGCGACGCACTCCACCGGGAACGGCCGGGCGCTCGGGGCCGTCGCCGTCGGTCTCCTCTCGGCGGTGACACTGCCGGTCGCGATCCTCGCGACCCGTTACTCCGAGTCCTACGAGCTGCTCCATGCAGGGTTCGTGATCCCCGTCGCTCTCGCACTCGGGGCGCTCGCGATCTGGCTCGCCCGCACTGCCCTCCGTCACGACGACGCGCGCCTCGGCCGGGCGGGCGGCCGTGGGGCCGCTCGGCTCGGCCGCGCGCTCGGCGTGCTCGGGATCTCGCTGGCCGCGACCGCGCTCGTGGCCCTGGCCGTCTACGGTCTCCTGACCTACCTCGGCGAGCGTTAGCTCCTTTCGCAACGAGCGGAAAAAACGCGCATCGCCTCCACGGGATCGTGTCTAGACTGGCCCCTCCATGTTCAACATCGGCTCGAGCCTGCACGAGGCGCGGACGCGCCAGAACCTCGACCTCGAGGAGATGGAACGGCGGACGAAGGTCCGCGCGAAGTATCTCCGGCTCCTCGAGGACGAGCGGTTCGACCAGCTCCCCGGCCATGCGTACACCAAGGGGTTCCTCCAGGTGTACGCGAGCGCCCTCGGGCTCGACGGCAGGCTCTACGTCGAGGAGTACAACTCGCGCTACGTCGGAGGGGAGGACGAGCTCTCGCCACGGCTCCCGCGCGGGCCGGCCCGCTCGCCCCGGCGCCGGCGCGAACGGCGCGAGACCCGCACCGTCGCGGTCGCGCTCGCTGCGATCCTCGCGGTCACCGCGTTCGTGATCGCCGCCTGGCGTTTCGGCGGCCACGACGAGCCCCAGGTAGACGGTGTCTCGTCCGGGCAGCGCAGCCCCGCTGCCCATTCCTCGCAGCAGCGGGTGACACTCACGATTCGCGCGGTGCGCGGACCGTCGTTCATGGAGGTGCGGGCCGGGGAAGAAAACGGCAAGCCCCTCTACACGGGAACGCTCGAGAAGGGTCAGCTCCAGCGGTTCACGAAGAAGGCGCTCTTCCTCTCCGTCCAGAAGCCGAAGAACGTGGTCGTGAAGGTCGACGGGCGACGGCTCGACCTGAGCCCGAGCGGTCGACTCAGGGTCTCCGGGGCGACGACCGTCTCCGGGTGAGCCGCCCCCGCGCGGCGATCGTCGTCACGGGCAGCGAGCTCGTGCGCGGCGAGAGGACGGACCGCAACGGGCCGTTCTACGCGCGCGAGGCGCTGTCGCTCGGCCTCGTCCCCGACCGAATCCTCATCGTCGGCGACGACCCGGCCGACCTCGAGGCGGCCCTCCGCGCCGCCAGCGAGGCGGACGTGTGCCTCGTCTCGGGCGGTCTCGGGCCGACGCACGACGACCGCACCGTCGAGCTCGTGGCGCGGGTCGCCGAGGCGTCTCTCCGGGTCGACGAGCAGCTCCAGCGGGAGATCGAGGGCGTGTCGCGCGCGGTTGCCGAGCGGCTCGGGCGCCCGTACGCGGACTTCGCGCCCGGCGTCACGAAGCAGGCGACGATCCCCGACGGCGCCGAGGTGATCGGCATCGCGGGGACGGCGCCGGGGCTCGTCCTCCGCGGCGCGCAGTGCGTATACGTCGTGCTGCCGGGCCCGCCCGGTGAGCTGCGCCGGCTCTGGCCCGGCGCAGTTGCGAGCGAAGCGCTCGGCGGAGTGCTGCGACGTACGACCCCGCCGGGACGGCACGTGCTGCGGCTCTTCGGCGTGAGCGAGTCCGCAGTGGCGCGGGCGCTCGCCGACGCCGGGGGCGACGGCGACGGGGTCGAGGCGACGATCTGCGCGCGCGATTTCGAGATCCATGTCGACCTCGTCGTCGAGCCCGGCGCCGAGGCGCGAGGCGATGCCCTCGCGGCGGCGCTGCGGGCACCGCTCGACCCGTACCTGTTCTCCGAGGACGAGCGCCCCGTGGCCGAGCTCGTGCTCGAGCTCTGCCGGGCCCGTCGATACCGCATGGCGACCGCCGAGTCGTGCACCGGCGGGCTCGTCGCCGCACGGCTGACCGATGTGCCCGGCGCGAGCGACGTCCTCGCAGGCGGGGTCGTCGCCTACGCGAACGACGTGAAGACGGCGGAGCTCGGCGTCTCAGAACGGCTGCTCGCCGAGCACGGCGCGGTCTCGGCAGAGGTCGCCGAGGCGATGGCGGTCGGCGTCAGGGAGCGGCTCGACGTCGAGGTCGGGATCTCGGTCACGGGAGTCGCCGGTCCTGCCGGCGGGACGCCCGAGAAGCCCGTCGGGCTCGTTTACTTTCACGTGAGCACGCCCGAGGGCGAGGAGGGACGGAGCTTCTCGCTGCCCGGCGACCGGGCAACGATCCGCTCGCGCGCGACCGTGTCGGCCCTCCATCTCGCGCGTCGCGTCCTGACACGGAGCCGGCACGAAGGCGCATGACCTCTCCGGCTAGCGTCGGGGAAGATGAGCGGCTCCGGCTCTTCCTCGCGCTCCAGCTGCCCTCACCGACCCTCGACGTGCTCGAGCGCTGGCGTGACGCGGAGCTCCGCGGCGGGCGGGCCGTGCCGCGGGAATCGCTCCACGTCACGCTGGCGTTTCTCGGCTCGCGACCGGCGGCGGAGCTTCCCGCGATCGTCGACGCGCTCCGCGTCTCGGCGGGCGAGAGCGGCGCCCCCCGGCTGGAGTGCGCAGCCTGGCGGGAGACCCGCAGCGTGGGGATGCTGGCGCTCCGCGACGAGGGCGGGGTCGCCGCCCTGCTCGCCGACCGGCTGCACGGGCGGCTCGAGGGCCTCGGCGTGTACCGGCGCGAGGCGCGGCCCTGGCTGCCGCACGTCACCATGCTCCGGTTCCGGACGCGGCCGCGGCTCGAGCCACCGCTCCCCGAGACGGGAACATTCGTTCCGTCCGGTGCCGCTGCTTACCTATCACGACTGCACCCGTCCGGCGCCCGGTACGAGGTGCTCCAAGCTGTCTCGTTGAACGCAGGAGGATAAACCAGATGAACCGAGAGGAAGCGCTCGACGTCGCGCTCGGCCAGATCGAGCGCCAGTTCGGCAAAGGCTCCGTGATGCGGATGACCGATGCCGCCCAGGTCTCGGTCGGCGCGGTGTCGACGGGCTCCCTCTCGCTCGACCTCGCGCTCGGGATCGGGGGGCTCCCGCGCGGGCGCATCGTCGAGGTCTTCGGGCCCGAGTCGTCCGGGAAGACGACCCTCGTCTACCACGTGATCGCGGAGGCGCAGCGGCGCGGCGGCATCTGCGCGTTCATCGACGCCGAGCACGCGATGGACCCGACGTACGCACGCCGGATCGGCGTCGACATCGACGAGCTGCTCGTCTCGCAGCCCGACACCGGCGAGCAGGCGCTCGAGATCGCCGAGCTGCTGATCCGCTCCGGCGCGGTGGACGTCGTCGCCATCGACTCGGTTGCGGCGCTCACCCCGAAGGCGGAGATCGAGGGCGAGATGGGAGACAGCCACGTCGGCCTCCAGGCGCGGCTGATGAGCCAGGCGCTGCGCAAGCTCGCCGGCACGCTGAACCGCACCGACACGATCTGCCTCTTCACGAACCAGCTGCGCGAGAAGATCGGCGTGATGTTCGGCTCGCCCGAGACGACCCCGGGCGGGAGAGCGCTGAAGTTCTACGCCTCCGTGCGGCTCGACATCCGCCGCATCGAGACGCTGAAGGAGGGGACGGAGGCGATCGGCAACCGCGTGCGGGTGAAGGTCGTCAAGAACAAGGTGGCGCCGCCGTTCAAGCAGGCCGAGTTCGACGTGATCTACGGGCAGGGGATCTCGTGGGAGGGGACCGTGCTCGACGTCGGCCTCGAGCGGAAGATCGTCTCGAAGTCCGGCTCGTACTTCTCGTTCGGCGACGAGCGCCTCGGGCAGGGACGCCAGAACGCGACGGCGTTCCTCCAGGAGAATCCCGATCTCGTGCAGGTCATCCTCCAGCGGATCCAGGTGGAGGCCGGCCCGGAGCAGATCGTCTCTGCGCGCCTGCTCCCGCAGGTGGCCGACACGGTCCCGGACGTCACGCCGGTCGCAGAGGTGGCGGAGGAGGTCGCCGAGGAGGTGGCGGCAGAGGCCTAGCGCCCCGCCCCAGCCCGAGGGACACAGATGCCGACCGTCACCGCGCTCCGCGCGCGCGGCTCGCGCGTCGCCGTCGAGCTAGACGGTCGTCCGTGGCGCACGCTCTCGGTCGCGTCCGTCGCCGAGGCGGGGCTGATCGTCGGGCGGCCGCTCGAGCGTGAGCACGTGCGCGATCTCGCGCGCACGCTCCGGCGCGAGCGGGCGGCCGCGGTCGCCGTCTCGGCGCTCGCCCGCCGTGAGCGCTCGCGCGCCGACCTCGACGCACGCCTCGCGCGGGCAGGCGTCCGCGACGTCGAGCGGCGGGAGACGGTCGAGCAGGCCGCGCGGGCGGGGCTCGTGGACGACGCCCGCTTCGCTGCGGCGCGCGCGCAGCAGCTCGCGGGGCGCGGGGCCGGGGACGCGCTCGTGCTGGCCGACCTCGCGCACCACGGAGTCGACGACCCCATCGCCCGCGAGGCGGTTTCGCAGCTCGAGCCGGAGCCGCTCCGCGCCGCACGGATCGTTCGGTCGCGGGGCCGCAGCCCGCGGACGCTGCGCTACCTCGCAGCTCGTGGATTCGGCGAGGAGAGCCTCGACGACCTGATTGCGGAGCTCGAGGACGCGGCGCTACCATGAGTCGGCATCACACCGAGTAGCTCCTGCAACCAGCGTAGTTCCGAAACCGTTGTCCCTGTGACCCTCGTGTCGAACACCGACCTCACGATCGAGCGGGCGTGGCGTGCCCGCGCGCTGGAGGCCGAACCGGCCTAGAGCCACGCAACGCAGCGGAACCGGACCCCGCGGGGCGGGGAGGTGCCGGATGTGAGCTGCCGCGGGGATCACCGCGGCAAACAGGTCGACTCCGGGAGGAGTGGAGATGCTCACGCTGATCGCGGCGCTCGTGGGGCTCGGGCTCGGGGCGGTGGCGGCCGCGGTCTGGCTGCGCACCTCGAGCAGCTCCGCGGTCCGGCGGAGCGAGGAGGAGCGGCGGCGGACGGTCACCGACGCGGAACGCGAGGCGGAGACGATCCGGCGTGAGGCCCAGGTCGAGGCACGGGAGCTCGCCGTCAAGCTGCGCGCCCAGGTGGACGGCGAGGTACAAGATCGCCGGGTCGAGATCGCGAAGGTCGAGGAGCGCATCGCCCAGCGCGAAGCGGAGCTCGACCAGAAGCTCCTCGAGATCACCCGCCGCGAGCAGGGGATCGGAGACCGCGAGGTTCATCTCAAGCAGTTGCAGGAGGAGCTCAAGGCTGCGCGCGACGAGGCTCTGGCGGAGCTACAGCGGACGTCGGGGCTGACGCTCGGGGAGGCACGCGCCGCCGTGCTGGAGCGCTCCCAGGACCTCGTGCGGCACGAGCTGGCCCGCTCGGTACGGCAGATGGAGGAAGAGGCGCGCACCGAGGCACGCAGGCGGGCGCGCGCCCTGGTCGCCGACGCACTCCAACGGGTCGCGGCGAGCCACACGGCGGAGACGACCGTGACCGTCGTCGAGCTTGCGAGCGACGACATGAAGGGGCGGATCATCGGCCGCGAGGGTCGGAACATCCGTGCGCTCGAGCACCTGACCGGAGTCGACTTCATCGTGGACGACACCCCGCACGCCGTCGTGCTCTCCTCGTTCGACGGGATCCGCCGCGAGATCGCGAAGCTCACGCTCGAGAAGCTCATCGAGGACGGCCGGATCCACCCGGCTCGGATCGAGGAGATGTACTACCAGTCGAAGGCGGAGCTCGACGAACAGGTTCACCAGGCAGGCGCCCAGGCCGTGTTCGAGGCGAACTGCGGTGAGCTCAGCGAGGAGCTCGTCGGCATCCTCGGCCGGCTCCGGTTTCGCACGAGCTACGGCCAGAACGTCCTCAAGCACACGCTCGAGGTCGTCCACCTCGCGGGGATCATGGCCGCCGAGCTGGGTGCCGGCGTGAAGACCGCGAAGCGGGCGGCGCTCCTGCACGACCTCGGCAAGGCGATGACGCACGAGGTCGACGGCTCCCATGCGCTCGTCTCGGCGCAGCTCGCCCGCCGTCACGGCGAGTCGGACGGCGTCGTCCACGCGATCGAGGCGCACCACTACGAGGTGCAGCCGCAAACGGTCGAGGCCGTGCTCCTGATCGCGGCCGACGCTATCTCGGCGTCGCGACCCGGGGCGCGCGGCGAGAGCCTCGAGCACTACATCAAGCGCCTCGAAGCCCTCGAGGAGATCGCGGTGTCGAAGCCGGGCGTCGCGAAGGCGTACGCGCTGCAGGCAGGGCGCGAGATCCGGGTGATCGTCGAGCCGTCCGAGGTCGACGACGACGGCACGGCGCTGCTCTCGTACGAGATCGCACGCCAGATCGAGGACCAGCTCGAGTACCCGGGCCAGGTGAAGGTGACCGTGATCCGCGAATCGCGGGCGGTCGAGGTCGCGAAGTAGCCGGAGACAGGCCGGACCTCGCGTCGCTCGCGGCGACCGCGCGCGAGGTCGCCGCCGACTGGGGCGTGGAGCTCGGCCCGCCGTTCGCGTTGGCGCGCTATTCGTTCGTCGCGCCGGCGGGGAGCGACGCAGTGCTGAAGGTGACGCCCGTCGAGGACGACGAGTCCGACGAGGAGTCGGACGCGCTCGCCCTGTGGGCCGGGGACGGCGCCGTGCGCCTGCTCCGCCGCGATGCGGGCCGCCGCGCGATCCTCGTCGAGCGAGCACGTCCGGGCTCGGACCTCGCCCGCGTGGACGAGGACGAGGCGACAGCTGTTGCCGTCGACGTCGGGACGCGGCTGTGGCGTCCCGCCGCGGCGCCGTTCCGGTGGATCGGCGACCACGTGCCGCGCTGGCTCGACAACGCATCGCGACGCGGCGCGCCCCTGGCAGCGATCGCGCGAGCGCTCTACGACGAGCTCGAGGTGGGACGCAGCACTCTCGTGCACGGCGACTTCCACCACCACAACCTGCTCGCCGACGGTGAGTCCTACCTCGCGATCGACCCGAAGCCGATGCTGGGTGAGGCCGAGTTCGACGTGTACTCGTTTCTCGTCAACCCGCTCGGCTCGCAGATGCGGCGCGACGTGACGGAGCGACGACTCGCGGCTTTCGCGGCGGCGGGTCTCGACGACGGCCGCATGCGCGTCTGGGCGGTGATCCGCGGCGCGTATCTCTCGAGCGACCCGCAGCACCTCGAGGTGCTTCGCGCGCTCGTGTAGCCGGAGAGCGTGGCGTTAGCTTCCCGCCGCCGCCTCCATCGCCGCCAGCCGCGTGTAGTAGTCCGGCAGCTCCTTGAGATGTGCCCACGCAATCTTCCCGGTGAGAATCTCGTCGTCGTTCGTCACGTTCGTCTCGGGATCGTGCGAACCGTGCTCCAGCTCGACCTCGAGTCCCATCCGATACTGCTCCGGCGTGAACGGCGCGGTGTTCCAGTCGATCCCGACGAGTGCGCCGATTCGCTCGGCGTCGGCGAGCGTGAACCGCGGTCGAATCGTTGTCATCTGGCCTCCTCTCGGTCCCTCCGGGATATCACCGCAGGCCGGAAAGCGCATCAGGGTCGCCACGGATGTCGCTGCGACGGCTCCTTCGGATCCAGACTTCGTCGGCCAGGTCGCGAGAGAAGGTGCGTCGAACGACCGGGGCTACACTGGCGCGACGATGCGCCGGTACAGCGTCACGACCTTCGGGTGTCAGATGAACGCCCACGACTCGGAGCGCATCAAGGGCATGCTCGAGTCGCTGGGGCTGGGCGAGGCAGTCGAGCCGGCCGAGGCGGACGTGCTCGTCTTCAACACGTGCACGATCCGCGAGAAGCCGGACACGAAGCTCGCGGCGTACCTCGGCGAGGCGGCCGCCCGCAAGCGGAGACGGCCCGATCTCGTGGTGGCGGTGGGAGGGTGCTACGCCGAGGCGCAGCGCGAGGGGATCTTCGAGCGCTACCCATTCGTCGACGTCGCGTTCGGCCCTGGCTCGATCCCGCACCTCGGCGACTGGATCGAGGCCGGAGGTCACGCGGTGCCGCGCGGCCGGTTCGGCACGCACGAGACGTTCGCGGCGACGCTCCCGATGCACCGCGAACGGCGCCACTCGGCCTGGGTGCAGGTCTCGATGGGCTGCAACTCGGTCTGCTCCTACTGCATCGTTCCCGCCGTTCGGGGCCGAGAGCAGAGCCGCAGGCCCGGCGAGATCGTCGCCGAGGTCGAGGCGCTTGCCCGCGGGGGCGTCAGGGAAGTCACGCTCCTCGGCCAGAACGTCAACTCGTGGGGTCGGGATCTCGCGCCTGGCATCCGAACGGAGTTCGGCGAGCTCCTGCGCGCCTGCGACGCGGTGGACGGAATCGAGCGAATCCGCTTCACCAGCCCGCACCCGAAGGACTTCCGGCCGCCGGTGATTGCGGCGATCGCCGAGTCGCGCGCCGTCTGCGAGCACGTGCACCTGCCGCTCCAGTCGGGTTCGACGCGGGTCCTCAAGGCCATGCGCCGCACGTACACGGCAGAGCGTTACCTCAGGCTCGTCCGCGAGCTGCGCGACGCGATTCCCGACCTCGCGCTCGGCACGGACATCATCGTCGGCTTTCCCGGGGAGACGGAGGACGACTTCGGCGACACGCTCGGGGTCGTCGAGGAGGTCGGCTACGACAGCGCGTTCACGTTCGTCTACTCGCCGCGGAGCGGCACCGAGGCGGCCGACCTGCCCGATCGGGTGCCGGAGGACGTGAAGCGCGACCGCATGGAGCGCCTCGTCGAGGTCGTCCAGCGCATCGCCGCGAAGCGGAACGCCGCTCGGGTCGGCCTGGTCGAAGAGGTGCTCGTGGAGGGCCCGAGCCGAACGGATCCGTCGCTTCTGCGCGGCCGGACGCGTCGCAACACGACCGTGAACTTCGCGGGCGTGGCCGAGCCCGGCGACCTCACGTCGGTCGTGATCGAGGGCTCGACGTCGACGACCCTCCGGGGTCGCGAGCGGTCGCTCGTGCCCGCGTAGACCCCTCTGCAGTGGAGCGATCGACACGAACCTGGCGCGAGGCCGTGCCCCACGCGTCACAACTACGACGGTAGGCTGAAGCCGTGGGGAGGAGGTCGGTGGCCCGAGAACAGGGGGCCGCGGACCTGGCCCCAGAAGACACGTCCGCAGGAGGCGAGAGGCCCGTGGGGGGCGCGCGGGTCGAGGTCGTGGCGATCTTCGGGCCGACCGCGTCGGGGAAGAGCGCGGTCGCGGAGGCGCTCGCGGCGCCGCTGGGGACGGAGGTCGTCTCGGTCGACGCGCTCCAGGTCTATCGCGGCCTGCCGATCCTCACGAACCAGCCTGTCGTCCCGACCCGTCTCGTTGCGATCCGCGAGCCGGTCGAGCAGATGACCGTAGGGGAGTTCGCGCCGCTCGCTCACGCGGAGATCGATGCGCTCGTGGAGGGACGCGGGGTGGCAGTGGTGACGGGCGGCACCGGGCTCTACCTGAGGGCCGCGCTCGCCGACCTCGATCTCCCGCCGGCCGTCGCGGAGGAAACGGTGGGGCGCGTCGCGGAGGAGGTGGACTCCGACGCAGAGGCCGCGCACGGGCGCCTCGCCTCGCTCGATCCCTCCGCCGCGGCGGCGGTTCATGCAAACGACCGCCAGCGTCTCGTCCGCGCGCTCGCCCTCGCGGAGACCGGGCACTCGCTCGTGCGCCCCGACGACCGGCTCTGGTCCCGGGACACACGCCGTCCGACGGTGATCGTCGGGCTCGAGCTGACCCCGGAGGAGCTCGACGGACGAATCGTCGAGCGCGCCCGCGCCATGTTCGAGGAGGGTGTGGTCGCGGAGGTGCGAGCCGCGCTCGAGCAGCCGCTGTCGCGCACCGTCGAGAAGACCCTCGGCCTCCGCGAGATCGCCGAGCTCTCGCCGGACGCGGCGCTCGAGCGGCTCGTCGCGAGGACACAGCGATATGCCCGTTACCAGCGGAAATGGATGCGCCGCATCCCCGGGATCGTGTTGGTGGACGGGAATCGTCCGCCCGAGGCGGTCGCAGGAGACATTCTCGAGGTCAGCGGTCTCGCGGCGGGCTGACAGGAGCCCCGATGATCTAGCCTCCGGCCGTGCGCTTCGAGAAGTGGCATGCGCTCGGCAACGCGTACCTGCTGCTCGTGCAGCCCGACGCCGCGGTGCTGACACCCGAGCGGGTCCGCCGGATCTGCGACACGAGCACGGGGATCGGCAGCGACGGGGTCGTCGAGATCCTCAGCTACGAGAGCGCGCGCGCCGAGATCGCGATCTGGAACCCGGACGGCTCTCTCGCGGAGATGTCGGGCAACGGGAGTCGCATCGCCGCGGCATGGCTTCTCCGCGAGAAAGGCGGGCACGAGGTCGAGATCCTCACGGCCGGGCGGGCCGTCCGCGCCGTCCTCGCCGGCGACGGGCTCGTCCGCCAGGAGATCGGAGACGTCTTCGTCGCGCCCGACGAGGCGCTCGATCTCGCCGGGGAGCGGGTCACCGTGATCCCGGTGGACGCCGGGAATCCACACGCCGTGGTCCTACGGGAGGTGCTCTCGCGCGACGACCTCCTGCGGCTCGGACCGGCGATCGAGGCGCATCCGCGCTTTCCCGGCAGGACGAACGTCCAGCTGGCGCGGGCGCTCGGACGAGATGCGCTCGCGGCGCTCGTCTGGGAGCGGGGCGCGGGGGAGACCCGCGCGTCGGGCTCGTCGGCGGTCGCGGTCGCAGCCGCCGCGGTCGCGCGTGGGTGGTGCGACGGCCTCGTCAGGGTCGCGATGCCGGGCGGCGAGCTCCAGGTCGAGGTCACGGGGTCGTCAGCCGTCCTGACCGGACCCGCCGAGCGGATCTGCGAAGGGACGACCGCGCTCTAGACGGCGATCTCGAACTCGCGCAACACGTCGTTCAGCGACGTCTTGACGTCGGTCGACGCGCTGCGCTCGCCGACGATCAGCGCGCATTGGAGCCCGAAGGTCCCGGCCGGGTACTCCTTCTGCCGCACCCCCGGGAGCACGACCTTCCGCGGCGGCACGACGCCGCGATATTCGACCGGCTCCGGGCCGGTGACGTCGATGATCGGCACGCTCGCCGAGAGGACGACGTTCGGCCCGATCACCGCCCCGGCGCCGACGCGGACCCCCTCGACGATTACCGCGCGGGAACCGACGAACGCGCCGTCCTCGACGATCACGGGCGCGGCCTGAGGCGGCTCGAGGACGCCGCCGATCCCGACGCCGCCCGCGAGGTGGACGTCCGCGCCGATCTGCGCGCACGAGCCGACCGTCGCCCACGTGTCGACCATCGTGCGGGGGCCGACCCAGGCGCCGATGTTGACGTAGCCGGGCATGAGCACGACGCCCTCGGAGAGAAAGGCGCCGCGGCGCGCGACCCCGGGCGGCACGACGCGGACCCCGAGCGCCGGGTCGACGTGCTTGACCGGGATCTTGTCGAGGTAGCGGATGCCGCCGACGTCGAGCGGCTCGACCTTCCGCAGCCGGAAGTACAGGAGGATCGCCTTCTTTGCCCAGTCGTTGACGACCCAGCCGTCCGCTCCCGGCTCGGCGACGCGCAGCTCGCCGCGGTCGAGCAGGTCGATCGCCTCCTCGATCGGCTCGGCCGCGACCTCGCCGCGCTCCCACAGCTCCTCGATCGTCGCCTGGAGGCCCATCAGAGGGCATCCTCCAGGATCGCGACGGCGCGGGCGCATTCCTCCTCCGTCGGGACGAGCGCGTACCGCACGAAGCCCTCGCCGGAAGGGCCGAGGTACGAGCCCGGCGCGACGAGCACGCCGTGCTCGAGCAGCCGGGCAGCGTGCTCCTCCGAGGTCTCTCCGCGCGGCGTGGCGATCCAGAGGTACATCGTCGCCGGCCCCCCGGCGTCACGAAGTCCCTTCCGGGCGAGCACGTTGAGCAGCAGTGCCCGCTTGCGCCCGTAAGCCGCGCGCGTGCGGCGGACGTGCTCCTCGTCGCCCCACGCGACGACCGAGGCGCGCTGCACGAACTCCTGCGGCGCCGTGCCGACGTTCGGGCGATAGCGGCGGAGCGCCGCGATCAGCTCGGGATCGCCGGCGGCAAAGCCGCTGCGGAACCCCGTCATCGACGAGCGCTTCGACAGCGTGTTGAGCACGAGGACGCTCGTCCAGCTGGGCAGCTGGAGCGCCGAGGGCGGCGGCCGGTCGAACCACAGCTCGCTGTATGCCTCGTCGCAGGCGAGGACGAAGCCGTGCTCGCGCGCGAGGGCGGCGAGCCGCTCGAGCAGCGGGAGCGGCGCGATCGCGCCGGTGGGGTTGTTCGGCGAGTTGAGCCAGACGAGCGCCGCGCGCGCCCACGACTCGTCCGCGACGCCGTCGAGGTCGGGCAGGAACGCGCTCCGCTCGAGCAGCGGCAGCTCGACGACCCGCGCGCCCGCGAACGCCGCGCCGCGCGCGGGGACGGGATAGCCCGGCTCGGTGACGACGACCGTGTCCTTGCCGCCTGGGGCGTCGAGGACGACCTGCGCGAGCGAGAAGATCGCCTCCTTCGAGCCGAGCGTCGGGATCACGTGCCTGTCGGGATCGAGCCGAACGCCGAAGCGCCGCGCCGCCCAGGCCACGATCGCCTCCCGCAACTCGGGCAACCCGGGCGCCCCGGGGTAGCCCATCCGTTCGCGGACACCGTCGCGGAGCGCCTCCAGGATCGCCGGGTCGGTCGGCTCGCGCGGGTCGCCCATGCCGAAGTCGATCACCTCGAGCCCGGCCGCCCGTCGCGCGGCCGCAGCCTCGTTCAGACGCACGAACGGATACGTCGCCTGCGCGCGGAGCGTGGGGGAGAGCGGCACGCCAGGACGTTAGACGACGCCGCCGAGCACGACGCTCCGCAGCGCGGCGTACGCGCCTTCGAGCGCGGCGATCTCGACCAGCTCGTCGCGCCGGTGCGCGTACCGCGTCCCGCCGGGCCCGAAGTTCACCGCGGGGATCCCTCGGGCGGTGAAGTCGGCGACGTTCGTCCAGGCCTGCTTCGGCTCGATCGCGAAGCCGCCCACCGCCTGGAGCGCCCGGGCGAGCGGCGCGTCGACCGACACCGCGCCGGGCGGCGAGTTGCCGTCGATCTCGACCGCCGCGTCGGTCGGGAGGAGTGAGCGCAGGAGCTCCTCCGCCGCCTCGGGCGTCCGGTCGGGCGGGTAGCGGAGATTCACCGTCGCGACGGCCAGATCGGGCACGACGTTGTCGGCGACGCCCCCGCCGATCCGCGTCACGGAGGCGACTTCGTAGAATGGCAGGCCGTCGATCACGGCCTCCCGCCGCTCGAACGTGGCAATCCGCCCGAGCCCCTCGATCGCCCGGTGGATCGCGTTCTCGGCGAGCCACGGCCGCGCTGAATGGCCGCTCACTCCGTGGAACGTCACCCGGGCGGAGAGGTTCCCGAGACAGCCGGCCTGGATCGTCAGGTCGGTCGGCTCGAGCAGGATCGCGAGGTCCGCCTCCCGCGCGAGCGGGCAGCCGTCGAACAGGGCGGGGAGGGGGTTGTGCAGCGGCGGCAGCTCCTCGCGGCCGAAGAGGAGCAGCCCGACGTCGACCGGCCCCGGCTCCTCGCCGGCGAGGTCGCGGACGAGCTCGAGCGCGACGGCGACGCCGCCCTTCATGTCACTCGCGCCGCACCCGTGCACGGCGCCGGTGTCGACGTGGCCCGGCACGTTGTCCTGCGCGGGGACGGTGTCGTAGTGACCTGCCAGCAGGAGGAACGGGGCGTCCCGCCGGCGCTCGCGCGCCCACAGGAAGGCGTCGTCCCCTGCGAAGACCGGCTCGAAGGGCGCCGGCACGAGCGCGCGGAGATGCTCTCTGATCGCCTCCTCCTGCAGGCTCTCCGAGGGGATGTCGACGAGCTCGAGCGTGCGCCGGGCGAGACGGTCGGCGAGCGCGCTCATCGTCGCTCGAGCCTACCGGCGGCGGGGGAGGGGCATACTTCCCGCGATGCCGGTGGCGCACTCCCAGCGCACGCTCGAGCCGGAGCCCGAGCGCGGGCTGCTCCTCGCGGTCCTCCCGCACGGCGCCGACGACGAGGACGAGCTCGGCGAGCTGCGCGAGCTCGCCCGGGCCGCCGGCGTCGCGCCCGTTGCTCATGTCGTTCAGCACCGCGCGCGCTCCGATCCGCGCACCTATGTCGGCAAGGGCAAGCTTGAGGAGCTGAAGGAGACGTACGGCGCGCAGCGCGCCGAGGTGCTGATCGTCGACGACGAGCTCTCCCCGACGCAGCAGCGCGCGCTCGAGGATGCGCTGTCGGCGCGCGTCGTCGACCGGACGCAGCTGATCCTCGACATCTTCGCGCAGCACGCGACCTCGGCGGAGGGGAAGCTCCAGGTCGAGCTCGCGCAGCTGGAGTACAACCTCCCGCGCATGCGAGGCATGTGGAAGCACCTCGAGCGCCTCGCGGGCGGCGGTGGGACGGCCCAGGTAGGCGGCGGCGTGGGCACGCGCGGCCCCGGCGAGTCCCAGCTAGAGACGGACCGGCGGCTCGCGAACCGCCGGATCACGCTCCTCCGCCGCCGCCTGAGAGAGGTCGGCGCGCATCGCGCGACCCGGCGCAAGGCGCGGAGCCGCTCGGAGACGCCGACCGTCGCGCTCGCGGGGTACACGAACGTCGGCAAGTCGACGTTGCTCAACGCCCTGACCGGCGCGGACGTCTCGGTCGAGAACCGCCTGTTCGAGACGCTCGACCCGACCACGCGGGGGTTCGAGCATCGAGGCAAGCGATACCTCGTCACCGATACTGTCGGCTTCATCCGGCGCCTACCGACGCAGCTCGTCGAGGGCTTCGCGTCGACGCTCGAGGAGACGCTCGTCGCCGACCTCGTGCTGCACGTCGTCGACGCGTCGCTGCCGGAGGACGTGCTCGTCGAGCAGCTGCGCGCCGTCGAGGGCGTCCTCGCCGAGATCGGCGCGGGCGACGTCCCGGTCGAACTGGTGCTGAACAAGGTCGACCTGCTCGACCCGCTCGCGCGACGGCGGATCACGAACCGCTTCCCGGACGCCGTGCGGGTCTCGGCCGTCGACGGAACAGGCGTGGACGAGCTGAAGGCGCGCATCGCGTCGCGCTTCGCCGACCGCTACGACGAGGTCCGCCTGCTCGTCCCGTACGACAAGGGCGCCGTGCTCGCCGACCTCTATGCCCTCGGCGCGCCGATCGACGAGCGGATGGACACGGAGGCCGGCGTCGTCGTCCGCGCCCGCCTGCCGCACCGCGACATCCGGCGCTTCGCCCCGTACCTCGTCGCCGGGCTCGACGCCGAGAGCCTCGGGAGCGCGTGACGCCGGTCCAGGTCACGCGGCTTCGGCCGGACGCGCGGCTGCCCGCCCAGGCGTACGACGGCGACGCAGGACTCGATCTGTCCGCGTGCGAGCGTGTCGAGCTCGGGCCCGGCGAGCGCGCGGTCGTGGGGACGGGGATCGCCGTCGCGATCCCGCCCGGCCACGCCGGGCTCGTGCTGCCGCGCTCGGGCCTCGCCGCGCGTCACGGCCTCGGGAAGGTGAACGCCCCCGGGCTCATCGACGAGGGCTATCGCGGCGAGGTCAAGGTGATCCTCCTCAACACCGACCGCACGGAGCCGTTCGTCGTCGAGCCGGGGATGCGGATCGCCCAGCTCGTCGTCGTCGAGCTTCCGCAGGTCGAGGTCGTCGAGGTCGACGAGCTCCCACCGTCCGAGCGGGGCGCGGGCGGCCTCGGCTCGTCGGGCAGCTGATGCGGCCGGAGCCGCGGATCCGCGTCTCGGCGATGCTCCGTTGGCGCGGCGCGATCCTCCTCTGCCGCCACGAGAAGCGCGGACGGGAGCACTGGCTGCTTCCCGGCGGCGGCGTCCGCAGCGGTGAGACGCTCGTCGAGGCGCTCCAGCGCGAGCTCGCCGAGGAGACCGGGCTCGTCAGCCCGGATGACGCGTTTCCCGTCGAGGGGCCGATCGCGATCGTCGAGTCGATCTCCCCCGAGCGGAGCCTCTGGTCGAAGCACGTCGTCCACGTCGTCTTCGCGGGGGAGCTCGACGGCTCCCTCGTCGACGCGACGTCGAGAGACGACGCCGTCCGTGGCCATCGCCTCTTCGAGCCCGACGAGCTCGACGGCGTCACGCTGCACCCGCCGATCGCCCGCTTCCTCGCGCGCTACCAGCCGGGCGACGGATGCGTCTACCTCGGCGCGCGCTGGGCGGAGTGACGCCCTCTCAGGCCGGTCGCCCGCCCCGGGCGCGGGCGCGCGAGGCCGCGACGGCGTGCGCCTCCTCCTCGAGCGCGTCGTCGAGCGGTGCAAGAGGCTCGGGCTCCGTGCCCGTCGCGTGCGCGATCCCCCAGGAGAGCAGGAGGTCGGCGAGCCACGGGTTCCGCGGGAGGAGCGGCCCGTGGAGGTACGTCCCGAGCGCGCGTCCGAGGCGGCAGCCCTCGAGCCCCGAGGCGCCGTCGTTCCCGTAGCCCGCGACGACGCGGCCGAGCGCGTCCGCGCCCGGGTCGAGAAGGGTTCGCCCCGCGTGGTTCTCGAAGCCCGCGATCGTCCGGCCCGGCGCCTCGGCCAGCGTGCTCTCGAGAAGCACGTCGCCGATCATCCGGGTATTGCCGGCGACGGTCTCGTGCGGAAAGAGGCCGACGCCCTCCATCCACGAGCCGTCCCGGCCGCGGTAGCCGCGGCCGAGCAGCTGGTAGCCGCCGCACACCGCGAGCAGGGCAGCGCCTCCGTCGATCGCCGCGCGGACGGCGTCCTGCCGCGAGGCGAGGTCGGGCGCGATCATCGCCTGCTCCCGATCCTGCCCGCCGCCGACGTAGAGCAGGTCGTGCGCGCCGGGCTCGAGCCTGGTCCCGACGGACACAGGCTCCAGCGCGAGGCTGTGACCGCGGGCGGCCGCGCGGCGTTCGAGCACCGCGATGTTCCCGCGATCGGCATAGATGTTCAGGTACTCGGGGTAGAGGTGCCCCACGCGCAGGATCACGGTGCCCCCTCCCAGTAGGGGCGCGTGAGCCCTCGGCGCGCTGCGATCGCCTGGAGCGCGAGCATCGCCGTGTACGTGGGGAGAACGGCGAGCTCATGGCCCTCGTCCGTGAGCGCGAGGCCCCGGTCGAGGGCTGCTTCGAGCTCCGGGACGACCTCGAGGCGCTCGCGGGGGAACCCGCCGTAGGCGAACCGCAGCGCGAGCTCGGCCGCCCGCTCGCCGCTGACGACGATCCGCTCCGCGCGCTCGAGCAGCGGCTCGAAGTCGACGTCCCAGATCCAGGAGACGTCTCGCCCGTCCGCGATCCTGTCGTTGAGCGCGACGACCACGGGGCCGCCGACCGCGCCCTCCTCGAGCGTGCGGATCGCCTCGTTCGCCCCGGCGGGGTTCTTCACGAGCAGGAGGAGGACGCTCTTGCCGTCGGCCGCGAACCGCTCGAAGCGGCCGAACGCGGCACGGAACCGCTCGAGGCCGGCGACGACCGCTTCGAGCCGCGCGCCGAGAGCAAGCGAGAGCGAGGCTGCGGCGAGGGCGTTGTAGACGTTGTAGAGCCCGGGCAGCCCGAGGCGCACGCGCGCCGCGCCGTCGCTCGTCTCGAGCGAGAACGAGATGCCGTCGAGGCCGTGCGACTCGATCTCGCGCGCCGCCACGGCGAGCGGCGGCCGCGTGTGGCCGCACGCGGGGCAGCGGTATGCGCCGAGATGGCCGACGTAGACGGCGTCGTACCCGTACGGCCCGCCGCAGCGCACGCAGTACTTCGAGTCCGACGCATGCTGGAGGGCAGGCCGCGCGTGCGCCGGGTCGTCGACCCCGAAGCGGACGGCGCCGGGACGACCCTCCGCGAGCGAGGCGACGAGCGGGTCGTCCGCCCCGACGACGAGCGTCGCCTCGGGCGGCAGCTGCCGAACGGCGTCCCGCCAGCGCTCGGCGACGTGCTCGAGCTCCCCGTAGCGGTCGAGCTGGTCGCGGAACAGGTTCCCGAGGCAGACGGCGTCCGGGCGCGTCCGGCGCATGACCTCCGGCAAGGCGAACTCGTCCACCTCGAGCAGCCCGAGCTCGGCGTCGCGGGCTGCGAGCAGGGTGGACGTCACGCCCGACGCGAGGTTCGCGCCCGAATGGTTCCAGGCAAGCCGCCGCGAGGGCGAGAGGATCGCGCTCGCCATCGCCGTGGTCGTGGTCTTGCCGTTCGTCGCCGAGACGAGCGCGACGCCGACGGGCAGGCGCTTCGCGAGCGCGTCGAGCGCGGCCGGGTCGAGCTTCCAGACGAGCTTGCCCGGGAGCGTCGTACCCCCGCCGCGGCCGGTCGCGCGCGAGAGCCGCCCGACGAGGCGCGCGGCGGACGTCTCGAGCGCGAGGCGTGCGGACATGCGGGCGAGCGTACCGACCTCGCGTCGTTCTGCCGAGTTTGCAGGTGGTCGAAAGTGCTCTACCATGGTTGCATGGCAGGCCCTTCGCGCCGTCACCCGGCCCTCGAGGGCATCGACGCCGGTGCGCTCGAGGCCTTTCGCGCGGGATTGCGGCGCCGGTATACGGACGAAGAGATCCTCGCCGAGCTCCGCGCGTCGTCGCAGAGGCTCGGTCGGTCGCCGACGATGCGCGAGTTCGCGGCCGACCAGGAGGCCAGGGTGCATCCGCAGACCGTGATCGAGCACTTCGGCACCTGGAACGCGGCGAAGCGCGCGGCAGGTCTCACGCCGCGCAGGTTCATCAGTCGCGAGGAGCTCCTCACGCAGCTGCGCGACCTCGGCGAGGAGCTGGGCCGGACGCCCACGGTGCGCGACATCGAGGCGCGCCGGGGAAGGGTCGCCTCGAAGTCGCTGATCTGGCACACGTTCGGCTCGCTCGCCGCGGCCCTCCGGGAAGCCGGGTTCGACGTGCCGCTCGGCGAGGAGCGCCTGGAGCGCGCGGTGGCGGACGGCGCGGTGCTCGCCCGCGAGCTCGGGCGCCTGCCGAAGATGGCCGACTGGAAGTCGGCGCGCGCCCGCGACGCGACGCTCCTGTCGGAATGGCAGGTCTACCGCATGGTCGACGTGAGCCCGGGGGCATGGTCCGCGTTCCAGTACCTCGTGCGGGAGCGGCTGCTGGAGGAGGGCGTCGACGTCCGGCCGGACGGTACGGTAGACGGTCCGTGATTCCGACCGTGACGTGCGGCTCCTGCGGCACCGAGCAGCCCGGGGACGCGCGTTTCTGCAGTCTCTGCGGCTCGGCGCTCGTCCGCGTGTGCCCCGGCTGCGGCACCGAGTCGCCGGCCGACGCCGCGTTCTGCTCCGCGTGCGGGACGCCGCTCCACGAAGGCGCCGCGCGAGGCCCCGTCCTCGACGACCACGAGGAACGGCGCGTCGTCACGGCGCTGTTCGCCGACCTGGCAGGCTCGACCGCGCTCGGCTCCCGTGTCGACCCGGAGGAGCTCCGCGTGATCCAGGGGGAGCTGTTCGAGCTCGTCAACGCCGAGGTCGAGCGCTTCGGCGGGGTCAGTGAGAAGTTCGTCGGCGACGCCGTGCTCGCGGTGTTCGGCGTCCCGGTGGCGCACGACGACGACGCCGAGAGAGCCGTTCGCGCCGCACTCGCCGTGCGGGACGGGTTCCCCGAGTTCGCCCGTGGCGTCGACGAGCGGCACGGCGTCGACGTCGGCCTCAGGATCGGGGTGAACACGGGTGAGGTGGTGGCCGGGCGCGAGGCGGTCGCGCGGGGCGAGCTGATGGTGAGCGGCGACACGGTCAACGTCGCGGCGAGGCTTCAGCAGCGCGCCGAGCCCGGCCAGGTGCTCGTCGGGCAGCGGACGCAGGCGGCGACCAGGCGCGCCGTCCGCTACGTCGACCTGGGCGCCGCGCCGGCGAAGGGGAAGGACGCGCCGCTCGCCGCCTGGGAGGCGGCTGCGGTCGTCGCGCTCCCCGGGGCGCGGGGGGTCGACGGTCTGTCGGCGCAGATGATCGGCAGAGAGGAGGAGCTCGTCGTGCTCCGCGCGCTCACGGCGCGCGTCGCGCGCGAACGCACGCCGCAGCTGGTGACGATCTACGGCCACGCCGGGGTCGGGAAGACCCGGCTCGTCTCGGAGTTCGTCGAACGGCTGCCCGATGCGAACCTCCTCCAGGGCCGGTGCCTCCCGTACGGAGAAGGGATCACGTACTGGCCGCTGGGAGAGGCGGCGAAGGGGCACGCCGGGATCCTCGACAGCGACTCCGCCGAGGCCGCCCTGTGCAAGCTCGAGGCCGCGGTGGGCGAGCACGTGCGGCCGGAGCACGCCCCCGGAGTCGTCGACGCGCTCGGCTGGACGATCGGGCTTGCCCTTCCCGCTGACGACGAGCGTGACGTCGGCGCCCTCCTGCGCGAGAGCTGGCGCCTGTTCCTGTGCGGTCTCGGCGGGGAGCGGCTGACGGTGCTCGTCGTCGAGGACGTCCACTGGGCGTCGGAGCCGCTGCTCCAGTTGCTGGAGCGGCTCACGGACGCGCTGACCGACACGGCGGTGCTCACGATCTGCACGGCTCGCCCGGAGTTCTTCGACGGGCGCGAGGCGTGGGGCGGAGGCGTGCGCGACGCGGCGTCGATCAGGCTCTCGCCGCTTCCCGCGACGGAGTCGGAGCAGCTCGTCGAGGCGCTGGTCGGCGCGGGCGAGCTGCCGCGCGAGCTCACGCGACGGATCGTGACGCGCGCGGACGGAAACCCGTTCTACGTCGAGGAGATCCTCCAGATGCTGATCGACCGGGAGGCGATCGCGCGGGAGAACGGCGGGTGGACGGTGCGCGGCGGCGTCGACGAGGTCGAGTTGCCGGACTCGATCCACGGCGTGATCGCGGCGCGCGTCGACCTGCTCGACGCCTCCTCACGCGAGGCACTCCGCCGCTGCTCCGTGATGGGGCGCGTGTTCTGGCCGCGCGCGGTCGGCGTCGACGAGACCGTGATCGCGGCGCTCGGCCCGCGAGCCCTCGTCGCCGAGCACGCCGAGTCCACGGTGTCGGGGATGCGCGAGTTCGCCTTCAAGCACGCGCTCACGCACGACGTCGCCTACTCGACCCTGCCTCGCGCGGAGCGCCGCGAGCTCCACGGCCAGGTAGGACGGTGGGTCGAGGACGTCGCCCCGGGCCGCGAGTCGGAGATGGCGGAGATCGCCGCGTACCACTACGACCGCGCGCTGGAGTACGGCGAGACGTCGGCGGAGGTGCGCGCCCGGGCCTGCGACCTATTCGTCGTCGCGGGCGAGGCTGCGCTCGTCCGCGTCGCCGCGGACACCGCCGAGCGGCTCCTCCGACGCGCCCTGGAGCTCGCCCCGGATGCGCGGCAGCGCGTGCACGCCCTCCTCGGGCTCGGTCGCACGAGCCTCATCGCGAACGAGGTCGAACGGGCCCACGAGCGCTTCTCCGCGGCCCGCGAGGCCGCGACGGCGCTCGGCGAGCAGCGGCTGATCGCCGACTCGCTCAGCTGGCTCTCCCGCGCGAGCTGGGTCACCGGCCGCTGGCGGGAGGCGCTGCCGGAGGCGACCGCCGCGGTGGAGGCGCTCGAGGGACTCGACCAGAGCCCTCAGCTGGCCCGCGCGCTGGCGCGGCTCTCCCAGCTCGAGATGCTGAACGGGCTGCCCCGGGCCGAAGCGCGCGCTCTGGAGGCGATCGCGGTCGCCCAACGCGTGGGCGACGTCCATGCGGAGCTGAACGCCCGGTCGAACCTCGCCGTGACGCGCGGCAACCGCGGCGTGCCGATCGACATGCCCGAGATGCAGAGAGTCCTCGCGCAGGCGATAGCCACGGGAGATGCGCTCGAGGCCTACCGCTGTCTCGTCAACTCGCTGTGGACGGCGCAGGCGACGATGGCCCACGAGGAGCTGGAGACCGCGATCGACGCGATGCGCGAGATCATGGGGCCGCTCCCGGGGGTCGAGGGGCTCGACGTCTACTTCGCGGTCTCCCACGCCGTGCTCGTCGACATCCCGTCGGGGCGGTGGGAGCGCCTCGACGCACTCCTGGCGCGCCAGGAGGAGCTGCTACGTGTCCCGCTCTACGGCGTCCGGATCATCTCCCGCGAGCTCGTGGGAGGGATGGCGATGCGGCGCGGCGACCTCGCCGCCGCCGCGGAGCCCCTCGGGGCGATGCGCGAGATCGCCACCGCGGCGGGCGAGCCGCAGCGGATCCTGCCGATGGCCGCGGTTGTGATGCCCTTCGCCGCGCTGACCGGAGACGTCCGGACGCTCCGCGACCTGACCGGCACCGTGCTCGCGACCACCGACCGCGAGTGGGCGCAGCTCACGACGACGCCGATCCCGCGGGCGCTTGCGCACGCCGGGGAGACGGAGCTGCTCGAGGAGGTGTCCGCCGCGTTCGCCGAGAAGGCGCGGGCCGTCTCAGCTCCGCGCATAGAGATCAGCGCGACGGTCGCGGAGGGCCTTCTGGCGCTCGCCTCCGGTCGGACGGACGACGCGGTCGACCGGCTCCGCGACGCCGCCGACCGGGAGCGGCGCCTCGGCTGGGCGTTCCGCGCGGCGTGCCTCGACCTCGACGTCGCGAACGCCCTCGAGACGGCGCGACTCGTGGGGGAGGCCGGTGCGGTCCGGGCCCGCGCCGCCGCGGTCCTCGAGCCGCTCGGCTGCGTCAACGCGTTCTGAGGAGCGTGTCGCCGCCTACGCCGGTGCGACGAGCGCCGACAGGAGCTCGAGGCACGAGCGACCCTCGTGCGGCGCGCGCACGGCGGGGAGGGAACGCGACTCGCGGAAGCTCGTGTCGGGGCTCCAGCGGCGCTCGGCCTCGATCGTCCCCTCGACGACGCGGAGCAGCCGGCCGTCCTCGACCTGCGACTTGAGGAAGGTCGTGCGGAGCGCGTCCTCCGCGACCTCGAGCGCCGTGCGCGTCGAGGCGAAGAGCAGCTCGTGCCGGCCACGGGCGATCCAGAGCGGCCGTCCGACGCCGCGGGCGAGGTGGAGGACGCCGGGCTCCCGCTCGTCGAGCCACGCCGACGCCATCGCGCCCACGAGCTGGCCGAGCGTCTCCGGCGAGGTCCCGAACGACTCGACGAGCGCGAAGATCGCCTCGGAGTCCACCGTCATCTCGGGCTCCTGCCGCGCGATGCCGTGTCGGTCGAAGAGCTCGTCGTCGTTCGCGATGATCCCGTTGTGGATCCCGACGACGCGTCCGTGCCGGATCGGGTGGTTGTTCGCGAGGATCGTCGGGTGGCCCTTTGTGAAGTCCCGGACGTGGAGGAGCACCTCGCCGGCCGTGTCGGGGACGGTCATGCCGTCGAGCAGGCCGCTGGCGCCCGTCCGCTGCTTGTGCACCGCAACCCGGTCGCCCGAGCGGAACGCGTAGCCGGCGGCGTCGGCGCCGCGCTCGGCGATCCCCGCGAGGAGGGCCTGCGCGGCCAGCGTCCGGCTCACCCGCGAACGGGGGCCAAGGCTGTAGCCAGAGATGCCGCACACGTGGACCTGTCTCCTCCGAATGAGCCGCGTTGTCCCTCTTGCCGAGGGTACTCAGCTGCCGTGAGCATTCTGTTCGGAATCGGCCGCGACACTCCTCGCCCCTCGAGCTCCACAAATGCCTCAAGCGGGGGACGCGAGCAGCCGATACCACTCACGTGGAGCCGAACGCAGCCGAGCCTCTGTTCGACCCGGTCGCCGAGACGCACGACGAGCCCGAGACGGGAGAGGCCGTCCAGGATCCTCTGAAGCTGTACGTACGGGCGATCGGCGACGGCAGGTTGCTCACGCCGGTCGAGGAGCGCGAGCTCGCGCGGCGCAAGGACGAGGGCGACGAGCTCGCGAAGCAGAAGCTCATCGAGTCGAACCTGCGCCTC
>DASSJV010000152.1:0-2881 GCA_035691005.1 Gaiella sp. | reverse complement strand
GCCCTGTAGCCGTCACCCGTCTGCTTGCCGATCGCACCGACGAGCACCCAGAGGACGAGCGCGGCGATCACCCAGCCGTCCCACAGCTGGTACGCGTCGAGGGAGATCGCGAGCCAGACGCCGAACACGATCGTCCCGAGCAAGCCGACGATCACCAACGCGTTCCCCACGAGGCCGAGCCGCATGAACGACGTGACGGCGGCGGGGTCGTCGGTGCGCCAGAGCGCGGCGATCATCACCGAGAACACCGTCACCGCGGCGACCATCGACACCGCGGAGAGCAGGTGGAGGGCGAGGATCCAGTCGTTCAGCTCCATTGGGGGGAGAACCTAATGCACCGACCGGTTGGCGTTCAACCGATATCTGCGCGGGTCGACGGTCCGTAGGGGCATCATGCGGGCGTGCGGATCGACCTCGTCGAGGGCGACGTGACCGCGCAGGCGGTCGACGCGATCGTCAACGCCGCGAACTCGTCGCTCCTGGGCGGCGGCGGCGTCGACGGCGCGATCCACCGGAACGGCGGGCCTGCGATCCTCGAGGAGTGCCGTGCGCTCCGCGCGACGCGGTACCCGGACGGCCTGCCGGCGGGGGACGCGGTCGCGACGACCGCGGGGAAGCTTCCGGCGCGGTGGGTGATCCACACCGTCGGTCCGGTCTGGCACGCGGGCGAGGCGGAGGAACGGGCGGCGACGCTGCGCTCGTGCTACACGCGCTCGCTCGAGGTGGCGGACGAGCTCGGCGCGGCGACGCTCGCCTTTCCGCTGATCTCCTCGGGCGCGTTCGGCTGGCCGTTCGACGACGCTGTGCTGCAGGCCCTGACCGCGCTCGCAGAGGCGGAGACGCGGGTCGAGGTGGCACGGCTCGTCCTGTTCGGGGCCGCCACGCTCGCCGCGGCGGAGCGGGTGCGTCGCGAGGCGTAGCCGTCTTCGGGCCGGTCGATTCCGCAGATCTGGCGCATCACCGTGCGCGCGGGCATCATCGGAGGACGACGATGGGCAGGAAGAGGAAGAGGACACCTGAGGAGCGCGCGGCGGATCTCGAGCGGAGTCGCGATCTCGAGCGGCGCCTGCTCGAGATGATCGAGCGCTACAAGGAACTCAACGCCCGACGGCGTGCTTCAGGCGCGTAGTCAGTTTCAGGCCAGCTCGAAGCGGACGAGCCGCTGCATCACGTCCGCCTCGACGAGACGGACGACGACGCGCCCGCCGAGCGGCAGGTCGTCGCCCCTGCAGCGTGCGGTGACGGCCGGGTCGCGGATCGCAACCAGGGCGCGCCCGCGCTTCTCCTCGACCTTGACGACGATCGCGTCGAACGTCTCGCCGATCCTCCCCGTGAGGAGGGCCGCCTCGATGATCGAGACGGTGCCCGCCTCGTACTGGCCGGCGCGGCCGGCCGTCGTGGCCATCGCCTCGGGCAGCGCCGGGAGCTCGGCGCGCACCCAGTCCGGCACGTCGGTGCCGGCCGAGAGCGCGACGCAGGTCTCTCCGACGTACCGGTCGACGAGCCGGCGGAGGGGAGCGGTCGTGTGGGAGTACGTCGAGGCGAGTGGTGAATGGACGGGGTCCTTCGGCGGGTCGCCGTCGAATGCGACGTAGCCCGAGCCGCGGAGAAGCCCGGTCGACTCGACGAGAAGCGCCGCCTGGCGTGCGACGAACGGGCTGAGGCTGCGGACGAAGTCCTGGTACGTGACGTCCTCGGGCCACTCGACGCGGAGCGCCCTCGCGGTCAGCCGCAGCTGCTCGAGGCGGTCGGGCTCGGGCGGGGGGACGGTGCGGAGCAGCCCGATCCCCGCGTGGAGCATGAGGTCGGCGGCCGCCATCCCGGTCATCAGGGAGATCTGCGCGTTCCACTCCTCGATCGGCAGGGGCGCGTGGAAGCGGAGCCCGTAGCGCTGCCGGTCTTCCGTGACGACCTGGTCGGGGAGCGCGATGCTGACGCCGCCGCGCCGCTGCTCGCGCTGGCGGCGGAGGATCCCGACCTCGCGCAGGAGGCGGAGCTGCTCGTCGGCCGTGCCGCCGTCGAGAGCCTGCTGGGACGTGACGTAGTCGAGCTTGGCCCGGCTGCGGACGAGTGCCTTGTGGACGTGTACGCCCGTGCCTTCGCCCGTCGCGTCGACGTCCATCGTCCACACGAGCGCCGGGCGCACCTGGTCGGGCAGGAGGCTCGCCGCGCCCTCCGAGAGAACGGTCGGGTAGAGGCGCACGGTCATGTCGGGCGCGTACAGGCTCCGGCCGCGCTCGTGCGCCTCGAGGTCCATCGGCCCGCCGGGCGCGACGAACGCCCCCACGTCGGCGATCGCGTACTGCACGCGGTAGCCGTCGTCGGCGCGCTCGATGAAGAACGCCTGGTCGAGGTCCATCGACTCGGCCGGGTCGAGGGTCACGAACGGCGTCGAGGTCTCGTCGGCATCCGGCAGCCGGGGAGCGGCCGCCGCCTGCTCCGCCTCGGCGAGCACCTCTGCGGGGAACTCGGCCGGGACCTTCAGCTGGCGGCGGAGCTCCGTGAAGGCGGCCTCGATCTCGGGGCTCTTGGTGCTGAGGCGGTAGGAGCGGGACGGCACGCGCCCAGCCTATGCTGACGTGGACGTGGACGAGCGCGAGTTCGACGTTGTCGTGATCGGCGCCGGGGCGCCGGGCGAGGTGATCGCGGGGAGGCTCGGGCAGGCGGGGGTCTCGGTCGCGATCATCGAGGAGCGGCTCGTCGGCGGCGAGTGCTCGTTCTATGCGTGCATGCCCTCCAAGGCGCTCCTCCGGCCGCTCGAGATCCGTGCCGAGGCCGCCCGCGTGAAGGGCGTGGAGGTCGGCGGGCTCGACGTCCCCGCGGTGCTCGCGCGGCGCGACGAGGTGATCCACGACCTCGACGACTCCTCTCAGGTGCCCTG
>DASSJV010000151.1:0-6770 GCA_035691005.1 Gaiella sp. | reverse complement strand
GGGCCGGTTGGGGCGCGACGCACGAGCCGCCCGGCGCAACCCGCCGCGAGCACGCCGATGCCCGTGAGCACGGCGACGTAGGGCAGCGTGACCACGAGCACGAGGCAGCCGGTCAGCCCGAGCGCCTGGAGCGCCCTCGGCGACCGGCGCAGGGCGGGGCCCTGCGTCCAGGCGGCCGCGTTCGCGACCGCGTAGTAGAGGAGCACGCCGAACGACGAGAACCCGATCATCCCACGCAGGTCGACCGTTGCCACGAGGAGCGCGACGACGGCGGCGAGAGCGAGCTGGGCGTCGCGTGGCACCGCGTGGCCCGGATCGACCGTCGCGAGGCGGCGCGGCAGGTCGCGGTTCCGCGCCATCGCGAGCGACGTACGCGAGACGCCCGCGAGGAGCGCGAGGAGCGCCCCGAGACTCGCCACGGCGGCGCCGAGCGTGACCACCGGCGTCGCCCAGGCGGCGCCGGCGAGCTCCACGGCGGTGCGAAGCGGTGCGCTGCTCGCGGCGAGCGCGTCAGGGCCTGCCACGAGCAGCGCCGCGACCGCGACTGCGAGGTAGAGGCAGAGCACGACGGCGAGTGCCGCGACGATGGCCCGCGGGATCGTCCGCTGCGGGTCGCGTACCTCCTCGGCCAGGGTCGCGATCCGCGCGTAGCCGGCGAAAGCGAAGAACAACAGGCCCGCTGCCTGGAGCACGCCATACGCGCTCGCGCCACCCCCGTCCAGGTTCTCCGCGTCCGCGCCCCCGCTCGCCAGGAGCAGCGCGACGACGAGGACGAGCGCGCCGACGGACACCGCGACGAGGACGCGCGTGAGGTGTGCGGTGCGCTCGACGCCCCGGAGCGTCACGACGGTAAGGGCGACGACCGCGAGCACGCCGAGCGCCCGCTGCGCGAGCTCCGAGCCGGGTGCGACGTACGCGCCGAACGTGACCGCCATCGCGGCGCACGACGCGGTCTTCCCCGTCACGAAGCACCACCCCGCGGCGAAGCCGAACCACGGGTCGAGGCGTTCGCGGCCGTAGACGTACGAGCCGCCGGACACGGGGTACTGCGCCGCGAGCTGGGCCGAGGCGATCGCGTTGCAGTACGCGACGACGGCGGCGACGACGAGGCCGAGCAGGAGCCACGAGCCGGCGGACTGCGCTGCGGGCCCGAGCGCTGCGAACACGCCGGCGCCGACCATCGAGCCGACGCCGATCAGCGCCGCGTCCGTTGTCCCGAGCCTGCGAGCAAGCGCGGTGCCGGCCGCCGGTCGACTCGTCATGCCGAGAGCTCGCGCTCGAGCGGCGTCCGAAACCGCGGGGTCACGCGGACGTCGCCGAGCCACGACGCGAGGCGCGCGCACTCGGTGGCGATCGCCGCCTCGGCCTCCGCGCCGACGTCCTCGAGCAGCCGGTGGGCGACCTCGCCGCCCCGCCGCTGCGCCCAGCCGCCCACGATCCGGCCGCCCCACCAGACGGTCGGGCCGGCGTTCCCGTTCCGGTCGAAGATCGCGGCGCCGTGCGGCCCGAGGTACCACCCGCGTTCCTTCCACCCCATCGCGGTGGGGTCGAGCGCCGGCAGTAGCGCGGGAGCCGGGGCCGTGATCTCCTCGGGCTCGTCGTCGCCCGCGAGGACGTACCCCGTGCCCTCGTCGAGCTCGACCTCGGCGTGGGGCACGCTGGCGAGGGCCGCGCGCGCGTCGCGCGCCGTCCAGCCCGTCCACCAGCGGACGTCCGTCTCGGTCGCGGGACCGAAGGCCATGAGCCACGCGCGGAGCAGCTCCGCACGCGCGACCTCCGGCTGCACGGAGCGTCGCGGGCCGAGCCGCTCGCTCGGCACCCAGCGGTACTGGCTTCCGGTCCAGCCCCCACGCGGGCGGTCGCGCACGATCGCGCCCTCCGCCGCGAGGAGCAGCAGGATCCGGCTCGCCGCGCCGACTTCCGCCTCCCAGCGCGTGCCGGTGCCGAGCCGGACCTTCTGGCCGAGCAGCGGATGGTCGCCGGCGAGCTCGCTCGTCGACGCCTCGCCGCGTGCCTGAAGCGCCGCGAGCGCCGCGGAGGACGCCTCGGCGATCCATGCGGCCGGGTCGTCCGAGACACCGGTCTCGGCGGCGAAGCGCTCGAGCTTCCGACGCTCGTTTGCCGCGACCGCCTGCGAGGCGGCGGCGTCGACGACCTCGACCAGCTCGCGCGGGACGACGAACAGCGTCCGGCGCATCCCGAGCATCCGGACGAGCGTGCGCTGCTCGTAGAGCGCGTGCTCGAGCATGGACGGCTCGAAGTCCCGCGTCCGGGCCCAGGCGGAGAGGAACACCGTCGCCGGGTCGCTCGAGTGGAGGACGACGACCGATCTCACTGCGTCGCGGACGTCGTCGGCGCGCCGCGGCGGCGTCAGCCGGTGCCTGCGGACGAGCCGCGCCCTCCGCTCCTCCGCCTCCATGCGCCGCATGGCTGCGGTTCTACCGTGCGCCTAGGGGAGCCGCAGGCGGTAGACGTTGAGCGTGTGGCTCCCGGGCGCGCTGCGCGCCTCCGAGAAGCCGGTCGCGCCCGCGAAGTCGCGCGTTCCGCTGATCACCGGGATCTTGACGACCGCCTGCGGGTCCTCGACCTCGAGCTTCCCACGGAGGTGGAGACCGCCGCCCGGGAGCGTGATCTGGACGTTCACGAGGCGCTCGGTCGGCGAGAGGTACGTGATCGTCGAGTAGTCCTGTCCGATGATCGAGCCCACCGGCCGGCCGAACTGCGGCACGGCGTTCGTCAGCTGCGACTCGACGAAGACGCGGTCGCCCTTGTTCCGCACGTTCCGCGGCGGGAGGTCGACCGGCCGCGCCGTCGTCACCGTCGCGAGCACGCGGATCGTGACGGAGCGCGGCCCCGTGCTCGTCGAAGTCGTGTCCGTCGAGCCGTCCGCCGACGAGGAGTCGTCGTCGGAGAGCAGCACGTAGCCGCCGACGGCGGCGAGTGCGACGACGGCGACGCCGACGGCTGCGATGGCGACGACTTTCGTGCGCACTCCGGCAGGGTACCGGCGACCTGCGGCGTGGTCGGGCGCGATCGACGGCGTAGGATCACGCGCGATGCCGCTCGAGATCGACCTCTCCGGTCGGGTGGCGCTCGTCACCGGAGGCTCGCGCGGGCTCGGGCGCGCCGACGCCTTGACGCTCGCCCGGGCGGGTGCGGACGTCGCGATCGCCGACATCCTCGTCGAGTCCGACACGAGCGCCGCAGAGCGCTACGGCGTGCTCGCCCAGGCGGCGGTGGCGCAGGGGATGGTGCACGCCGAGGAGACCGTCGACGAGATCCGCGGGCTCGGCCGGCGCGCCCTCGCCGTGCGCTGCGACGTCGCCGACCGCGACGAGGTCGGCGCGGCGGTCGCCCGCACCGTCGAAGAGCTCGGCTCCGTCGACATCCTCGTGAACAACGCGGGCACGCTCGACCACGTCGGCCAGTTCCACGACCAGCAGCTCGACCTCTGGGAGCGCGACCTGCGGGTCAACCTGACCGGGGCGTTCAACTGCGCCCAGGCCGTCTGGCCGCACATGCGCGGGCGAGGGTGGGGCCGGATCGTGAACATGGCGTCGGTCGCGGGCACGCTGGGCGGCTTCGGGCAGGCGAGCTACGCGGCGACCAAGGCGGGGATCCTCGGCCTCACGCGCACGCTCGCGATGGAGGGCGGCCGGCACGGGATCACGTGCAACGCGATCGTGCCGGGGATCATCGGCACCGAGGCCTTCCACATGGCCAACCCTGCGATGAACGAGCGGATCGCAGCACGAACGGTGTTCAAGCGACCTGGTGAGCCCCAGGACGTCGCGAACGCGATCGCATTCCTCTGCTCCGACCTCGCCTCGTACGTGACGGGCATCGAGCTCAACGTCTCGGGCGGCGTCGAGCTGTTCGTCTTCTAGACCACCTGGGCCTCGCCCCAAATGGGTGAGAAAAGCCCTTCGGGGGCTGCGGTAGCCTACGAGTCCGTGTCAACCGGCGCCACGAGCGTTTCGGAAGTGGCGCGCCGGAGACGTTCGCAGCGACCCGTGGCGCGCCGGGCCGCCCTCGCGGCGGTCGTCGTCTGCCTGCTCGCGATCGTCGGGGCCAGCCTGTTCGCCGGGTCGCCGACGCGACTCGCGAAGGGCACGACCGTTGCCGGCCTCGACGTCGGCGGTCTCGGTCTCGAGGCCGCACGATCGCGGCTCGTGACGCGCGCGGACGCGCTCGCGCACCGCCCCGTCACGTTCGTCGCGGGCAGCCGCACCTTCGAGCTGACGCCGTCGCAGCTGGGTGTTCGCTCGGAATGGAACGACGCGCTCCGGCAGGCGGAGCGGGCAGGGGACGGCTTCGCTCCTCTGCGCGGGCTCAAGCGGATCCAGACGCGCCTGCTGGGGTCCGACGTCGAGCCGGACGTCGACGTGTACCCGTCGGCGCTCCGCTACGCCGTCACGCAGATCGCGGCCTCGGTCGATCGTCCCGCGGCGAGCGCGCGGCTGCGCCGCCACGGACTCTCGGTGTCCGCCGTGCCGGAGCGGGCCGGGGTCAGGCTCGACCGGGCCCGCGCGCGCCCGCTGATCGTGGGCGCGCTCGCGTCGCTCGAACGGAGCGGGCCCGTTCGGCTTCCCGTCGTCGTGGCGGAGCCCGAGGTGACGGCGACCGACCTCGATGGCGCGCTCGCGGCGGCCCGGACCGCGCTCTCGCGTCCCGTGACGCTGACGGTGGGAGAGACGCGCTTCCGGCTGCCGAGGTGGCGGGTCGCCCAGCTCGTCGAGCTGCCCTCGGGCGGCGAGACCCGCTTGACGTTCGCCGGTCCGGCGGCGCGGCGCTGGGTCGAGCGGCTGTCGCGCACCGTGGGCCACGCGCCCCGCGATGCGACGTTCCGCGTCGTCTCCGGCGGGATCACCGTCGTGCCGGCGCAGGAGGGACGCGCGCTCGACGTCGACGCGACGCTGCGTGCACTCGAGCGTGCCGCCCTCTCGCCGACGAGGCGCAGCGCCGCCCTGACCGTCGCGACCACCGAGCCCGAGCGGACCACCGAGAAGGCGCAGGCGATGGGGATCACCGGCGTCGTCGGCTCGTACACGACGACGTATGGCGGCACGGCGGGGAGGCTCCACAACGTGGCGCTCGTCGCCGACCTGATCGACGGGGCGCTGGTCGCGCCCGGCGCACGGTTCTCGTTCAACGCGACGACGGGCGAGCGGAACGCCGCGAAGGGGTTCGAGGAGGCGCCGGTGATCATCAACGGCGAGCTCGAGAGCGGCATCGGCGGCGGGGTCTGCCAGGTCTCGACCACCGTGTTCAACGCCGCCTTCGAGGCCGGCCTGTCGATCGAGAAGCGCACGAACCACGCGCTCTACATCAGCCACTACCCGCTAGGCCGCGACGCGACCGTGAACTACCCGGATCTCGACCTCGTCTTCCGCAACGACACCGACCACTGGCTGCTCCTGCGGACCTTCGTCGGCACCGGGTCGCTCACGGTAAACCTCTACGGCACGCCGACGGGGCGCCGAGTCGAGACCGACACGACGCCGCTCGTGACCGAGGGCAAGGTTCCGTGGCAGCGGATCGACGACGCCACGATGTTCAAGGGCGAGAAGACCGTCGAGCAGTACGGCACGCCGCCGCGCTCGACGAGTGTCCGCCGCCGCGTCTTCGCGCCCGACGGGACGCTCATGTACGACACGACGTGGCGCAGCTACTACGTGGGCGAGCCCACCGTCGTGCGGATCGGGACGAAGCCGCGGCCGAAGGAGCACGGCAAGCCGCCCGCCGACGGCAAGCGGGCGACGACGCCCGGCGACGCCGGCGCTACGACGTCCCCGACGACGACTGGCGCGGCGACGGCTGCCCGCTGAGCAGGTCGGCGAGCAGCCAGTCCGGGACGCGCACCGGCCGCCGCGTGACCGCGTCGACCGTCGCATGCTGTGTCGAGCCCGTCGCGATCCGCTCGCCCTCCCGCTCGACGACGTACTCGTAGCGGAACCGCGCCCCGCGGGCGGCGCTGCAGCGGACGAGGATCGTGAGGACGTCGTCGAATCCCGCGGCGCGCTCGTACGTGAGCTCGATCCCCGTCGTCAGCGCCTCGATCCCGCGGGCACGGATCGCCGGGTAGCCGCCTGCGACGGCCGCGAGATGCGCGACGCGCGCCTCCTCGAGCCAGACGACGTACGAGGCGTGGTGCGCGATGCCCTGCGCGTCGGTCTCCGCGAAGCGGACGCGCACCGTGTGGGCGAACCAGCCGTCGATCTCCACGGGCGAGATATATCTCTCCGCGTACCATCTCGCCCGTGCCAGCCGCCGAGGAGCTCGCGTCGTTGATCCGCGAACGAGGCCCCGCGGTGGTGCTGAGCGGCGCCGGGATGAGCACCGAGAGCGGGATTCCCGACTTCCGCTCGGCGGGCGGGCTCTGGGACCAGGTCGATCCCTACGAGGTCGCGTCGATCGACGCGTTCCGCCGCGACCCGCTGCACGTCTGGCGCTGGTACGGCCCGCGCGTCGCGATGCTCGCCGCGGCCGAGCCGAACGAGGGGCACCTCGCACTCGCCGAGTTGGAGCGTGACGGCCACGTGACAGCCGTCGCGACACAGAACATCGACGCGCTGCACACGCGCGCCGGGAGCGCGGACGTCCTCGAGCTGCACGGCTCGATCCGCCGCTTCGACTGCCTCGCGTGCGGCGCCGACGAGACGCTGCCGGCCGTGCTCGCGCAGCTCGGCGACCGTGAGGCGCCGGTATGCGCCGCGTGCGGCTCGATCCTCAAGCCGGGCGTCGTCATGTTCGGGGAGCTGCTCCCCGTG
>DASSJV010000150.1:0-6729 GCA_035691005.1 Gaiella sp. | reverse complement strand
GAGGGCAGGTTATCCACGTGTTACTCACCCGTTCGCCGCTGTCCCCGGAGCCGAAGCTCCGGTTCTCGCTCGACTTGCATGTGTTAGGCGCGCCGCCAGCGTTCGTCCTGAGCCAGGATCAAACTCTCCGTGAAGAAACAGGTTGCCTGGAAGACCAGGCGAACTTGTGTCTCCCTTCGAGCTCGTAAATGACGTCTACGCCGGCCGAGGCCGGAGCAGAACGTCGCTCAAAAGGCGTCAGTCCCCGTCCCACCGGGAAGGTGGAACGAGGGTGACGGGTAGACGACGTCGTCTGTCGCGTCGGACGCACCCGAGGGCGGACCAACCGATCGTGCCGCCCGAGGGCGGACCGACCAACAGAGCGACGTCGCTTCTCGTCGCACACGCACGCTGTTGAGTTTTCAAGGATCGGTGCCGTCAGGCAGGCAACGAAAAGGCCTCCGCTCGCGCCAGAGGCCTTCAGTTTCGACGGGCGACGAAAAGGTCGTATCCGGTTCGAAGCGAAGGCGCTCCTGGTCGGTTGCAGGACTTTCCTTGCCTCCCTCTCGGGCGGCCGAGGGAGTCTAGCAGAGGCCCTCGGGGTGTCAAGAATCGGCGTCGATACGGGCAAAGCGGCGCTTCCCGACCTGCAGCAGCGCCCTTCCGAGCGAGGAGCGCGCGACGTCGAGGTCGTGCACCACCGCGCCGTCGACCTTGACCCCTCCCTGGGCGATCAACCGGCGTGCGTCGCTCGTCGAGAGGCCGAAGCCCGCCGCGATGAGGGCAGGCAGGTGCACTGGATCGCCCTCGGGCAGCGCGAGCCCGGGCACGTCCTCGGGCGCCGCGCCCTCCCGGACGACGCGCGTGAAATGCGCCTCGGCCGCGACGGCCGCCGCCTCCCCGTGGGAGCGGCGGACGATGGACCGTGCGAGCTCGAGCTTCGCGTCCATCGGGTCCCCTTCGGGCACGTCCTGCTCGGCGACGAGACGCCACCACTCGGGAAGCTGCTCGTCGGGGATCCGCATCGTCCGGCCGAACTGCTCCTCGGGCGCGGCGGTCAGCGGGATGTTGTTCCCGACGGACGAGCTCATCTTCGCGCCGTCCCACGAGAGGAGCAGCGGCGTCGTCAGGACGACCTGCGGGGCGAGGCCGTAGGCCTCCATCACCGTGCGTCCCGCCAGCAGGTTATAGAGCTGATCGGTGCCGCCGAGCTCGACGTCGGCCTCGATCGCAACCGAGTCGTAGGCCTGCATCAGCGGGTAAAGGAGCTCGGAGACCGAGATGGGCTGCCCGCCGGCGTAGCGCTTCGCGAAGTCGTCGCGCTCGAGGATCTGGGAGACGGTCGTCGTGCGCGTCAGGCGCAGGATCTCCGCGAAGTCGAGCCCGGCGAGCCACTCGCCGTTGTAGCGCACCTCGGTGCGGTCGGGATCGAGCACGATCATCGCCTGCTCGACGTACGTCTTTGCGTTCCGGTCGATCTCTTCCCCCGAGAGGAGCGGCCGCTCGGCGGAGCGCCCGGACGGGTCGCCGATCCGGGTCGTGTAGTCGCCGATGATCAGCACACCGACGTGGCCCTCGTCCTGAAAGGCACGCATCCGCTGGAGCGGGATCGCCCGGCCGACGTGGATGTCGGGCGACGTCACGTCGATCCCGAGCTTCACGCGGAGCGGCCGCCCGAGCCGAAGCTTCTCGGCGAGCCCGCCCTCGGGCAGGAGGTGCACGGCGTTCCGTGCGAGCCGCTCGAGGACGTCCGCGCTCACGGGGAGCCGATCGTACCGACCTCCGGCTCGGGCTCCGGCATCCTCCCGCGCCAGCCCGCGAGCACGGCGAGCCCGGCGATCCCCGCGAGCGCCGAGAGGCCGCCGGCGAGCCAGAGCGTCTCCCGCGCCCCGAGCGCCCCGACGAGGACGCCGCCGACCGCGAGCGCGCCGAGCTCGGCCGCGTTGCGCACGCCGTTCCACGCGGCGAACGCGCGCCCGTGCCGCTCGGGGGCAACCCGCGTGTGGATCAGCGTCCGGGAGGTGACGTTCTTCAGGCCGTGCCCGATCCCGCCCACGACGTACATGACGATCATGAAGCCGAAGACGAGCCAGAACGGGGTGAGGAACTTGCCGAGCCCCTGCACGGTGACGCCGACCATGGCGGCGGCCGCGAGCCCGCCGAGCGAGACCCGGCGGGCGAGGACGTTCGACCCGGCGAGCATGCCGACCGTCCAGGCGCTCAGCACGATCCCGATCCCGATGTCCTCGACGCCGAGAACGTCCTGGACGTAGACGAGGTCGGCCGGGATCGAGGCGGACATGAAGAGGAGCGAGACGAAGACGACCACCACCATCAGCGCGACGAGGCGGTCGGCGAACAGGAAGGCGATCCCGTCCCGCGCGCGGCGTCTTCCCTCGTGCTCCGCTCGCTCGGGCCGGCGGCGCACGGCGAGCGACAGGCCGACCGCCCCGACGGCGACGAAGCTGACCGCGTCCGCGATCATCGCCGCGGCCGTGCCTCCCGCGGCGACGAGCAGGCTGCCGCACAGGGGCCCGACCGCGAAGCCGAGCGCGCGGGCGGTCTCCACCGTGCCGTTCGCGGCCTGCAGCGTGCGGGCTCCGGCCACGGCCGGGACGAGCGCGAACTCCGCCGCCTGCGCGACCGCGATGCCGGAGCCCAGCAGCGCAGCGAGCGCGAAGAGTGCCCACAGCGAGCCCACGAATGCGAGCGCGAGCGCGACACAGGCCTGCGCCGCCGAGACGAGGACGAGCAGGCCGCGGGTCTCGACGCGGTCGACGAGGAGCCCGACATGACCGGCGAGCAGGACGACGGGCGCCCACAGGCAGATGAAGATGCCCGCGATGGCGAGCCCGTTCCCCATAGGGCCTCCCGACATCTCGTTCGCACGGAGGCCCAGGGCGACCAGCGCGATCCAGTCACCGAGCGCGGAGACGCAGATCGCACCGGCGACCACGCGGAGATCGCGGTCGCGGACGGGTCCGGACGTCGTCACGCGGCGAGTATGCGACGCGACCCGGCCGCCGTCCATGGCCGCCGCGGCGGCTCAGAACGGGTACGGCGCCAGGCTCCAGGCGGCCGCGGCGTACCAGAGGCCGAAGGCGAGGCTCGAGAGCCCGAGGACCGGCGCGGCCGTCGCGAGGGCGCCTGACACACGGCGCACGGAGAGGGCCGCGCCGAACCCGGTCGTCACGACGGTCATCGAGACGGCGGTGAAGACCGCGAGGACGACGAGGGCGACGAGCGCGAGCGTCCGCGAGGGCACGGCGGCGAGGAGCAGCACGCCCACGCCCGCGCTGCCGCCCATCCCGTGCACGAGCCCGATGCCGAAGGCGCCGGCCGGCGTCCGCGCCGGGTGCCGGTGCTCGTGCCCGCCGGGTGTCGCCGCAAAGGCGCCGTGGCGCCAGCGCACGAGCAGCCGAACGGCGAGGAACGCGATGAGCGCCGCCACGGTCGTCTCCGCCCCGCGCTGCACGAGGTCGGGGAGGTACCGCTCCGCGAGGAGGATCGGCACGCCGAAGGCGACGAGCGTGACGGCGTGGCCGAGCCCCCACGCCGCTCCGAGCCGGGCGGCTGCGCGCGTCGCACGTTCTCGCCCCGAGACGACGAGCGTCGAGACCGCGGCAAGGTGGTCGGGGTCGGTTGCGTGGCGCAGACCGAGCAGCGTCGCGACCAGCACGACGATCAGGATCGACCCCTCGTCGGAGACTCCTGCGATCCATTCGTCGAGCCCGAACATCCTCTGCCTCCTCGTGTCGATCGGTGACAGGACTGGTTCGCCCGCCCCGGCTCATCGGTTCGCCGGCCGCTAGACGACGCCGGGGAGCGCCCGCGCCGTCAGCAAGAGGCCGACCAGGAGTATCGCGACCGCGCTCAGAGAGGGGAGCGTGCGCACGAGCGGCCCGTCCAGCGAGACGCGTGAGAAGGCGCGTCGCGCGAGCACCGCGACGAGGCCGATGCCGGTGATCGTCGCGGCAAGCCCGAGGCTGAACGCGACGATGAGCGCAAAGCCGAACCCGATGCGGTGGAGCGCGATCGCGCTCAGCAGCACGACGAGAGCGGACGGGCAGGGGAGCAGACCCGCGGCGACGCCCACGCCGAGGATCCCCCCGCGCGCGGCCGGCTCGTGAGCGTGATCGTGGTGATGGTGAGGCGCGTGGTCGTGGTGGTGAAGATGCTCGTGATCGTGCGGATGCGCCCCTCTTGTCTGTAGCCGTCGCCTCAGCACGGCGCCGCCGACGCCGACGACGAGCAGCCCCGAGACGAGCGTCAGCCAGGGGTAGAGCTGCTCCGGCACGACGAACTGCGAGAGGAGGAGCGTCACGAGGCCGAGCCCGAACACGCCGGCGGTGTGGGTCACCGTGACCGTCGCGCCGAGGAGGACGGCGTCGCGCGCCCGGCCGCGCGTGCCGATCAAGTAGCCCGCGACCAGCGCCTTGCCGTGTCCGGGCGTGAGCGCGTGCGCGGCGCCCCAGAAGGCCGCCAGCAAGAGCGACAGCGCCACCACGCCGGCGGAGAGCCTGCCCCGGCCGACGAGCGCCTCGAAGCCGCCGCCCGCGTGCGCCGCCGCCTCCCGGTCGTCGAGCGGCGGCGGCGGCCCCGGTGTCGTGCCGGGCTCGAGCGAGGCACGCGCCTCCCGCACGTCGAGGGGCGACGCGAGCAGCCGCTGCGGGTATACGCGCAGCTCGTCGGAGCGGCTCTCCGAGGGGACGGAGGCATCGACGAGCCGTGCCCCGTCGCGGACGGAGACGGTGATCTCGCGCCAGCCGATGCGGCGCGGGAACGTCCGGTCGGAGAAGATGAGGGACGTGCCGGTGCGCGCGGCACGGTAGACGGCCTCGAAGCGGAGCGTCGGCAGTCCACCTGCGCCGGGACGTGTCGAGACGCGGTGGGCCAGGAGCCCGAGCGGCGCGCGCGAGCCGTCGACGCGCAGCTCCAGGTCACGGGCGACGGCCGCGGTGTAGCCGGGAGCGCGCACGTGCGCGCCTTCCTGGAACGTCGGGATCTCCGCGAGGTCGAGCACGAAGCGGACGTAGATGCGGCTTCCCGCCACCTCGATCCCCGCGTAGTGGTTGACCGTGAAGTTGCCGAGCGGGTGCGCGTCCGCGCCTCCCGGCCGGACGAGAACTGCGCACGCGAGCGCGAGCAGCAGCGTCGCGAGCGCGCCGGCACGCCTCATCGCAGCGCCCTCCGGGCGACCGGCGCCCAGCGGACCGAGAACACGGGGCTCTGGTCGAGGGCCATGCGATACCAGGCATGCATTGCGGCACGCTCGCCCGCGCAGCCGGCGGCGTACCCGCGGTGGAAGGAGAGGAGAGCATCTCTCGTGCCGAGGCGTAGCGCCCGGTCGAGCCACCGCCCGGCCTCCGCGCAGCGGCCCGCGCGGGCGAGCGCCCAGCCGAGCGCGTCGTCCCCGTAGACCGAGGGCCGCGCCGCGCGCGCAGCGCGGGCGAGGCGCACGGTTGCCTCGGGCTCGATCGCGTGGTCGGCGCGGTAGACGGCCGACTCGAGGTCGACCCGCAGCCCGTTCGCGGCGAGCAGGCGGTCGATCGCGGCGACCGTGGCGCGCTGATGCGCCGCCTCGGCCGGTCGTCCCTGGCGCTCGAGCAGATCGCCGAGCAGCGCCACGTACTGCGGCAGCGGGACCGCCGCGACCGCGCGGCGTGCCGCCGCGACCGCCGCGGCGAGGAGCCCCTGGGCCGCCTCGACCCGCGCCTGCTGCTCGAGGGCGGGTGCGTAGCCCGGGAAGATCGCGAGCGCCGCGCGGGCATGCCGCTGCGCGAGGCCTACGCGGCCGTCGCCGAGCGCGAGCTTCGCGAGCTCGACGTGCGCCCACGCGGTCGGCTCGGGGGAGCCGCCCGCGGCATCCAGCGCAAGGCTCATCGCCGCCGCCGCGCCCGCGCGGTCGCCGCGGAGCTCGCGGGCGTAGGCGACGCGCGCGTACGAGGCGAGGCTCGGCTTGAGCGACGCCATTCGGTCGAAGGTCGCGAACGCCTCGCGGTACCGGCCGAGCTCGACGAGCGCGTCCCCGACGACGCCGTAGGGACGCGCGGCGAACGGCGCGAGCCGTCGGGCCCGACGTCCGAGCGCGAGGGCGCGGCGAAAGTCGTGGCGGATGAGCGCGAGGTTCCCGAGGGCCAGGGTCGTCGTGGGGTCCTTCGGCCGCAGCCCGAGTGCGTCGTGCAGCGCGCGATCGGAAAGCGGGAGGAAGGCTGCGTTCCCGGTCTCGCGCCAGCGCACCTGGTAGGCGAGCCCGAGCTGGGAGAGGCGGTCGGGGTCGCGTCCGTCGACGCGGAGCTCGCCCTCGAGGCGCGCGACCGTCGCAGCCGTGCCGTGGTCGCGGCCGAAGCCGGAGAGCACCGCGTCGGAGTCGAGCGCCGGCACCGCGGGTGCCGCCCCGGCCGGCCCGAGATCGGCGAGCACGCCGCCGTAGAGCCCGCCGCAGGCGACGGCCACGAGCGCCGCGCCCACCACGAGAAGTCGTGTCCTGCGTCTCATCGCTCCTCCCGCCTCGTCGTGGTTCGCGCGCACGGAGCGCGCGGTTCGGTTCGGTCGGGACGCCGCCGGGGGCGCCCCGACCGGAGCCGTGCGTCAGGGCTTCTGCAGCCCCTTCGTGTTGTCGAAGCCGGCCTTCGGATCGGCCGCGTACGGGAACGCGCCCAGGAGCGACGCGTCGTCGCCGTTGACACCGTCCCCGAGGGGGAGCTTCTTCCCCTTCAGGAAGCCCCCGACGGCCTGCTCGGCGATGTC
>DASSJV010000149.1:0-5599 GCA_035691005.1 Gaiella sp. | reverse complement strand
GAGGCGCCGACGCCGACGAACATCTCGACGAAGTCGGAGCCCGAGATCGAGAAAAACGGCACGCCTGCCTCGCCGGCGGTCGCGCGCGCGAGGAGCGTCTTGCCGGTGCCGGGCGGGCCGTAGAGGAGAACGCCCTTCGGGATCCGCGCCCCGAGCGCCTGGAACTTCTTCGGGTTCTCGAGGAACTCCTTGATCTCCTGCAGCTCCTCGACGGCCTCGTCCGCGCCGGCGACGTCCTTGTACGTCACCTTCGGCGAGTCGGGCGACATCCGCTTGGCGCGGCTCTTTCCGAAGCTCATCACCTTCGAGCCGCCGCCCTGCATCTGGTTCATGAGGAAGATCCAGAACGCGATCAGGAGGACGAACGGCAGGAACCCGGTGAGGAGCGCCCACCACGCGCTGGTGCCGATGCCCTTCGAGTCGTACGTGACGTTGTTCGACTGGAGGATCTTCTCGTAGGCGACCTGCGACTCCGGCGACGGGTAGTTCACCTTCACCTTCGTGCCCGAGTCGAGGACGGCCTCGATCGACTGCCGGTTGGGCGAGAACGTGACCTCGCTGACGTTCCCCTTCCTCGTCTCGTCGATCAGCTGCGAGTACGTGAGGTCCTTCGCGCTGTCGCGCCGCGGCATGAGCGTCTGCGTCGCGAGGTACACGAGCAGCACGATCACGACCAGCGGGAACAGCGCGCTGCGGAAGAAACGGTTCACGTGCTTCGGAGGGTAGCAGCGTGCCCCGCATACGCCAGTGCGGGTTTCCAGTGCGGGTAACCGGAAATTTCCCGGTTTTACAGCCCGTTCGGGACGAGATCCGGGTGCAGGACCCCTATATAGGGGAGGTTGCGGTAGCGCTCGGCGAAGTCGAGCCCGTACCCGATCACGAAGCGATTCGGGATCTCGAAGCCCACGTACCGCACCGGGACCTCGACCTCACGGCGCTCCGGCTTCGTCAGGAGCGTGCAGATCTCGAGCGATCCGGGCTTGCGCGCGGAGAGCGTCCGGCGTAGATAGGACAGCGTCAGGCCGGAGTCGATGATGTCCTCCACGACGAGCACGTGCCGGCCCGAGATGTTGATCTCGAGGTCCTTGAGGATCCGCACGACGCCCGAGGAGTCGGTCGCGGCGCCGTAGCTCGAGATCGCCATGAAGTCGATCTCGCACGGAACGGTCAGCTCGCGCATGAGGTCGGAGATGAAGAAGATCGCGCCCTTCAGGACACCCACGAGCAGGAGGTCGCGGCCCTCGTAGTCCGCGGAGATCTCGGCTCCGAGCTCCACGATGCGGCCGCGCAGGGTGTCCTCGTCGATCAGGACCTCGCCGACATCGGCATGCACCGAGGTCACGCGCGCTCCTGGCCGGTGTCGGCTCCCGCCGGGCGGAGCCCGGCTCCGCCGCCACCTGGGGGAAGCGCGCGGGCGTCCCTGGTGGCCGCGGAAAGCCTCACCAGCTCTCCCGAACGGCGCGCACGGCGCCCTCCCACCCTGGCGCCTCGGCGAGGCCGACGACGCTCACCACGGCGCCGTCCTCGGTCGCGACGAGCGGCCAGCCGTCGCGCTCGTCGCGTGGCACCTTCGCGTCAACGAGCACATCCTGCACCTTACGCGAGCGGCCAGCGAGGCGGTCCCCCGGGCGTCGGCCGCGGACGACGAGACCCGGGACGTCGCTCTCGAGGCGCCACGGGCCCCACTCGACGAGCCCCTCGAGCCGCAGCGTGTCGTACGTGCGCACGGCGCGCAGGCCGCCGCCGAGGTCGGCCTCGCGCGTTCCCTCGAGCGAGGAAAGCAGGTCGACGAGAGAGGCCTCGAGGCGGCGCGGGAGCCTCGGGCGCTCGGCAGCGAGCGCGAGGAGGCTCTGCCGTGCGCGCGGGTCGAGCTCCTCGAGGAGCGGCAGGAGCCGCTCGCGGATCAGGCCGCGCTTCGTGGACGGGTTCGTGGCGTCCGCCCGCCACGGAAGCCCGTGCGCCCGGCAATACGCCTCGGTCTCCTCACGCCAGATCGTGAGCAGGGGCCGGACGACCCCGTCGGCCCGGCGCACGCGGATCCCCCGCGTCGCTCCGCTCGAGACGATCCGGTAGAGCACCGTCTCGACCTGGTCGGAGGCGGTGTGGCCCGTTGCGCGCAGGCCCAGTCCGGCAGTCGCCGTGTAGCGGAGGTCGCGGAGCTCCGCCTCCGTGCGCCGGGGCTCCACCCGGACCACCTCCGCCCCGAGCACCTCGGCGCAGTGGCTGGCGTCGGCGTCGGCGTCCTCGCCGCGCAAACCGTGGTGCACGTGCACCGCCGCGACGCGGTAGCCGAGCCCGCCGAGCACATGCCACAGGCACGTCGAGTCGGCGCCGCCCGAGACGAGGCACGTCACCTCCGCGCCGGGCTCGAGCAGCCCGTGGGCGCGGATCAGCGCTTCGACGCGCGCGCTCAGCTCCACGCGGGAAGTGTGCCTCGGGTCAGCCGCGCTCGGGCGTGTCGACGAAGACCGGCGCCTGCGCCCACGCGCGTAGCGTCTCCGCTGCGCGCTCGACGGCGGCGGCGGCCAGCGCCTGCGGCTCCGCGTGCCCGACGGGGGAGACGCGCGCGGCCGGAAACGTGCCGTCGGCGGCGTCGAGGACGTAGCGCACCGCCAGCGAGTGCGACACCGCGAGCACGACGTCCTCCGGGCGGGCGAGGAGCTGGTCGAGCGCGTCCGCGTACCGGACGGCGGCGTCCGCCCTGCTCTCGCCACCACCGGGGCACGGCGCGTCCGGCGCGTGGCTCCAGGCCCAGGCGCGATACGCGTCCAGCGGCCCGCCCTCGAAGGCGCCGAAGCCGATCTCGTCGAGGCCCGCGAGCACGATCCGGGCGACGTCGCGCTCGCCGAGCGCAACCTCGAGCGTCTCCTGCGTGCGCGCGAGCCGGGTGGCGACGCCGAGGTCGAGCTCGGTCTCCGCGAGCGCCTCGCGGAGCGCCAGCGCCTCTCCGACACCCTGCTCCGTCAGGCCGGTGCCGGGCGGTGTCGAGCTGACCGTGTCGTCGGCGTTCGTGCGTGCGTGCGCGTGGCGCACGAGGACGAGCGTCCTCAAAAGAGCACGCTGCGGTAGTCGAGCACATGCTGCATCCCGACCGTCTCGTAGAGTCGGATCGCGGGCATGTTCTCGGCCCGGACGAAGAGGCAGACGGCCGGCACGCGCGCGAGAAGGAGGCGGATGAGGTCGCGGAGCGCACGGGCCGCGTACCCCTGCCTGCGGGCCGGCGGGTCGACCCAGACCTGCTGGAGCTGGACCGCCTGAGGCGTCCAGGCGGACGCCTCCGCCTTGAAGAGGATCACCCCGTCCTCGACCCACAGCCACGAGCGGCCTTCCTCGATCTGCGCCCTCGTGCGCCACCGGAAGCCGTTGGGGTCGCGCCGGAGCGGGTCCACGTAGAGCTCCTCGAAGTGGGCGCGGGCGCACGCCGGCACGAGCACGTCGAGGTCGGAGCGGCGCGCCTCCCGCAGGCCGGTGCCGCCCGGCTCCGGCGCGTCGCGGATGACGTAGACCGGCTGCCCGAGGCGATCCTCGCGGGCCTTCCCGAGCTTGCGCCGCCCCGACTCCCACAGCTCCGTCACCGCCTCCTGCTCGCCGATCAGCATGCGCGGCGCGGCGCGGCCGGCCTCGTCCACGAACGCGTCGCAGCCGCTCCCGGAGGGGACGACGTTCGTGCCGAGATGACACAGCGCGCGCAGGGTGCCGTCGTCGTCCTCGACCCCTGCGAACCGCCCCTGGCCGCGCCGGGCGACGTCCTCGAGGAACACGCGCTCGATCGGGCTCTCCGCGCAGTAGGCGAGGATCTGGTCGATCGAGGGCTCGACGACGTTGACACGCATCGCGCGGAAACCTTAAGGCCTGCCCTCGGCGATCACGTGACCGGGTGCGCGAACGGGCACTAGAGTCCCGCCATGCCAATTCACGTACGTGCGAACCAGGGTGACTACGCCGAAGCCTGCCTCCTGCCCGGCGACCCGCTCAGGGCGAAGCACATCGCCGAGACCTTCATGGAGGACGTCGTCCAGCGAAACTCCGAGCGGGGGATGCTGGGCTACACCGGGACGTTCGAGGGGAAGCCGGTCTCGGTCCAGTCGAGCGGGATGGGCTGCCCGTCGGCGGCGATCGTGATCGAGGAGCTCGTCCAGCTCGGGGTCAAGAAGCTGCTGCGCGTCGGGACATGCGGCGGCCTCCAGCCCGACCTCGGGATGGGCGACCTGATCATCGCGCTCTCCGCGACCCCCGCCGACAGCACCGCGCTGCACTACGTCGGCGGCGAGCCTCATGCCCCCACCGCGGACTTCGCTCTCGTCCACGAGGCCGTGCACCAGGCGAAGGAGCTCGGGAAGCCGGTTCGCGTCGGCCCGATCGTGTCGAGCGACATCTTCTACCAGCCGGATCCCGGCCTCGCCTCGCGCTGGTCCGAGCGAGGGATCCTCGCGGTCGAGATGGAGGCGGCGGTCCTGTTCACGCTCGGCGCGCTGCGGAAGATCCAGACCGGTTGCATGCTGCTCGTCTCGGACGTCGTCGTCGACGGCGAGTTCGTCCGGATCACCGACGAGGAGATGCGGGCTGCCGTCGACCAGATGACCGAGCTGGCCCTCCACGTCGTGACGGCGTGAGGCCGAACGCCGCCTGAGGAGCGCCGTGTCGCGCGTGTTCCTCGTGAACCCGGCGTCGGCGAACGGCGCGACCGGGCGCCGCTGGGCGGAGCTCGAGCGCCGCGCGGCGGCGCTCGGGCTGGAGGGCGACACCCAGCTCAGCAAGCGACCGGGCCACCTCTCCGAGCTCGCGACCGAGGCCGTCGCTCGTGGGGCGACGTCGCTCGTGGTCGTCGGAGGCGACGGGACGGTGCACGAGGTGGTCGACGGCGTGGTCGGCGCGGGCCTGGGCGACCGGTTCGAGCTCGGGATGATCCCGCTCGGCACGGGCCGCGACTTCGCCCGGAGACTCAGCATACCGCGCCGTTTCGAGGACGCCGTCGAGGTCGCCCGCGGGGGCCGGGTCCGCACCGTCGACGTCGGCCGTGCGACCTACACGACCGCCGCCGGCGAGGCACGCGCGCATTTTGCGAACTTCGCCGGCGCGGGCATCAGCGGCGGGATCGCCGCCCGTGCGAACCGGACGAGCAAGGCGCTCGGCGGGAAGATCTCCTTTTTCTGGGCGACGCTCGCCGTGTTCAGCCGCTGGCCGCCGAGCGAGATGACGGTCACGATCGACGGCGTCGAGCGGCAGGCACGCCTGCTGGAGGCGCTCGCGATGAACGGAGACTACACCGCGGGCGGCATGTGGGTCGCGCCGGAGGCGTCGCTCGAGGACGGCGCGTTCGACGTCGTCCTGATCGGAGACTTCTCGAAGGCCGAGTTCACCACGACCTTCCCGAAGATCTACCGCGGCCGGCACGTCACGCACCCGAAGGTGGAGATCATCCGGGCGCGCGAGCTCGAGGTCGATGCTCCCGAGCCCCTGCCGATCGTGCTCGACGGCGAACAGCCCGGCACGACGCCGGTGCGCTTCGAGCTTCTCCCCGCGGCGCTCCGCGTGCGGGTGCCGGACGCGTCTGCCGGCTAGCCGGCGGCCTTGCGGGCCGGGGCCTTCTGCGCCGCCG
>DASSJV010000148.1:0-6035 GCA_035691005.1 Gaiella sp. | reverse complement strand
CAACTCGCACGGCTCGCGGGCCGGACGGCGTGCCATGGGTATCGGTGTCTGGCGGCGAGTCATGTCGAGACGGTCCCTCCGAGCGGCGCGAGCCGACCCCCGCCGTGCGCCGAACGATGCAGGACCACCACTGAAGCGCAGCCGCACCGCGCTCCACAAGGGGAGCGCGCACCGAAGCACGCAGTGGTGCGCGCACCGCCCACCCGTTCGTTTGACGTACGCAATGAGCCGGAGCGGGCTCGACGACGCCGCGTCGTTCCCATCGCCCACGTCGCGCGAACGCGGGCGGCGCTGGGCATGTCAGTGCGCCGGGCGTGCCTTGTGACGGTCACGGCGGATCCCTAGATTCCAGTGGGGATCCCGCCGACCAGACCCCCCCGACCCCAGCGCGTCAGCGGAGTGCGTGCGGCCTGACGCGACGAGGAGCAGCCGTTGAGCACGAGAGCCGTGTCGACGATCGTGGCGACCGCCGACCACCCCGGTCGGCCGACCTGGCTCGCCGAGCCGCTCGCAGGCCGGAGGGTGCGAGGAGCCGTTGCGGTCGTCGGGCTCGTCGCCGGGATCGGCGCAGGGCTGCTGCTCGCGGGGAGCGACCACCTCGCGCGCCCCGGCGCGTACGGCGCCGAGGTCGCCGTGATCGTGACGAGCTCCGTCGCCGCGGCGCTCTACTGGCTCACGCGCCGCCCCGGCAACCGCATCGGCGTGCTGCTCGTCGCCTACGCCGTGGCCACGGCCGGCGTCGCCTTGCAGGGCGCCTCGAGCCCCCTGCTCCACAGCCTCGGCGTCCTGTTCGACGCGCCGCTGTTCCTGCTCGGCTGGTGGCTCGTGCTCGCGTTCCCCCTCGGCCGGCTGAAGGGCGCGCTCGAGCGGGTGCTCGTGTGGGCGGTCGCAATCGCGCTGCTCACGTCGTTCGTTCCATGGTTCTTCTTCTCGCCGGTCGTGTCCGGCGGCGCGCCCCTCGCCGGCTGCACCGCGGACTGCCCCGCGAACCCGCTCATGATCGCCGACCGCCCGTCGATCGCGGACAGCGTCGGGACGACGGAGCAGTACTACTCCGTGTTCGTGGGCGGGGCGATCGCGCTCGGCCTCCTGTACCGGCTCGTCCTCGCCGCGAGGCCGCGGCGGCGCGCGCTGTTCCCCGTGTACCTCCCCGCCCTCCTCCTGATCGTGCCGTTCGTCGTCTTCCACGCCGCGGCAGCCGGCCTGGTCTCGCTCGACGCAGATACCTACGACACGGTCGGCTGGTTCGTGACCGCGGGACGGACGACGCTCGCGCTCGGGTTCCTGGTCGCCATAGCGCAGGCGACCGTGTACGCGGGGCTCTCGCTGCGCACGATCATGAGTCGCGTCGGGCACGGGCGCGACGCGGCGCATCTCCGCGCGCTCGTCGCGGAGGCGCTCGACGACCCGGAGCTCGAGCTCGCCTTCGACACGGGTGCGAGCGGCGCGTTCGTCGACTCGCGCAACCGGCCGCTCGACGTCGAGCGCCCCGGGGCAGGTCGTGCGGCCACGCCGTTCCTCCAGGACGGGCGCGTGGCCGGGTACATCCTCCACGACGAAGCCCTCTCGACCGACCCGGAGCTCGTGCAGGCCGCCGGCCAGGCCGTGCTGCTCTCGCTCGAGAGCGGCCGCCTCGAGTCCGAGCTCGAGTCGAAGGTCGAGGCGCTGCGCCGGTCGAGAGACCGGATCGTCGCCGCCGGCGAGACCGAGCGCCGGCGGATCGAGCGGGACCTCCACGACGGGGCACAGCAGCGGCTGATGGCGATCCAGGTCAAGCTCGCGATGGCCGCCGAGCGGGCCGAGGACGACGGCCTCGCGATCCAGCTCGAGGCGATCCAGCTCGACGTCGCCGACGCCGTCGAGGAGCTTCGCACCCTGTCGCACGGGATCTACCCGAGCATCCTGCTCGAGCGGGGTGTCGCAGACGCGCTCCGCTCGGTCGCGATGACGGCGCCGCTCGCGATCCAGGTGGCGGACGACGGTCTCGGCCGCTGTCCCGCCTCGATCGAGACCGCGATCTACTTCTGCGCACTCGAGGCGATCCAGAACACGATCAAGCACGCGGGGCCGGGCGCCCGCGTCTCCGTCGTGCTGCGCAGACGGGTCGGCACCGTCGAGTTCGCGATCAGCGACGACGGCGTCGGAATCCCGAACGGCGGGCCTTCCGACGGTGTGGGGCTCGTGAGCATGGAGGACCGCATCGGCGCGGTCGGCGGCGAGCTCGAGATCGACTCGACCCCCGGCCGGGGCACGACGATCCGCGGCACCGTGCCGGACGGCGACGGCCGCGGCGCGACGACGCTCGGGACGCCCGCGTGACCCTCCGCGTCGCGCTCGGCGACGACAGCTATCTCGCCCGGGAGGGAATCAGCCGCGCTCTGGAGTCCGACGAAGGGATCGAGATCGTCGCGGCGTGCGCCGACGTGGAGGAGCTCCGTGCCGCCGTGCGCGAGACCGACCCCGACGTCGTGCTGACGGACATCCGGATGCCGCCGACGCACACCGACGAGGGCATCCGGCTCGCAGAGGAGCTGCGGGAGACCCACCCGACGATCGGCGTCGTCGTCCTGAGCCAGTACGCGGAGCCGCTGTACGCCGCGAAGCTGCTCGAGCACGGCTCCGACGGCCGCGCCTACCTGCTCAAGGAGCGCGTCAACGACCGCGCCGAGCTGAGCCGCGCGCTGCACGAGGTGGCGGGCGGGCGCTCGGTGGTCGACCCGCGGATCGTCGAGACGCTGCTCCAGGCCCGCCGGCGGCGAGACGAGTCCGGGCTCGAGACCTTGACCGCGCGCGAGCAGGAGATCCTGGCGCTGATCGCGGAGGGTTGGAGCAACGACGCGATCGCGGCCCGCCTGGTGATCACGAAGCGCGCGGTCGAGCGGCACATCAACTCGATCTTCTGGAAGCTCGAGCTCGGCGAGTCGGCCGACGTCAGCCGCCGCGTCAAGGCGGCGCTCCTGTATCTCGCCGGGACCGTCGGCTAGCACCACGCGGAAGCACATGCCGGCACCGTGGCCGCCGACGGAAGGCGACGTCATGCTGGCGTAACCCACATGGCGAGCGACGAGGGAGCGAGCTCGAGCCCGGCCCGACGCCGACCGGCCCGCGTGCTCGCGGTCGACGACGACCCGTCCTTCCTCGCGCTGCTCTGCGACGTCGTCGAGGCGGCGAGCGAGCTGGAGCTGGTCGGCGAGTCGGACTGCGGCTTTGGGGCGGTCGAGAAGACGGAGGAGCTCCGGCCCGACCTCGTCGTGATGGACGTGCGGATGCCCAGGCTCGACGGGATCTCCGCGACGACGCGCATCAAGGCACTCCTCCCGTCCACGCTGGTGGTGCTCGTCTCGGTCACCCACCCCGACGAGCTCCGCCGCGAGGCGGGCGGCTGCGGCGCCTCGGCGATCCTCTGGAAGAGCGACCTGCGCCCGCGGCTGCTCGACGAGATCTGGCTCCGCCACCTCGACGAGCCTCCCCAGGGCTGAGCGCCGAGCCCGATGTTCTTCTCGCTGAGCAGCGCGACGCTCGCGCTCATCCTGGTGGGCGTGATCGGCGCCGCCACCGCGACGGGCGTGCTCCTCGGCCGCAGGCTGCGTCATCACTCCGAGGTGCTGCGCGAGCCGTTCGGCGTCCTGCAGGGCGCTCTGCTCGGCGTCGTCGGGCTGATCCTCGCGTTCGGCCTCTCGCTCGCGGTCGGCCGGTACGAGGGCCGGCGATCCGCGGTCGTCGACGAGGCCAACGCGATCGGCACGACGTACCTGCGGGCGCAGCTCATCGCGGAGCCGGCGCGCACCCGCTCCCTTGCCCTCCTGCGGGAGTACGCCGACCTGGCGATCCGGCTCGCGCAGGACGTACCGAGCAGCAGCGACATGCGCCGCACGGCCGCGGAGGAGGGAGTGGTGCAGCGCCGCCTGTGGCGCCTCGCCGGGGAGGCGCTCGACGCCGACCCGGTCGCGAGCGCGCCACGCCTCTACGTCGACAGCCTCAACACGATGATCGACATGCAGACCGTCCGCATCTCCGGGCTCAACAACCGGGTGCCCGGCGCAGTGCTCGCGCTCGAGGTGATCGGCGCCGCGATCGCGCTCGGGCTCCTCGGCCTCTTCCTCTCCGTCCTCGGGCGCGGCCTGCTCCCGATCGTGTTCGCCGCCGCCCTCGTCTCGATGCTCCTCCTCGTGACCTTCGACCTCGACCGGCCCGTTCGCGGCCTGATCACCGTCCCCGCGACGCCGCTCGAGAGCCTTCGTGCGTCGATGGAGCTGCCGCCCGCGGCCGGTCCGTAGACACGGGTGTCGCGCACTTCGTCCAGGACGGATGAGACGGAGCGCGGGCTGGTCGGGGAGAATGGCGCCATGGCGACGACTCCTGCTGCCCCGCAGCGCGCAGGGCTCGTCCTCGTCTCGCTGATCCTCGTCGCCGGCGTCGCGAACCTCAACCTCTCCGTCGCGAACGTCGCCCTGCCCGACATCGCCGAGGACTTCGACTCGGGCCAGGTGATGCTGAACCTCGTCGCGGTCGGGTACTCGCTCGGCCTGGCCGCATCGGTGCTGTACCTCGGCGCGCTCGGCGACCGGTACGGGCGGAAGCTGATGCTCGTGCTCGGGACGACGCTCGCCGTCCCGATGTCGCTCCTGGCCGCGTACGCGCCGTCGGACGATGTGCTCTTCGCCGCACGCGTCGGCGGCGGCCTGGCCGCGGGAATGGCGTACCCCACGACCCTCGCGCTGATCACCGCCCTCTGGTCGGGGCCGGGGCGGACGAAGTCGATCGCCCTGTGGTCGGCGATCGGCGGCGCGATCGCGGCGCTCGGGCCGCTCGTCTCGGGCGCGCTGCTCGAGCATTTCTGGTGGGGCTCCGTGTTCCTCGTCACGCTGCCGCTCGCGGGCATCGCCCTGCTGATGGCGATCCTCTTCGTGCCCGGCCACGTCAACGAGGGGACGGAGCCGGTCGACAACCTCGGCGGGATCATGTCCGTGGTGCTCGTCGGCGCGTTGATCCTTTCGATCAACTTCGCGCCGGTCCCCGACCAGAGCACGCTCGTCGCCGCGCTCGCAGCGATCGCCGTGGCCGCGGCGCTCGGCTTCTACTTTCGCCAGCGGCGCGCCGCGAACCCGCTCTACGACCTCGACGTCGCGGGTCGCCGGATCTTCTGGGTCGCCGCCTGCGCCGGGATCATCGTGTTCGGCTCGCTGATGGGCGCTGCCTTCGTCAGCCAGCAGTACCTGCAGAACGTGCTCGGCTACTCCACCTTGGAGGCAGGCAGCGCGATCCTCCCCGCCGCGCTCGTGATGGTGCTGGTCGCCCCGCGCTCCGCGAAGCTCGTCGAGGCGCGCGGGGCACGGTTCACGCTGCTCTGCGGCTACGTCTTCCTCGTGCTCGCCTTCCTGACGATGCTCGTGCTCTGGAAGGAGGACAGCTCGTACTGGGAGGTCGCGCTCGCGTACGTCTTCATCGGGGCCGGCGTCGGCCTCGCGGGCACCCCGGCCTCCCACTCGCTGACGGGCTCCGTCCCGGTCACGCGCGCGGGCATGGCGTCGGGGACGGCCGACCTCCAGCGCGACCTCGGCGGGGCGATCATGCAGTCGATCTTCGGCGCGTTGCTGACCGCCGGGTACGCGAAGGCCGCCTCCGCGGCGATCGCCTCCTCGGGCGCGAACGTGACCCAGGCCACCGAGAGCGAGCTGACCAAGTCGTTCGCGGGCGCCGCCGACGTGGCGAAGCAGTACCCCGAGCACGCCGACGCGATCGTCGCGGGCGCGAAGACGTCCTTCCTCCAGGGCGACCAGTGGGCGTACACCGCGGGTCTCGTCTCGGTCGTGCTCGGCGCGGCCCTCGTCTTCTTCCTGTTTCCGAGAAAGGAGAGCGAGCGCCGGCTGCTCGCCGAGTACCACGCGCAGGACGTCGCGGCCGCCGCGGCGTCGCCCCCGAGCCCCGAGGGCCCGGGGGCGACCGTTCCCGCCTAGACGGTCGGCGCGGCCGGCATCTCCGGCGCCGGCTCGCTCGCCGGCTCGCTCTCCGGCTCGAGCCGGGGCAGCCACTGG
>DASSJV010000147.1:0-27605 GCA_035691005.1 Gaiella sp. | reverse complement strand
CGCTGATCCACCCGCTCCTCGACGCCGCGTGGTTCACCGCGAAGGAGGCGCTCGCCGGATTCGTGCTCGGGGCCGTGTTCGGCTTCGCGCTCGCGGTGGTGCTCGTCCACTCGCGGCTCCTCGAGCGGGGACTGCTCCCGTACGTCGTCGCGTCGCAGACCGTGCCGATCCTCGCGATCGCGCCCATGGTCGTGATCGGCCTCGGCTCGAAGGGCGTCGAGGGCTGGAAGGCGGTCTCGGTTCTTGCGGCATACCTCACATTCTTCCCCGTCGCGATCAACTCGCTGCGCGGCCTCAAGTCGGCCGACCCGCGCGCGTTCGAGCTCCTGGACTCGTACGCGGCGAGCCGCTGGAGCATCCTCTGGCGGCTCCGCGTGCCGGCGTCGCTGCCGTACCTGTTCACCGCGCTGAAGATCTCCGCGACCGCGAGCGTGATCGGCGCGATCATCGGCGAGACGCCCGCCTCGATCCAGGACGGCCTCGGCGGCGCGATCGTGAACTTCAACCAGTACTACTCGCTGCAGCCGACCGCGCTGTGGGCGACGAACATCGTCTGCGCCGCGCTCGGGCTCGTGCTCTTCGGGCTCGTCGCGCTCGCCGAGCGCCTGATGCTCCATCGCGCGCCGGAGCACGTCGCATGAGCCATCCCGCGTCAATCCCGGCCACATGCGCGTTCCCGTCAGGCGGCGGCGGAGGCCGGCTCCGCCGGCCAGGAGCGGCCGCCGGCCAGGGGCGCGCATGAACGTGGTCTCGATCGAGGGGCTCACGAAGTCGTTCCGCACGGGCGTGACCGCGCTGGCCGACATCGACCTCGACGTCGCGCCGCGCGAGTTCGTCTCGCTGATCGGCCCCTCGGGGTGCGGGAAGTCGACGCTGCTGCGGCTCATCGGCGACCTCGTCACGCCGACGTCGGGGACGGTGCGCGTGAACGGGAAGACCGCGCACCAGGCCCGGGTCGACCACGACTACGGGATCGTCTTCCAGGACGCCGTCCTCTTCGACTGGCGCACCGTCTCGCGGAACGTCTCGCTCCCGCTCGAGCTGCTCGGCTGGGACCGCGCCCGGCGGAAGGCGCGCGTCGCGGAGATGCTCGAGCTCGTCGAGCTGACCGGCTTCGAGTCGAGCCGTCCGTGGCAGCTCTCGGGCGGGATGCAGCAGCGCGTCTCGATCGCGCGTGCCCTCTCGTTCGACCCCGCCCTGCTCCTGATGGACGAGCCGTTCGGCGCGCTCGACGAGATGACACGCGAGCGGCTCAACCTCGAGCTGCTCGGGATCTGGGAGAAGGCGCAGAGCACGATCGTGTTCGTCACGCACTCGATTCCCGAGGCGGTGTTCCTCTCGACGCGCGTCGTCGTCATGTCGGCGCGACCCGGCCGGATCTCGGAGACGATCGAGATCGACCTGCCGTATCCCCGGAACGCGATGACGCACGAGGAGCCGCGGTTCTTCGAGCTCGTCACCGCCGTGCGGGAGGCGCTCGCGGCGGGTCACGGCGGCAGGGCGTTCCGCGACGCCGCGCCTGCGGCGGACGAGCGATGACGAGCACGGTCGTCGAGCCGATCCCCCCGGGGTTCGGCCGGGAGATCGGCGGGCGGCTGCGGGACTGGGTTCCCGCGATCATCGTGTTCTTCGTCGCGATCGGGCTGTGGCAGGGGCTCACGACGCTCTTCGACGTCGAGACCTTCTTGCTGCCGAAGCCGTCCGACATCGCGCAGGCGTTCTGGGACGACAAGGGCACGCTCTGGGACTACGGCGTCTACACGTTCAAGGAGGCGGCGGGCGGATTCGCGCTCGGCTCGTTCTTCGGGATCCTGATGGCGCTCGTCCTCGCGCGGTTCCGCGTGCTCGGCAGCGCGCTGCTGCCTTTCGCGATCGCGGCGAACGCGATCCCGATCATCGCCTTCGCCCCGATCACGAACAACTGGTTCGGGCTCCTGAACCCCTTCTCGAAGATGGCCATCGCCGCGGTGCTGTGCTTCTTCCCGGTGATGGTCAACACGCTGCGCGGCCTGACGAGCGTCGACGTGCGCTCGATCGAGCTGATGCGCTCGTACGGGGCGGGGGAGCTCGCGACGTTCCGGTCGGTGCGAATCCCGAACTCGCTCCCGTTCATGTTCACGGGGCTGAAGGTCGCCGCCGTGCTCTCGATGATCGGCGCGATCGTCGGCGAGTATTTCGGCGGGCCGACGAACGCGCTCGGTGTGAGCATCCTCAACGACACGCAGCTCTTCAACTTCCCCCGCGCGTGGGCCGGAATCGCGCTGGCAAGTGCCTTCGGAATCGTGTTCTATGGAGCCGTCGCGCTCGTGGAGCGGCTGACGACGAGCTGGCACCCGTCGTCACGCGGCTTCCGCGGTGAGTGACGGATTCGGAATGGCGAGACGAACCGGAGGAGGACGACGTTGAGGCGGAAGCGGATCGGGTTCGCCGCGGCGGCGGTCGCGTGCGTGGCGTTCGCCGCATGGGTGGCGGTCGCGACGGCGGCACCGGCGCGGCCGGCGGCGACGAAGGTCACCCTGCAGCTCAAGTGGGTGACGCAGGCGCAGTTCGCGGGCTACTACGCGGCGCTGGAGAAGGGCTTCTACGACAAGGCAGGTCTCGACGTCACGATCAAGGTCGGCGGGCCGAGCATCACGCCCGAGACGGTCGTGGCGGGCAAGCGGGCGGAGTTCGGCCTCGACTGGCTGCCGAACCTGTTCGCCACGCGTGAGAAGGGGTCGAACCTCGTCTCGATCGCGCAGGTCTTCGCACGCTCCGGGATGACCGAGCTGACGTGGAAGTCGAGCGGGATCAACACGATCAAGAAGATGCGCGGCAAGAAGGTCGGGGTCTGGTGCTGCGGGAACGAGCCGGAGCTGTTCGCCGCCCTCCAGAAGAACGGCATCGACCACTCCAACTCGAGTGACGTGACGATCGTCAACCAGCCGTTCGACATGCAGCTCTTCCTCAAGAACCAGGTCGACGCGGCGGCCGCGATGACGTACAACGAACTCGCCCAGGTCCTCGAGACGAAGAACCCGAAGACCGGAAAGCTCTACACGCTCAAGGACCTGAACGTGTTCCGGATGGCCGACCCCAAGGTCGGGACGGGCATGCTCGAGGACAACGTCTTCGTCCGCTCGGACTGGCTCGCCGACAAGGCCAACCAGGACACGGCGGTGAAGTTCCTGAAGGCCTCGTTCGAGGGCTGGATCTACTGCCGTGACCACCAGGCGGAGTGCGTGAACATCGTGCTGAAGAACGGCTCGCTGCTCGGCCGCGGCCACCAGACGTGGCAGATGAACGAGATCAACGCGCTCGTCTGGCCGACGCCGAGGGGCATCGGGCTCCCGCCCACCGGCTCCGTCGCGCAGACGGCCAACATCGCGAAGACGTACGGCGTGATCAAGTCGGCGCCGAAGGGAGCGACGAACTACACGTACGCGGCGAAGGCGGTCGCCCAGCTCCGGGCGTCCGGCGTCGACGTGACCGGCAAGAAGTGGAAGAAGGTCACCGTGAGGGTGACGGTGGGCGGCAAGTAGGCCCACCCGCAGGAAGCGACGAGGAAGGGAGATCCGCGATGTCCGTGTTGATCAAGGGCGGCCGTGTCGTGACGGCGACCGACGACTACGTCGGCGACGTCTTCGTGGACGGCGAGCGGATCTCCCTCCTCGGCGAGGACCTCGACGTCACGGCGGACACGACGATCGACGCGACGGGGAAGCTCGTCTTGCCGGGGCTCGTAGACCCGCACACGCACCTCGACATGCCGTTCGGCGGGACGACGACGATCGACGACGTCCGCTCCGGCCACGAGGCGGCGGCGTTCGGCGGCACGACGTGCCACGTCGACTTCTGCATCCAGGCGAAGGCCCAGAGCTTCGCGGACGCCCTTTCCGACTGGCACGCGAAGCGCGAGGGCAAGGCGCTCATCGACATGGGCTACCACATCGCCGTCACCGACCTGTCGGAGCCGGGCAGGCTCGAGGAGCTCGCGACGCTGCCGGACCAGGGCGTCACGTCGTACAAGCTGTTCATGGCCTACAAGGGCGCGCTCCAGGTCGACGACGAGACGCTCTTCCGCACGATGGAGGTCGCCGCCCGGACCGGCGCGCTGGTGATGGTGCACGCCGAGAACGGCGACGCGATCGACGTGCTCGTGAAGGAGGCGCTCGCGGCGGGGAACACGGCGCCGCACTTCCACGCGCTGACCCGCCCGCCCGAGACGGAGGGCGAGGCGACGAACCGCGCGATCCAGCTCGCGCGCGTCGCCGGCTGCCCGCTCTACGTCGTCCACGTCTCGTGCAAGGAATCCGTCGAGCCGATCGCGCTCGCGCGCGAGAAGGGCTGGGACGTCTGGGGCGAGACGTGCACGCAGTACTTCTTCGTCGACTACACGTTCCTCGAGCGACCCGACTTCGAGGGCGCGAAGTACGTCTACACGCCCCCGCCGCGCGCGAAGGAGAACCAGGACGTCCTCTGGGGGGCCGTCCGCAACGACATCCTCTCGGCGATCTCCACCGACCACTGCTCGTTCCTCTGGGACGGCCAGAAAACGCTCGGGAAAGACGACTTCTCGAAGATCCCGAACGGCGGGCCCGGCCTCGAGAACCGGCTGCACATGATCCACCATTTCGGCGTGGGCGAGGGGCGGATCACGCTGAACCGGATGGTCGAGCTCCTCTCGACGAATCCCGCGAAGCTGTTCGGCCTGTACCCGCGCAAGGGGACGATCGCCCCGGGCTCCGACGCCGACCTCGTGGTCTTCGATCCGGCGAGGAAGAAGACGATCACCGCGGCCGGCCAGCATTCGAAGACCGACTACAACCTCTACGACGGCACCGAGGTGACCGGAGACGTCGAGACCGTGCTCGTCCGCGGGACGGTGGTCGTGGACGACGGCGAGCTCCGCATCGAGCCGGGGTACGGCGAGTACGTCGCGCGGGCGCGCTTCGGCGAGGAGCTCCGCCCCGCCGTCGCTCCGGCCTAGGCGACCTCGGGAGGCGGGCGTGGACGCTCTCCTCCACGTCACGAACGGCGACAGCACTGCCGGGACACTGCGGCACACGACGCTCGGAGGCTCGGTGCTCGCGTGGCGCGACGCGCTCCATGTGGGGCCGATCCCCGGGGGGCCTCGCCCGGAGCTCCTGCGCCGCCGCGCCGCGTTCCTCTCCGACTCCGGCTGGGGTGGCCGTGACGAGCTCCTCTCCTCCCTCGAGCAGCGCGACCGCCGACTCGTCGAGTCGCTCGCCAGGGGCACGCAGGTCGTGCTCTGGTTCGAGCACGACCTCTACGACCAGCTCCAGCTGCTCGACGTGCTCACGCTGGCGCGCGAGGCGGGCGTCGCGCCGGAGGCCGTGGTCGTCGGGTCGTTTCCCGGGAACCCGGCTTTCCGCGGGCTCGGTGAGCTCACCGCGGACGAGCTCGAGTCGCTCTGGCCCGCACGCTCGCGCGTGCCGGCGGGAGCTCTCGACGCGGCGGCGGAGATATGGGAGGACGTTCGCCGGCCGACGCCCGAGAACCTCTCACGGCGCGTCGAGCGAGACGCGCCTGAGCTCCCGTTCGTCCGTCAGGCGCTGCTGCGGCTGCTCGAGGAGCTTCCCTCCCCGGGCGACGGCCTCTCGAGCACGGAGCGGCGGACGTTGCGGGCCCTCGCCGACGGCGCACGCACGCCTGTCGCGGCGTTCGCCGCGACGCTCGACCTCGAGCCGGCGCCGTTTCTCGGAGACACGTGGTTCTTCGCGTCCCTCGCCGAGCTCGGGAAGGGACCGCGGCGCCTCGTCGAGACGGAGGACGGAGGCGAGCTCCCGGCCTCGGCATCGGCCGCCGTGCGCGTGACCAGGCTCGGCGAGCAGGTCCTCGCCGGCGGCGCGGATCGCGTCGAGTTGCTCGGGATCGACCGCTGGGTTGGCGGCACCCACGTCACTGCCGACGCGGTCTGGCGATGGGACGCAGCCTCTCGGCGGCTGCTGCCGCCGTGAGGCCTCAGGGGACGAGCACGAGCTTCGCCGCCTCCCCTGCGGCCTGGCGGCGCCAGGCCCCCGCAGCGTCCTCGAGCTGGACGCGTTCGACGTCGAGCCGGAGCTCGCCCTCGAGCGCGTGGCGGACGAGCCGAGGGTAGTGCTCCGCGAAGACCTCTTGCGGGACGCCGAACGCGAAGTGGCCGTGGATGTTGAGGTTCTTGCCGCGGACGGCGCCGGAGGTCAGCTCCGCGGTCGGGCCCGCGGACTGGCCGAGGTTGACGACCGTTGCGCCGGGTGCCGCCGCCTGCACGGCGGCTGCGAGGGGCTCGCCCCAGAGGGCGTCGAAGACGTAGGTCGGGCCGTCGCCCCCCGACGCCTCGCGGAACGCCGCAGCGAGGTCGTCGTCGACGCCGATCCGCACCGTCGCGTCCGCGCCCAGCGAGGCGGCCTTCTCGAGCCGGTTCGCGTCGCGCCCCGCGGCGACGACGCGCGACGCCCCGAGGAGCTTCGCCGCCTGCACCGCGACGAGACCGACCGAGCCGGTCGCGCCGAGCACGAGCACCGTCTCGCCGCCCTGGAGCGGCGCGCGCCAAGCGAACGGCAGCCAGCCGGCGAGCCCGGCGATCCCGAGGCCGGCGGCGAGCGCGGGGTCCGCCCCGTCGGGCACCTCGATCGCGACCGCGTCGCCGATCATCGCCCGCTCGGCGATCCCGCCGCTCCGCACGAGCCCGAAACCGCCGCCGAAAACCCACACGACTCGGCCGTCCGCCGTGCGGCCCACGATCTCGCAGCCCGGGACGTACGGGAGCGGAGGGTGACCCGCGACATAGGAGCCGGACGCGACCGCGAGGTCGACGGGGTTGATCGGCGCCGCGAGCACCTCGACGACGCCGTCGCCCTGCGGCTCGTCCACCTCGCCCAGCTCGGGGCCCGAGCCGAGCTCGCGGATCAGTGCAGCCCTCACGGTGCGAGCCTAGACGCTCCGCGCGCCTCGCCGGGGTCGTGCGGGCGCACACGTTCGGTTAGGGTCGGGGCGCCGTGGAGGCGCACGTGACGGAGCTGCTCGAGCGGGAGGAGCTGCTCGCGCTCCTGGAACACGCCCGGAGCGAGGGCGGGCGCCTCGTGTTCGTCGGCGGGGAGGCGGGTGTCGGCAAGACCAGCCTCGTCCCGCGCGTTCCGCGCGCGCACGGACGCACGGATCCTCGCAGGGGCGTGCGAGAACCTCGCCACGCCGAGCCCACTCGGCCCGTTCGTCGACGTCGCCGACCAGGCCGGGGGCGGGCTCGCCGACGCGCTCGCGGGAGCGGACGCCCGCAACGCCGCCCGGGCCGTCCTCGCCGAGCTGGACCGCTCGACGGTCATCGTCCTCGAGGACGTGCACTGGGCCGACGAGGCGACGCTCGACGCGCTGCGCGTGATCGGCCGCAGGATCGAAGGCGTCGGGGGCGCGGCGATCGCGACGTACCGGGACGACGAGGCGTCCGGGGAGCATCCGCTGCGGGTCGTGCTCGGCGAGCTCGCCTCGGCGCCCGGTGTGGCGCGGTCTCGGTGCCCCGGCTTTCGCTCGAGGCCGTGCGCGCACTCGCCGCGCCGACCGGCGCGGACGGCGACGCGATCCACCGGCTCACGCTCGGCAACGCCTTCTTCGCGACCGAGATCCTGGCGGCGGAGATGGAGGAGCTTCCGGAGACGGTGCGCGACGCGGTGCTCGCGCGTGTCGCGCAGCTCGGCCCCGAGGCCCGGCGGCTGCTGGACGTCGCCGCGCTAGTCCCTCGCGGACGGCGTCGGCGAGCCTCCCGGAGACCGCCTCCCCGAGGTCCAGGAAGGGTCCGAGCGGCCGCGGCGTGAGCAGCGGATCGCAGCCGGCGCGCAGCGCCGTCGTGCGCCCCGGCGAGGTCGTCGCAGGATTGGCCCGCGAGCGCCGTCTTGCCGCCACCGGCTTCGCCCGCGAGGAGCACGAGTCGCCCGTTGCCTGCAAGCGCGTCGTCGTGGGCCCGATGGAGCTCCGCGAGAATCCCCTCGCGCTCGAGGAGCCCGCTCGTGCCGGCAGCGAGGGCTATGGCCATCGCCGCATCGTCTCGCGGAAGTGGTCAGATGTCCAACTCCGGCGCGGTTCGCCTGGTCGCCGGCACCCTGTCCGCGCGGCGCTACGATCGCAGCGCGAGCGAAGCGAAGGAGCGTGGAGATGGCGATCGTCGAAGCCGACCCGAACCTCGGGGCCCAGATCGTTGCGGACGCGAAGGAGCACGTCCTCTACTCGTGGTCGGTGCAGAGCAAGATCGAGCCGATCCCGGTTGCGGGGGCCTCGGGGCGTCATTTCTGGGACTACGAGGGTAAGCGCTACCTGGACTTCGCCTCGCAGCTCGTCAACGTGTCGATCGGGCACCAGCACCCGAAGATCATCCAGGCGATCAAGGACCAGGCCGACCAGCTGTGCACGATCGGCCCGCCGCTCGCGAGCGAGTCGCGCTCGACGCTCGGCCGGATGCTCGCCGAGGTGACGCCGGGCGATCTCTCGGTGTCGTTCTTCACGAACGGCGGCGCGGAGGCGAACGAGAACGCTGTGAAGCTCGCGCGCCTGGCGACCGGGCGGGACAAGATCGTCGCGCGCTACCGCTCGTACCACGGCGCGACGAACGGCGCGGTCACGCTCACCGGCGACCCGCGCCGCTGGGCGGTCGAGCCTGGGATGCCCGGGGTCGTGCGGATGTTCGACCCGTACACGTACCGCTGCCCCGCCGGGCATCCCGATCCGTGCCCCGTCTGCACCGGTGCGCCGCACCTCGAGGAGATCCTGCAGTACGAGGGCGCGCACACCGTCGCGGCGGTGATCCTCGAGACGGTCACCGGCACGAACGGCGTGATCCCGCCGCCCGACGGCTACCTCCGTGCGATCCGCGAGGTCTGCGACCGGCACGGGATCCTGCTGATCCTCGACGAGGTCATGGCCGGCTTCGGCCGTACCGGCCGCTGGTTCGCCTGCGACCACTGGGACGTCGTGCCCGACATCCTGACGGTCGCGAAGGGGATCAACTCTGGGTACGTCCCGCTCGGCGCGATGGTCGCGCGCGGCGAGCTCGTCGATTCGATCCGCGACCAGTTCTTCCCCGGTGGCCTCACGTATGCGGGGCATCCGCTCGCCTGCGCGTCGGCAATCGCCTCGATCGAGGCGTTCCGCGAGGAGGGCGTCGTCGAGAACGCCGCCGCGATGGGCGACTGGTTCGGCCGTGAGCTGCACGCGCTCGCCGAGCGACATCCGTCGATCGGGGACGTTCGCGGGCTCGGCTGCTTCTGGGGGCTCGAGCTCGTGAAGAACCGGGAGACGCGCGAGATGCTCGTCCCGTTCAACGCCTCCGGCGAGGCGGCGGCCCCGGTCGCGCGGCTGGCGAAGGCGGCGCTCGACCGTGGGCTGTACCTCATGACGCACTGGAACGTCGTGATGATCGTGCCGCCGCTGACGATCACGACAGAGGAGGCGGAGGAGGGCATCGCGATCCTCGACGACGTGCTCGCGCTCGCGGACGAGCACTACACCGGGTAGCGCGGCTCAGGCCGGAGCGGCGAGGAACTTGCCGACCGCCGCCGCGGTCTCGTCGAGCGCGTCCCAGAGGACCGAGTGCCCGCCCGGGACGACGACGACCTCGAGGAGGTCGCCCAGCGCTGCCCGGTGCGCGTCGAGGAGGTGGTCGTACGGGAGATACGACCGGTCCCCCAGGACGAGCAGCGTGGGCACCCGGACTGCGGCGAACGGCGGCGGCGCCGTGGCCATCTCGCCGTGGGCGGCGACGACCGCCGCCTGCGAGTAGCGGTATCGCCACCAGCCTTCCTCCTCGACGAGGTGTCCGCGGAGCTCCCGTTCGAGGAGGTCTCGCGGCGCACGGTGGAGCTGGCTCTCCTCGAAGCGCCGGTCGATCGCGTCCTCGAAGCTCGCGTAGCGGCGTTCGGTCCGCGCGTTCTCGGCCGCCCAGAGGGCGACGTGCGGCGGCACGAAGATCGCGGGGTCGAGCAGGACGAGCCGCTCCACCGCACCCCGGTGTGCCGCCGCCCACTCGAACGCCAGCCGTCCGCCGAAAGAATGGCCGAGCCAGGTGGTCGGCCCTTCCCCGAGCGCAGCCTCGAGATGCTCGAGGTGGTCGGAAATCCGCCAGGGGGGCTCGCGGCCCGAGTCGCCGTGGCCGTGGAGGTCGGGAGCGAGCACCCGGAACGCCGGCCCGAGCCGCGCCGCGAGCGACTCGAAGTGCCCGCCCCACGACGTGACGCCGTGCAGGCACGCGATGGCGGGCGCGCCCTCGTCCCCGAAGCGCCGGACGTACAACGCTCTCACCGCGCGTCGCCTCGCGCGCGTCCGCCGCGGGGTCGCGGCCTCCTCGGTCCGCGACCCCCCATGGGGGCGCGCGGCCCCCTGGAGTCACGGTAGCCCGGGATGTGTGACGGGTGGGTGCCCGGTTCGTGCCGTCTTCGCGTCGCCACGACGACCGCCGCCGGCGCCGCTAGGCGTGCTCGTCGAGCGTCTGGAGCGACTCCGGCACCATCTCGGTGCGGCGGGTCCCGGAATCCTTCACGAGCGACCAGATCACCATCCCGTCCCGGTCGATGAGGAAGGTGCCCCGGACCGGCGCCCCTGTCTCCTCGTTGAACACGCCGTAGCTCTTCGCCACGATGCCGTGGCCCCAGAAGTCGGAGGCGAACGTGTACTCCGCGCCCAGCTCACGCTTCCACGCCTGACGTGCCGCGGGCGCGTCGCACGAGACGAAGACGATCTCCGTGTTCGCGTTGCGGAACGACTCGAGGTTGTCCTGCAGGTCCTGAGCCTCCTCCGCGCACACCTCCGTGAACGCGAACGGATGGAACACGAGGAGCACGTTCGAGCGCCCGCGGTAGTCCGAGAGCCGGATGCGCGGCCGCCCGGCCGCCTCGTCGAGGTCGAACTCAGGGGCCCTGTCGCCCGTCGCGATCGTCACGCGTCGCCTCCTCCGGTTCCTCGCTCGGTGACGACGGACGATAGTACGTGCGCCCTCGCAGCCCCTCCGGGAGGTGATCCTCGACGGCGCCGGCCGGGTCGTCGTGCGGGGAGACGTAGCCGGTCCCGTGCCCACGGGCCGCGGCGCCGCGGTAGTGGGGGTCCCGCAGCGCGGGCGGCGGCGGCTGGATCCCTTCCCTGCGCACGTCCTCGCGGGCCTGCCAGATCGCGCGCGCCACGGCGTTGGACTTCGGCGCCCGCGCGAGGTAGATCGCCGCCTGGGCGAGGTTCAGCTGCGCCTCGGGGAGGCCGACGTGCTCCAGCGCATGCGCGGCCGCCACCGCGACGAGCAGCGCGCGGGGGTCGGCGTCACCCACGTCCTCGCTCGCCGCGATCACCATCCGTCTGGCGAGGAAGCGGGGGTCTTCCCCGCCCTCGAGCATCGCCGCGAGGTAGTACACGGCCGCATCGGGATCGCTCCCGCGCATCGCCTTGATGAATGCGGACGTGAGGTCGTAGTGCCGGTCGCCGTCGCGGTCGTAGCGCAGCGGCCGCTTCCGTGCCGCATCCTCGACGTGCTCCAACGCGAGCGGGACGCCCGCGGTCGAGGCCGTGTCCCACGCGAGCTCGAGCGTCTGCAGCGCGGTGCGTGCATCGCCGCCTGAGCGGCGCGCGATCTCGTCGGCGACGTCGGCCGGCACGTCCGCCCCGAGCTCCTCGGCCCCGCGCGAGACCACACGCTCGAGGTCGGCGAGCGACAGCGGCTCGAGCTCGATCACCGTGCAGCGCGAGAGAAGCGCCTGGTTGACCTCGAAGTACGGGTTCTCCGTCGTCGCGCCGATCAGCGTCACGAGGCCGTCCTCGACGGCGTGGAGCACGGAGTCCTGCTGGCGCTTGTCGAACCTGTGGATCTCGTCGATGAACAGCAGCGTGCGCACGCCGTTGCCGCCGAGCCGGTCACGGGCGCGCGCGATCACCGCGCGGACGTCGTCGATCCGGGCGGACACGGCCGAGAGCTCCTCGAACGCCGCCGAGCTCGTCTCGGCGACGATCCGCGCGATCGTCGTCTTGCCGACGCCGGGCGGGCCGTGGAGGATCATCGACGGCGCACGCCCTTCTGCGATCGCCCGCCCGAGCGCCGTCCCCGGCCCGACGACCTCTTGCTGGCCGATGAGCTCGTCGAGCGAGCGGGGCCGCACGCGGTGCGCCAGCGGGCCCGTGCGCGCGGCCTGCTCGGCCGCGGCGTCGCCGAACAGGTCTCCCATGAGCGGCAGTATGCTCCGAGTCATGTCACAGACGAGCGAGGACTACGACTCTCCCATCCTTCCGGGCGACGCGCCCTCCGACTACGAGCGCTACCTGAACACGGTCGAGCTGCTCGAGCTCCAGAAGACCCCGGACGAGCGCGTCCATCGCGACGAGCTGCTCTTCCAGGTCGTGCACCAGTCCTCCGAGCTGTGGCTGAAGCTCGCAACGAGCGAGGTCGAGGAAGCGGCGCGGATGGCCGAGGGGGGCGACGTCGCCGAGGCGGCGCGGCTTCTCCGCCGCCCGCTCCGCTGCATGCGCATCGTCACCGACCAGCTCGACATGCTCGAGGAGCTCTCCCCCTGGGAGTACCAGGAGATCCGCAAGGTGCTCGGCCACGGGAGCGGGTTCGACTCGCCCGGCTGGCGCGGCCTCCGCGCGCAGCTTCCGCGGCTCGGCCAGGCGTTTCACGCGCGCCGCCGCGAGGCGGCGCTCTCGATCGCGGAGGTCTACGTCCAGCGTCGCGAGCACGACGCGCTCTACCGCCTCGCGGAGTCGCTGATCGAGCTCGACGAGTGGTGTCAGCAATGGCGCGTCCGCCACTACCGGGTCGTCGCGCGCGTGATCGGCGACAGCGTCGTCGGCACACAGGGCACGCCCGTCGAGGTGCTCGGCCGCCTCGTCCAGACCGTGGTCTTCCCCGAGCTGTGGGAGGTCCGCAACGAGCTGACGGCGCGGTCCAAGGCCGAGTCCGAGTCCGCCTAAGGGCCTGTCCGGAAGATGGCCCGGGGCGGCTTGCAGGCGGTACGCGGCGCGATGCGGCGTCCTCGGTCGCGCCAATATGCCTGCATATTGGCGCTCCCTGCGTCCTTGCCTCCCGCCGCGTGCCGCGCGCCATCCCCCGCGACCACCTTCCGGACAGACCCTTGACCCTCCGCGAGGAGGTGACGGAGCTCCTCAGGGAGCTCATCCGGATCGACACCGTCAACCCGCCGGGCAATGAGACGCGCGCCGCCGAGGCGCTCCGCGACTACCTCGCCCGGAACGGGGTCGAGAGCCAGCTGCTCGCCCGCACGCCCGACCGCGCGAACGTCGTCGCGCGGCTTTCCGGCGGCGACGGGCCCAGCCTCCTGCTCCTCGCGCACACCGACACGGTGCTCGCCGATCCCGACGACTGGTCGCGCGACCCGTGGTCGGGGGACGTCGTCGGCGGCGAGGTCTGGGGACGGGGCGCGCTCGACATGAAGGGGCACGTCGCGGCGGTGACGGTCGCCTTCGCCTCGCTCGCCCGCGAGGGCGTCACGCCGCCGGGCGACCTCGTGCTCGCCCTGACGGCCGACGAGGAGATGGGCGAGGACGACTTCGGCATCTCCTGGCTCGCGGTCGAGCATCCGGACGCGGTGCGCACCGACTTCGCCGTCAACGAGGGCGGGGGGGAGCGGTACGTCGTCGGCGGACGGGTGCTGTACCTCTGTGCGGTCGGGGAGAAGGCGACGGCGCCCTTCCGCGTCCGGCTCCACGGCCGCGCCGGCCACGCATCCGATCCGCACTCGGCCGACAACGCACTCCTCCGCGCCGCGCCGGTCCTCGAGACGCTCGGCCGCCTCGGCTTCGAGCCGACGCTGATCCCCGAGGTCGAGGCGTTTCTCGCGATCGCGCTCGGCGACGTGCCGCCGGTCGAGGAGGTGCTCGCGCGGGCCCACGCAATCGACCCCGTCGCGGCGCAGCTGCTCGCGCCGCTCCTCTCCGCGACCCTCTCGGCGACGATGATCGAGGCCTCGCGGAAGCGGAACGTGATCCCCGGGTCGTGCACGATCACGGTCGACTGCCGACTCCTGCCGGGACAGTCGCGCGAGGACGTCGAGGCCCTGCTCCGGGCGGGCGTGCCGGGAGAGTGGGAGATCGAGTGGATCGAGAAGGAGTGTGTGGGCGGCACGCGCTCTCCGATCGACACGCCGCTCTGGCGGGCGCTCGAGGGCTGGATCGACGAGACCGAGCCTGGCGCGCGGCTCGCCCCGATCGTCTGCGGCGGGTTCACGGACAGCCACTACGTCCGCAGCGGGCTCGGCACGACGGCCTACGGGTTCTTCCCGATCCGGGCGATGGCGCCGGAGCTCGTCGCCGGCCTCGTGCACGGGGCCGACGAGCGCATCGCGATCGACGACCTCGAGCTCGGCGTCGACCTCTTCCGCCGGCTGGCGACGACCCCGCTCGTCTGACGCCGCGCGCTGCGAGTACGGTCCGGACGATGGCGCAGACGAACCAGCACGGCGATCTCGTGCTCGCCGAGACCGAGGTGTTGCGGCTCGTCGCCGACCCGACGCGGTACGCGATCCTGACGGAGCTCCAGCGGCGCGGCGCGACCACGGTCGCACAGCTCGCACTGCGCGTCGAGGCGTCGCCGCCGGACGTGGAGCACGACCTGCAGGCCCTGGCCGGGCACGGGCTCGTCCGACCCGTCCCCGACCCGGACGGCCTTCGCGCCAGATGGGAAGCGCTCGGCCGCGGGCTCCTCGTCGAGGCGCCGCCCGACCCGGAGGGCCGGGCGGCAGCGCGTCTCGTGGCCACCCGGATGTTCCTCGAGGCCGCGGCATTGCCCCCGACCTGGTGGGCCGACGCGGAGCCGCGGCTGCCGCGCGACTGGCAACGGGCGGGCGGTCTCGTGAATGCCGGGCTCTGGCTCACGGCGGACGAGTTGCGCGCCGTGTACGAGCGCGTCGAGGAGCTGACCCTGCAGTTCGCCGAGCGCTCGGCGACCGATGCGCCGGAGGGGGCGCGTCGGGTGCGGATCCAGTGCTACCTGATGCCGGAGCCCGACTGACTCAGCCGGCGGGCTTCTCGACGTGCCCGCCGAACTGGTGGCGCATCGCGGAGAGGACGCGGTGGGCGAACTCGCCCTCGCTGCGGGAGGAGAACCGGTCGAACAGGGCCGCGGTCAGCACCGGCGCGGGCGTTCCGGTGTCGATCGCCGCGATCGACGTCCAGCGCCCTTCCCCCGAGTCGGAGACGCGACCCGCGTAGCCGTCGAGCGCCGGCGAGTCGTGGAGCGCGGCCGCGGTCAGGTCGAGCAGCCACGAGGCGACGACGCTGCCGCGGCGCCACACCTCTGCGACCGCCGCGACGTCGATGTCGTAGCGGTACAGCTCAGGCTGGTCGAGCGGCGCCGTCTCGGCGTCCGCCTCGCGCGTGACCGAGCCCGAGTTCGCGTGGTGGAGGATGTTGAGCCCCTCGGCGTAGGCGGCCATGAGCCCGTACTCGATCCCGTTGTGCACCATCTTCACGAAGTGCCCCGCGCCGGGCGGGCCGCAGTGGAGCCAGCCGAGCTCCTCCGGGGCGGGGTCGCCGCTCCGGGCGGGCGTCCGCTCCACCGCGCCGAGGCCCGGCGCGAGCGAGGTGAAGAGCGGCGCGAGCCTCGCGACCGGCTCCTCCTCGCCACCGACCATCAGGCAGAAGCCGCGGTCGAGGCCGAAGACGCCTCCGCTCGTGCCGACGTCGAGGTAGTGGATCCCGCGCTCCGCGAGCTCCCCGGCCCGGCGGATGTCGTCGTGGTAGCGGGTGTTCCCGCCGTCGATCACCGTGTCGCCGGGCGAGAGCAGGTCGGCGAGCCCCGAGACCGCGCGCTCGGTGATCTCGCCTGCGGGCACCATGACCCAGACCGCGCGGGGCGACTCGAGCGCCTGCACGAGCTCCGCGGGCGAGGCGGCGCCGGTCATCCCCTCGCCGGCGAGCGCGGCGACCGCGTCGGCGCTGACGTCGGTGCCGACGCAGCGGTGGCCGTCGCGCATCAGGCGGCGGACGAGATTCGCGCCCATCCGCCCGAGACCGACCATTCCGAGCTGCATCGGCGTTTCCGTGGCCATCGCTCCTCCCGGGTCCGACCGTCTAGAGTCGGAACCGAGTCTACGAGACGCGCGCGGCCGCCCCGCCGCACCACGAACGTGACCGGGACGCTCACGGACAGCCCCGCCTGGCAGGCGCTCCGACGGCACCACGAGGCCGTCCGCGACGTGCACCTGCGCGAGCTCTTCGCCGACGACCCGGGCCGCGTCGAGCGGCTGTCGCTCGAGGCGACCGGGATCTTCGCCGACCTCTCGAAGCACCGGGTCACCGAGGAGACGGTCGCGCTCCTGCTCGCGCTCGCGGACGAGCGCGGCGTTGCCGCGCGCCGTGACGCGATGTTCCGCGGCGAGCACGTGAACGTCTCAGAGGACCGGCCGGCGCTCCACGTCGCGCTGCGGATGCCCCGCTCGACCTCGCTCGTCGTCGACGGGCAGGACGTCGTGCGGGAGGTGCACGACGTGCTCGACCGGATGAGCGCGTTTGCGAACGCCGTCCAGGACGGCTCGTGGCGGGGCCATACCGGCCGCCCGCTCCGCGCGGTCGTGAACATCGGCATCGGCGGCTCCGACCTCGGGCCGGCGATGGCCTACGAGGCGCTGCGCGCGTACAGCGACCGCGGGATGGCGTTCCGGTTCGTCTCGAACGTCGACGCCACCCATCTCGTCGAGGCGCTCCGCGACCTCGACCCGGAGGAGACGCTCGTGATCGTCTCCTCGAAGACCTTCACGACCGTCGAGACGATGACGAACGCCCACAGCGCGCGACAGTGGCTCCTCGACGGGCTCGGCGGCGACGAGCGTGCGGTCGCGAAGCACGTCGTGGCGGTCTCGACGAACCTCGAGGCCGTCGCCGAGTTCGGGATCGATCCCGCGAACGCCTTCGGCTTCTGGGACTGGGTCGGCGGGCGCTACTCGATGGACTCCGCGATCGGCCTCTCGACGATGCTCGCGATCGGCCCCGGGGGCTTCGCCGACCTGCTGGCGGGCTTCCATGCGGTCGACCGCCACTTCGCCGAGGCGCCGCCCGAGCGGAACCTGCCGATCCTGATGGGCCTCTTCCGTCTCTGGTACCGGGACTTCTTCGGCGCGCAGACCCATGCCGTGCTCCCCTACGAGCAGTACCTCTCGCGCTTTCCGGCCTACCTCCAGCAGCTCGTGATGGAGTCGAACGGGAAGCGGGTGACGCTCGACGGCGACCCCGTTGCCTCCGACACGGCGCCGGTCGTCTGGGGCGAGCCGGGGACGAACGGGCAGCACAGCTTCCACCAGCTCCTCCACCAGGGCACGTCGCTCGTCCCGTGCGACGTGATCGCCTTCGCGACCTCGCTCAATCCGCTCGGCGCGCACCACGAGCTCCTCCTCGCGAACGCGCTCGCGCAGGCGCAGGCATTCGCGTTCGGGCGAACCGCCGACGAGCTCCGCGCGGCCGGCGTCGCCGACGCGCTCGTGCCCCACAAGGAGATGCCGGGGAACCGGCCCTCGACGCTCCTCCTGCTCGAGCGGCTGACGCCGTTTGCCCTCGGCTCGCTCGTCGCCCTCTATGAGCACTCGGTCTTCGTCGAGGGAGCGGTGTGGGGCATCGACTCGTTCGACCAGTGGGGCGTGGAGCTCGGCAAGGAGCTCGCGGGCGCCCTCGTCCCGGTGCTGGGCGGCACGGTCTCCGAGCGAGCTCTCGACGCGTCGACCGCGGCGCTCGTCGAGCGGATCCGGCGGCTGCGCAAGGCGTGAACGACCGCCCCGTCGCGGTCGCCGTCTCCGGCCGTGGGCTCGTGCCGCCGGACGCCCCCGTCGTGGCGGTCGACGACGAGGGGTTCTCGCGCGGCCGGGCGGCGTTCGAGACCCTGCGCGTCTACGGCGGCCGCCCGTTCCGGCTCGAGGAGCACCTGGAGCGGCTGGAGGCGTCCGTCGGGCGGCTCGAGTTCGCCCTGCCGGGCCGCGGCGAGCTGCGGAGCCTCGTCGAGCTGGCTCTCGGCGCGGCCGGGCTCTCCGATGCCGTCCTGCGGCTGTTCCACACGCCGGGGCCGCCCCGGGCGGCACCCGTCTCGGTCGCGGTCGTCGCGGCCTTGCCGGAGTGGCTGGAGGACGCCCGGGCCCGGGGCCAGCGGCTCGTCTCGCTCTCGTTCCCGCGCCGGTCGGCGGATGCTCCGTGGCTGCTGCCCGGGACGAAGTCGGTCAGCTACGCGACGCACGTCGCGGCCGAGGCGGAGGCGCGGCGCCGCGGCGCCGACGACGCAGTCCTCGTCGATCGCGACGGAATCGTGCTCGAGGGGACCGTCACGAACATCTGGTGGCGCGAGGGGTCGAGGCTCGTGACGCCGTCCGTCGAGCTCGGAGTCCTCGCCGGCGAGACACGCGGCGCCCTCCTGGAGCTGGCGCCGTCCTGCGGGTACGCCGTCGAGACCGGCGAGTACCCGGTCGCACGTCTCCGCGCTGCGGACGAGATCTTCACCTCGTCGAGCGTGCGCGAGGTCATGCCCGTGGTCGCGCTGGACGGCGAGGTCGTGCCGAGAGGACGCGCGGCGGATGTCCTCCAGGCGGCCCTCCGGCGGCTCGCGACGGACCCCGCCGCCGGTGCCTGAGCCGCATGCCGGCGGCTACCCTCTCGGCATGGAGAAGCTCCGCCTGGGCGGCATGGCGCTCCAGAACGGCGTGCTCGTGCACGGTCCGCACGTATGGGGCGCTGCGGTGCGGCTCGACGACGGCACGGTGAAGACCGCCTCCGGCCGAAAGCCGACGCTCGCCGCGGGCGTGACCCTGCCCTTCGTGCGGGGGCCGCTTCGCCTCGCCGAGGCGTTCGCCGTGATCCCGGCCGTCAAGCGCGGCCTGCCCGAGGCCAGGCTGCCCTTCGAGCGCCCGGCCGTCGCCTTCGCGCTCGTCGCTGCGTCGACGGGGGCGAGCCTCGTCCGGCGCTCATCGCTGCCGGTCGTGCCGCGGGAGGCGGCGGTCGTAATGGCCTCGCTCGTCCCCGCGCTCGTCGCGCTGCGCGGCGAGGAGCTGACGCGCTACCACGGGGCGGAGCACATCTCGATCGGCACGTACGAGACCGGAGAGCCGGCCGCGAAGGAGCACGAGCGCTGCGGCTCGCATCTCGTCGGCCCCCTCACGGTGGCCACGGCGCTCGCCGGCGCGGCCGCCGAGCTCGCCCCGGCGCGGCACCGCAACAAGGCGCGGATCGTGGGCGCGCTCGGAGCGATGGGCGCAGCGGTGGAGGTGTTCGGGTGGATGGGCCGGCATCCCGACAGCCGCGTGTCGCGCGCGCTCGCGCGGCCGGGCTCCGAGCTCCAGCGCCGCATCTCGACGCGCGAGCCGACGCCCGCGCAGCTCGAGGTCGCGGAGGCGGCGATCCAGGCGTGCCTCGGCGCCGAGGAGGCGTTCGCACGATGACGGTGGCGCCCGCCCGTCCGCGGCGCGAGCGCCTCGACCCGGAGATCTTCGACCTTCCGGTCGACAAGATGCGCGACGGCTACTACAGCGACGCGTACTTCAACCACACGCGCGCCGCCCTCCTCCACGACGGCCGCCGTCCCCGGGTGCTGATGCAGCTCTTCCAGCGCCATCACGCGATGCTCGGCGGGATGGACGAGTCGATCGCGATCCTCGAGCTGTGCGCGCACGACTGGCCCGGCCTGACCGTCCACGCGCTCCGGGACGGTGACCGCGTCGAGCCGTGGGAGACCGTGATGACGATCGAGGGCGACTACACGGCGTTCGGGCACCTCGAGACGGTCGTGCTCGGGACGCTCGCCCGGCGCACCCTGATCGCGACGAACACCGCCCGCGTGCTCGAGGCGGCGAACGGCAAGTCGATCATCTTCATGCCCGCGAGACACGACCACCACCGCGTTCAGACGGGAGACGGCTACGCCGCGTACGTCGCGGGGGCGGTGCTCGGCGCCGAGATCGGCGTCACCTCGGACGCGCAGGCGTCGTGGTGGGGCGGCCGCGGAGTCGGCACCGTGCCGCATTCCCTGATCGCGGCCTACGGCGGGAACACGGTGCTCGCCGCGACGAAGTTCGCCGAGTGGGCGCCCGAGGACTTCCGCATCACGGTGCTCGTCGACTTCGAAAACGACTCCGTGCGCACCGCGCTCGAGGTGGCGCGCGCGCTCGGGCCGCGGCTGTGGGGCGTCCGGCTGGACACGTCCAGCCAGCTGGTCGACCGCTCCCTCTGGGACGAGCTCGGGGACTTCGACCCGCGCGGCGTGAACGAGCGGCTCGTCCGGAAGGTGCGCGCGGCGCTCGACGAGGACGGCTTCGAGCGCATCCGCATCGTCGCCTCCGGCGGTTTCACGGTGGCGAAGATCGAGGAGTTCGAGCGCCGCGGTGTGCCGGTCGACGCGTACGGCGTCGGCTCGTCGCTGATTCGCGGCGAGAACGACTTCACGGCGGACATCGTGATGACCGACGGCCGGCCGACGGGCAAGGTCGGCCGGCGCTTCCGGCCGAACGAGCGGCTCGAGCTCGTCGCATGAGCGTGCGGGCGGCGCCCGGCCACCCCGCTGCGGCCGTCACGGAGTCGGCACAGAGTCGGCACAGACGGGCGAGCCGTTCGCCGATACCGTGTCTTCAGGGCACCTGGGGTGCCCCTGGGGGCAGGTGGGCGGACGGTCCGGGGTGCCGGCCGAGTGCCGCCCTCGGGGCGCCGCTGGGCCGCGACCACGCCGGGCCCGACGCATGAGCGGCGTGCTGCTCTGGGACGTCGACACGCAGGTCGACTTCGTCCGGGCGAACGGGAAGCTGCCCGTGCCCGACGCCGAGACGGCGGTGCCCGCGATGGAGCGCCTCGTCCGCTGGGCGACGGAGACCGGCGTGACGCACCTCGCGACGGCGGACGACCACGAGCTCACCGACCCCGAGATCTCCGACGAGCCGGACTACGAGACGACGTTCCCGCCGCACTGCCTGCGCGGGACGCCGGGTGTCGCGAAGCTCCCCGAGACCGCGCAGCGGGACCCGCTCCCGCTGTCGCTGACGCCGTATCCGCCGGGGCTCGTCCCCGCGCTCGTCCGGGACAGGCGCGAGCTGCTCGTCCTGAAGAAGACCTACAGCGCGTTCTCGAACCCGAACCTCGAGCCGCTGCTCGAGGCCCTCGACCCGGACGAGGTGCTCGTCTTCGGTGTCGCCACGGACGTCTGCAACCACGCGGCGATCATGGGGCTGCTCGCTCGCGGGCGGAAGGTCGCGTTCGTCGAGGACGCGTCGCGCGGCCTGTCGGAGGAACGCGTCGCCGCGGCGCTCGACCGGTGGCGGGCGGGTGGCGTCCGGTTCACGTCGAGCACCGAGGTGGCGGGCTAGGTCTCCGTCACCGCGCGTTCCTCGACGTGCCGGGCAAGCGCCTCGAGCCGCCCGTCCCATTCCGTCCCGACCCGCTCGAGCCAGGCAGCGGCCTCGTCGAGCGGGGTGGCCTCGAGCACGTAGCGCGTCTCGCGACCGCGTCGCTCGCTCCGCACCAGGCCGGCGGCGGCGAGCGTCGAGAGGTGCTTGGCCACCGCCTGGCGCGTGACCGGCACTTGCGCGGCGAGCTCCGACTGGCTCGCGCTCTCGCGGCCGGCCAGCACCTCGAGCACGAAGCGTCGGGTCGGATCTGCGAGGGCGTCGAAGACCCGGTCTACGCCGCCGCCCACGACGCGAGCGCGCTCAGCTCCAGCGCGGTGCTCCAGTCGGGTGAGGTCTCGCGCACGAGCACACGCGTGCCGTCCGCGTCGTCTGCGAGCCGTAGGTCGACGACGCCCTCGTCGTCGAAGCGCAGGACGAGCCGCTCCTCGTCCTCGACCGTGACGACCTCCGCCCGCCGTGCGTCCCCGTCGCCCCACCGGAAGACGGCCGCGCCGCCCTCGCGGAGGTCGAGCTCGACCTCGGTCGCGAACCACTGCTCGAGCCTGCTCGGCTCCGTCAGCGCCTCCCACGCGTCCTCGCGCGTCGTCGGCAGCACGATCTCCGTGCGAACCTCCATCCGCAACCTCCGAGTTGCATGTATAGTGCAACCGCCTGGTTGCAGATTAGCGAAGGAGGGCGTCGTGGTGATCCCCACCGTCGTCGAGGCGGACGGCCGCGCCGAGCGCGCATTCGACATCTACTCGCGCCTCCTCCGCGAGCGCATCGTCTTCCTCGGCCGTCCGGTCGACGAGGAGCTCGCGAACATCGTCGTCGCGCAGCTGCTGTTCCTCGAGGCCGAGGGCCCCGACAAGGACATCGACCTCTACGTCAACTCCCCCGGCGGGGACGCCTATGCGGGCATGGCGATCTACGACGCCATGCAGCACGTGAAGTGCGACGTGCGCACGATCTGCTTCGGCATCGGCATGTCGGCCGCCGCGGTGATCGTCGCGGGCGGCGCGCCCGGGAAGCGGCTCGCGCTGCCGCACGCGAAGCTGATGATCCACCAGGGCTCCGCAGGCGCGCGCGGGGCGCCGTCCGACGTCGTGATCGCCGCGCGGGAGATCGAGGCGTCGACGCGTCAGATGGCCGAGGTGCTCGCGCACCACACCGGCCGCTCGTTCGAGCAGGTGATGGAGGACATCGACCGCGACCGCTTCATGACGCCCCCCGAGGCCGTCGAGTACGGCCTCGTCGACCGCATCCTCGAGCCGCGCGCACCCCTCTCCCCCGAAGTAGCATCGGCCGCGTGACCGTCCGCGGCATCCACCATCTCGGCGTCGCGGTGGCCGACCTCGACGAGGCGCTCGAGACGTACCGGCGCCTGTTCGACGCGACGCTGGAGCACCGCTCGACCGTCACCGACCAGGGCGTCGACGCGATGTCCCTGCTCGTCGGCGGCAGTCGTATCGAGCTCGTCGCGCCGACGGACGACGTCAGCCCGGTCGCCCGCTTCCTCGCGAGCCGCGGCCCCGGGATGCACCACGTCGCGTACGCCGTCGACGACGTCGGGGCAGCCCTCGCGGCGCTCGCCGAGGAAGGCGTGGAGCTGATCGACCAGGCGCCCCGGACCGGGCTGTTCGGGCTCGAGGTCGCGTTCGTCCATCCCGACGCCGTCCACGGCGTCCTCACGGAGGTGGTGTGCCCTGCCTGACGATTCGATCCGCATCGAGCTCGCCTTCGACGGCGGGCAGATCGTCGCCGCGATCGTCCAGCCCGAAACGGCCGACGCGGTCGAGCGGGCCGTGGCGGCCGGCGCCGGGGGAACCGTTCAGCTCGACACCCAGGACGGCCGCCTCAGCGTCGTCGTCCCGCGCGTCGTGTACCTGAAGCGGTATCCGCCCGGCTCGCAGGTCGGCTTCGGCGCATAGCCTCGGGTCGGCCGCCGATAGCCTGAGCGCCCGATGGCGCTCGAGGTCGGGATCGTCGGGCTTCCGAACAGCGGCAAGACGACGCTGTTCAACGCGCTGACCCGCGCGGGCGCCGAGATCACGGCCTACGCGTCGGTGAGCGACAAGCCGAACGTCGGGATGGCGACGATCGCCGACGACCGGCTCGACCGCCTCGCGGCGCTCGTCGAGGCGCGCAAGGTGACGCCCGCCGCGATCCGCGTGGTCGACGTGCCCGGGACCGGCCCGCAGCTCCTCGGCAACCTCCGCCAGGTCGACGCGATCCTCGCGGTCCTCGACGGGTTCTCGGCTGAGGCGGCTCCGGACGACGACCTCGAGTCGCTCAAGCTCGAGCTGCTCGTGGCCGACCGCGACCACGTCGAGCGGCGCCACGAGCGCGTCGCGAAGGAGGCGAAGTCGGGCGACCTCGCCGTTCGGGCGGAGCTCGAGACGCTCGAGCGGCTGCTCGACCACCTCGACGCCGGCCACACCCTCGCGGGGTGGGAGGGCGAGCTCCCGGACGCCCTCGACCCGCTCACGACGAAGCCGCTCCTCGCGCTCGAGAACGGGCCGCGGGGGATCGACGGGAAGCTCGAGGCCGAGCTCGCCGAGCTGTCCGACGAGGAGGCGGCGGAGTTCCGCGACGGCCCGTCGGCGCTGGACGAGGTCGTCCGCCGCCTGCAGGACGCGCTCGGGCTGATCACGTTCTTCACGGCCGGCGAGAAGGAGACCCGCGCATGGACGCTCCGCCGCGGCCAGACCGCGCTGGAAGCGGCCGGGACGATCCACACGGACATCGCGCGCGGCTTCATCCGCTGCGAGGTGATCTCGACCCAGGACCTGCTCGACGCCGGATCGCACGCGGAGGCGGCGCGGCGCGGCACCCAGCGGCTCGAGGGCAAGACCTACGTCGTGCAGGACGGCGACGTGCTCAACATCCGCTTCAACGTCTAGACGGGCTATCCGACGGCGACGAGCGCGGCGCCGGCGAGCGCGAGCACGCCGCCGACGCGGCGGTGACGGTCGAGCCGCTCGCCGAGGACGATGCGGGCGAGCACGATCGTCGTCAGCGGGTAGAGCGCGCTCAGCACGGCGACGATCCCCGCCGACCCGTAGGTCGTCGCGAACGCCACGAGGACGTTCGCGGTCGTGTCGAAGAGGCCGACCGCCGCGATCGCGGGAAGCAGGCTGGTCGGGGGCCGTAACGGCGCTGAGACGACGAGCACGGCGCACAGCGCAAGCGATGTCGACGAGGCGCGCGCGACGACGACCGCCCAGGTCGCGCCGCCGTCCGAGGCAGCGTCGAGCCCGACGACGAACAGGCCGAACCCGAGCGCGGCGACGAGCGCTAGCGTCACGCCCGCGGCGAGCCCGGCCCCTCGCGCACCGTCTCCGGGCTCGCGCGCGAGGAGCACGATTCCGGTGAGGGCGGTCGCGATGCCGGCCCACTGGATCCCCCCGGGAGCGTCGCCGCGAAGGAGGTCGACGGCGAGCGGCACGGCGGGGCTCACGGCCGAGATCGGCGCGACGATCCCCATCGCGCCGATCGCCATCCCGCGGTAGAGCGCCGCGAGTCCCGCGGCGCCCGCCGCCCCGGCGCCCACCGCCGGCAGCACGTCCCCGATGCCCGGCGGGCCGTCCCCGCTCGCGAGCGCCCACGCGGCGACGCCGACGAGCCCGATGGCCTGCGAGACGACCAGCACGGTGAGGACGTGCGCGCGTCGCGACGCGAGCCCGCCGAAGAAGTCGCCCGTGCCCCAGGACATCGCCCCGAGGAGCGCGAGGCCGGCCGCTTCCACGCGGGGTCAGTCCGCGCCGACGGGGCGCGTCGCGGCCTGGGCGTCGAGCTGGTTCGCGTGGTAGAGCACCGCCGCCTCCGCCGTCCGGGCGGCGCTGCGGTCGTGGTGGGCCGCGATCGCGTGCAGCAGCTCTGCGCGAACCTCGTGCTCGAGCGCGTCCGCGTGCTCGCCGACGAGCCGAACGCCGAGGTGGACGTGGCCCAGCAGGGCGCCCTCCCTCGTCGGGCGGAACGACGGACCGCGCTCGAGCTCCCGCACGCGACCCACATCGTGGAGCAGCGCCGCCGAGACGAGCAGGTCGGCGCGAAGCCGCGGATGGAGCTGCGCGGTCTCCCGGCAGAGCGTCGCGACCCCGACCGTGTGCTCGAGCAGCCCCCCCGCGTAGCCGTGGTGTCCATCTGCACCGGCCGCGGGCAGCGCGCGGAGGCCGTCCCGCACCTCGGGGCTCGAGAGCGTCTCGACGACCGTTGCGGAGAGCCCGGCGTGGGCGACCTCGGCGGCGAGGAACTCGAGGAAGCCCTCCAGCTCGTCGGCGTCGCGACGCAGGCGCGGCGCGAGCGCGGCGGGGTCGTCCTCGGTCGCCTCGAGCGCGCGCACCTGCACCTGGAGCCGTCCGTCGAAGCGCTCGACCCGGCCGAGCACGCGGACCGCGTCGCCCTCCGCGAAGCGGCGGTCGAGTAGCTCGACGTCCTCCCACACGCGGCCCTCGATCCGCCCGCTCGGGTCGACGAGCTCGAGGGCGAGGTACGGCTTTCCCTTGCGCGTCGTGAGCCGGCGCTTCCGCGCGACGGCGAACACCCCGTCGACCGTGCGGTCCTCCGAGAGCTCGGCGATGGTCGCCATCAAAGGACCCCACGGGCCGTGCCCAGGCCGGGCGATCCGGCGCCGTGTCCGGGGCGGCATCCGGTTCGCGCAATTCGCCGGTCGGCCATCTGGCTGAGTGTAGGCTCGGCGGGTGGCCGACGTCCGTCCGTTCCGTGCGGTCAGGTACGCCGACCCGAGCTCCGCGGTGACCGCCCCTCCGTACGACGTGCTCGACGAGCCCCAGCGGGCCGAGCTGCGCGCGCGCGACCCGCACAACGTCGTGTGGCTCACGGCCGACCCCGACGAGGCGAAGGCGGGCCGGCGCTTCGGCGAATGGCTCGCCGAAGGCGTCCTCGTGCGCGACGAGACGCCCGCGGTCTGGGTACTCGAGCAGGACGTCCCCGACCGCGCGGGGCGGACGCGCATGGGCATCGCGGCGTCGCTCCGTGCGGAGCCGTACTCCACGGGCGTCGTCCTGCCACACGAGCAGACGCACGCGGGCACACGGCGCCGGCGCCTGCGTCTCCTGCGCGCCGCACAGGCCCAGCTCGAGCCGCTCTTCTTCCTCTACGACGGCGCGCCGCCGCTCGCCGTTCCCGACCGCGCGCCCGACCTCGAGGCCGGCGGGACTCGCCTGTGGCGGCTCGACGGGGAGCAGGGCGTGACGGAGGCGTTCGCGCGCACCCAGCTGCTGATCGCCGACGGCCATCACCGGTACGAGACGACCGTCCGGTTCGGGGAGGAGGGTGGCGACGCTCGGCTGCTCGCGGTGCTCGTCTCGACGGAGGATCCGGGGCTCGCGATCCTGCCGACACACCGCGTGTTCGAGGGCAGGCCGGACATCCGGCTCGACGGCGAGCCGTTCGCCACCCCGGACGAGGCTCTCGCGGCGCTCGCCGCCGAGCCCTTCGACCATTCCGCCGCCGTGCTCGTGCGTCGCGACGCGACGCACCTCGTCCGCGGCGGGCCGGGCGAGCTCGACCCCGAGCTCGTCGAGCGCTTCGGCCGCGAGGGCATCGGCTACACACCGGACGCGGCGGATGCCGTCGAGCGCGTCCGCAGCGGCGGGGCGGACTGCGCCTTTCTCCTTCGCGCGACGCGGATCGAGGACGTCTTCGACCATGCGCGCCGCGGCCTCACGATGCCGCCGAAGAGCACGTACTTCTTCCCCAAGCTGCTCTCGGGCCTCCTGTTCCACCCGCTCGAGCCGTGACCGACTGGCTCGCGTTCTCTCGCGCGTGTGTCGGGGAGCTCGAGCGCGTCCTCGCCGAGCTGCCCACGCGGACCGAGCGTGAGCCGGTGCTGCGCGCCGGGGAGGGAGGGGACGATACGACCGCGATCGACGCGGCCGCAGAGGACGTCGTCGTCCGGCGGCTCGAGTCGCTCGGTGCGGACCTCACGCTCGTCTCCGAGGAGCTCGGCGTGCGCACGTTCGGGGCGGGCGGTCGCGTTCGTGTGGTCGTCGACCCGATCGACGGCTCGGTGAACGCGAAGCGCGGGATCCCGTACTTCTCGCTCTCCCTCGCGGTCGCCGACGGGCCGACGATGGACGACGTGGCGTTCGGGTTCGTGCACGACTTCGGCGCCGGCGAGGAGTGGGTGGCCGAGAGGGGAGGCGGCGGGCGCCTGAACGACGTCCCGCTCGACGGCCCGGGGCCGAAGGACGCGATCGAGATCCTCGCGCTCGAGGGGACGACCCCGGAGGCGATCGCCGACGTCGTCGACAGCTTCCGCGGCGTCGCGCGACGGCT
>DASSJV010000146.1:0-14022 GCA_035691005.1 Gaiella sp. | reverse complement strand
CGCCTGTCGCGCTGCGTCGCTGTGCACGACCGGCGCCGACAGCGACGCCGGCGTGGTGCGCGGTGTGGGGGCCGCGAGGCGCTTCGACCTGCGTTGCGCGGCGCTCGCCTGCGCCTGGAGCGCGACGATCCGGGTCTGCGTGAGGTGCTCGCGCCGGCCGAGCGAGGCGATCGTGGTGCGCTTCGCCGCGGCCGCGTCCTCGAGGCCGGCGACCGCGGCGTCCCCCCGGCGACGCGACTCGGCGAGCGCCGCGCGGGCGCGCGAGAGCCTGCGCAGCTCGACGCGAAGCGCCGCGCCCCGTCGCCGCGCCTCGTCGGCGAGGCGGCGGTTGAGCTGTGTCGCGCGCTCGAGGCCGTCGATCCCCTCGAGCACGGCGGGCAGCGAGCGCGCGCCGAAGAGCACCGCGACCGGCTCGGGCGAGCCCTCGACGTAGAGCCGTCGCAGCAGCGTCGCGATCCGCCGTTGCGTCGCCGCGAGCGAGCCCCGGATCACGGACGCGCGCTGGCGCGCACGTGCGTGCGCGTCCTCGAGCGTGCGTTGGCGGCGGTCGGTCGCGGCCACGGTCGCGCGGGCGCGCACGAGCGACGACTCGAGCGCATAGAGCTCGAGCACCGCCGAGCGCTTCGCGCTCTGCAGCCCTGCGAGCCGTGCCTCCGGGGCACGCGCGCCGTCGGCGAGGCCGGTCGTCGAGCCGAGGAGGAGGGCCGCGACGCACGGCGCGAGGTATCTCGCGGGCCCGTGCATAGGGGCGGGGACCGTACCACAGAAGGCGAATCGCCGTGTTTGCAGAGGTTTTCCCGGCGGCTCCCCGTGCAATCGTCAGCAGTCGCTGCTAGGCTCCCGCACTTGTGGCCGGTGACCCCACCATCGGCGCGCCGTTCGGCAGGCCAAGAGGGAGCGGCGTGAAGCGTCCGGGTATGCGGCAGGCCGTCGCTCTCGTACTCGCGACGACGGCCGTTGCGATGCTCGTGTTCACGAGCGGATCGGCGACCGCCGACCCGTCGATCGGCTCGAAGCGCCAGCAGGCGCAGGCGGTGCTCGCCCAGGTCCAGGACCTCGACTCGCAGCTCTCGCATGCGATCGAGTCGTACAACCTCGCGAACATCCAGCTCTCCCAGATCGACGCCGACCTGAAGACGAACGGGCGGCATCTGGTGATCGCGAAGCAGAGCCTCGGGGTCGCGCAGATCCACATCGCGAAGCGCCTCCGCGCGCTGTACATCAACGGCGACTCGGGCGGCGCGGTCGAGGTGATCCTCGGCGCGAAGAGCCTCGACGACCTGCTCGATCGCCTGGACATGGCGCAGCGGGTGGGCGGTCAGGACTCGCGCGTGCTCGCCGAGGTGCGCCGGTTCCGCGGCGAGGTCCAGACCCGGGGCGCGAAGCTCCGCAGCGACCGGGCGCGTCAGGCGCAGGTCGTCGCGGACCGCGCGTCGCAGAAGCAGTGGATCGAGGGCAAGCTGTCCGAGCGGCGCCAGCTCCTCTCGTCGATCCAGGACGAGATCAAGCAGATGGAGGCTGCCGAGGCGCGCCGGCAGGCGGCGCTCGAAGCACAGGCGCGCGCGCGGCTCGCCGCGACGCGCGCGGAGGCGTCTCAACCGCAGGCGCTCCAGTACTCGAGTCCGTCGGACTCGTCCTCCGTGTACTCCGCGCCGGTGGCGCCGTCGCAGTACGGCGGTGTCGTCGGGATCGCGATGCAGTACCTCGGCACGCCGTACGTCTGGGGCGGGGCGAGCCCGTCGGGCTTCGACTGCTCGGGCTTCGCGATGTACGTCTACGGCCAGGTGGGCGTGTCGCTGCCCCACAACGCGGCAATGCAGTACAACACCGTTGGCACGTACGTCCCCCGCGACCAGCTCGAGGCCGGCGACCTGGTCTTCTTCGACGGGCTCGGCCACATGGGCATCTACATCGGCGGCGGCCAGTTCATCCACGCGCCCCACACCGGCGACGTCGTGAAGATCTCGAGCCTGTCCGACTCCTGGTACGCGTCCACGTACGTCGGCGCGAAAAGGGTCTAGAACCTCTATCCGTCCGCAGGCCCGCTGCCGTCGTAGAGGCTCTCGACCTCCGCGGCGAAGTTGTCGAGCACGGCGCGGCGGCGCAGCTTCAGCGTGGGGGTCACCTCTCCGCGGTCCATCTCGAAGTCGCGGTCGAGGATCGCGAAGCGCTTGAGCTGCTCGTAGCGCGAGCGGTCGCGGTTCACGTCGTCGACGATCGACGCGACGAGCTCCACCACGCGAGGGTCGCGGGTGAGCGACGGCAGGTCGCCGTCGAGGCCCCGCGCCTCGGCCCACTTGCCGAGCTCGACGGGGTCGAGCGTGATCAGCGCCGCGGGATACGGGCGCTTGTCGCCGATCACGAGCGCCTGCGAGACGAAGCGTGACGTCTTCAGGTCGTTCTCGAGGTTCTGTGGGGCGATGTTCTTGCCCCCGGCGGTGACGATGATGTCCTTCTTCCGGTCGGTGATCGTGACGAAGCCGTCCTCGTCGATCGTCGCGATGTCGCCGCTTCGGAGCCAGCCGTCCTCGCCGAGCACCTCGGCCGTCGCCTCGGGCTCCTTGAAGTAGCCCGCGAAGATTGTCTCGCTCCTGATCAGGAGCTCCCCGTCGTCGGCAAGCCGGAGCTCGAATCCGGGCAAGGCCTGCCCGACCGTCCCGAACCGGTAGGCGTCCCAGCGGTTGGTCGTCGCGGCGGTGGTGCACTCGGTCAGGCCGTAGCCCTCCATGATGCAGATGCCCAGCGCATCGAAGAGCTCCGCGATCTCCGGCGCGAGCGGCGCGCCGCCCGAGATCGGCAGGCGCAGGCGCCCACCGAGGCGCTCCTTCACCTTCGAGAAGACGAGGCGGTCGGCGAGCCGGTGCTGGACGGACAGCCCGAACGGCAGCGGCCGCCCCTCGCGCCGGAGCGCGCTCTCGCGGCGCCCGACGTCGAGCGCCCAGTCGATCAGGCGCCGCTTCGCGCCCGTCGCTTCGGCGAAGCTCGCGGTGATCGCGGTATGGACCTTCTCGTAGACGCGCGGCACGCTCGGCAGGATCGTCGGGCGCACCTCGGGGATCGCGCGGGCGACGTCGAGCGGGTCGGAGACGAACGCGATCGTGTAGCCGACGTATGGGCCCGAGAGGTGCATGAGCCGCCCGAAGTTGTGCGCGAGCGGGAGGTAGAGGAGCATCACGTCGCTCGGCCGGCCGCGGTCGGGCAGCTCGTCGACCACGGAGACCATCGCGTAGTAGTTGCGGTGGCGGATCATGCAGCCCTTCGGCGGGCCGGTCGTGCCGGACGTGTAGATGAAGGTGAACAGGTCCTCCTCGTCGATCGCGGCGACCGCCTGCTCGAGCGCGTCCGGGTGCGCCTCCCGGTACGCGCGCCCCTCCTCCTCGAGCGCGGGGAGGTCGGCGAACGTGAGCACGTGCCGGACCGTGGCCGGCGACGCGCCGCCGCTCTCCACCTTCTCGCGCTGCGCCGCGTCCTCGCAGAGGACGCCGACCGCCTCGGAGTGCTCGAGCACGTACCGCGCGTCCCGCGGCGACGAGTTGGCGTAGATCGCCGCGCCGACGGCCCCGACGTGCGCGAGCGCGAAGTCGAACAGCGACCACTCGAGCGTGTTGCGCGCCAGGATCCCGAACGCGTCTCCCTTGCGCACGCCGCGCGCGAGCAGGCCGTTCGCCAGCAGCTCGACCCGCTCCGCGGCCTCCTCCCACGAGACCTCGCGCCAGCCTCCCGGCCCCTCGACGAGGTACGCGACGCCCGTGTTCTTCTCGACCGCGTCGCGCCAGAGGCGCGGGATCGTGCGCTTTCGGCTCATCTCGGCCAGACTCTAGATGGTCGGAGGGATTGGCCCCGTCGCCGCGAAATCCCGACTTCCACCCGTAGACTGGAGGGTCATGCGCGTCACCTGGAACGGATCGCTGAGCTTCGGCCTCGTGAGCATCCCCGTCGGGCTCGCGCCTGCGACGAAGCCCGCCGCCCGCCAGTCGGACGTCTCGTTCCGCCTGCTGCACCGCGAGGATCTCACGCCGATCAAGCAGAAGCGCTGGTGCCCGGCGCACGACCAGGAGGTCCCTGCAGACGAGCTCGTCAAGGGTTGGGAGTTCGCAAAGGGGCAGTTCGTCGTCGTCGAGGACGCAGAGCTCGAGGCGCTCGAGCGCCGCGACGACTCGCGCACGATCGACATCGAGCGCTTCGTCCCGCTCAGCGCGGTCGACCCCGTGTGGATGGATCGGACGTACTTCCTCGTGCCGGGCCCTGCGGCAGCTCAGCGGCGGCCGTACAAGCTGCTCCTCGAGGTGATGGAGGAGGCGGGGGTCGGCGCGATCGGGCGGTTCGTGCGCTCCGGGCGCGAATCGATTTGCCTCGTGCGCCCGCGCGGGCAGGGCCTCGTCCTCGAGACCCTGTACCTCGCCGAGGACGTCTACTCGCAGGCCGAGATCGACGAGGCGATGGACGAGACCGACGTCAAGAAGCCCGAGCTCGACCTCGCGCGCCAGATCGTGGAGGGCCTCTCGGCGCAGTTCGATCCGGACGACCTGGCGAGCACGTATCGCAGCGACCTCCGGGCGCTGCTCGAGGCGAAGCTGCGCGGCGAGGAGATCGCGGAGCCCGAGCCCACGCCGGAGCCGGCCCCTGCGGTCGACTTGATCGAGGCGCTCAAGGCGAGCGTCGAGGCCGCGAAGGGCGCCGGCCGCGCCCCGCGCGCCGAGGGGAAGTCGAAGGCGGCGCGGCCGGAGAAGAAGCCCGCGCGCGCCCGCACGGCGCGGCGCTGAACGGAGGCCCGGCCGGGTGGCCGGGCCCCCGAGACTCGAGAGAGAGGGCTCTCTAGGCCGTGGCCGCCGGCTGCGTCGCCGCGGCCGCCTGGAGCTGTGCTTGGAAGAGGTACTTGTCGATCTTGCCCTGGTAGATCGGGACGCCTTCCGCGACGCAGATGCGGATGACCGACTCGCGGTCCATGTTGAGCTCCTTCGCGAGCTCGTCGGGCGTCAGGTGATTCGCCATCGGCCGTGTCCTCTCTCGGCGACGAAAAAAGCCCGTCGACGCTCTCGCGTTCGAACGGGCTCGATCGGCGCTCGTACGATGGTGGCGGGGGTCAACGGGCCCGCCTCCCGAAAACGTCCATGTGCTCTGAGGATACTCCGCCCCCCGGGCAGTCCGCAATCACCCGGCGACCATCGGCTCCTAGACGGGATTCTCGACCTCGACGTAGTGCCACGCCAGCGCGAAGCGGTCGGCGAGGTGCGCCGCGAGCGCCTGGACGCCGAGCCTCTCGGTCGCGTGGTGGCCGGCGGCGACCAGCGTGATCCCGAGCTCGCGTGCGGTCGCGGCGCTCGGCTCCTCCGCCTCTCCCGTGACCAGAGCGTCGTAGCCCTCGTGCGCGGCGCGGGCGAGCTCGTAGCCCGCCGCGCCGGTCGAGATCGCGATGCGCTCGAGGTGGTCGGGACCGCCGCGGAGGACGAGCGGCACACGCCCGACGGCCTCTCCGACGCGCGCGACGATCACGTCGAGGTCGACTCCGTCGAGCGCGCAGCCGAGGCCGACCGAGCCGAACGGGCCCGCGGGCGTCGCTCCGATCCTGCTCGCGAGCTGGGCGTTGTTGCCGAGCGACGGATGGGCGTCGAGCGCAAGGTGGTAGGCGAGGAGCGACGCGTCGCCGGCGAAGAGCGCCTCGAGCCGCCCGCGCAGCCGTGCGTCGACAACGAGCGGGTCGTTGCGCCAGAAGAGACCGTGGTGGACGAGGACGAGCTCGGCTCCGAGCCCGACCGCACGCTCGAAGAGCTCCCGCGACGAGGAGACGCCGCACGCGACGGTCGTCACGTCGGGCGCGCCGACGACCTGGAGCCCCTGCGGCGCGAACTCCGGGAACCGCTCGATCTCGAGGAGCGCGTTCGCGTAGCCGGCGATCTCGTCCCGCGTAGCCACCACCTGCGAGTCTACGAAGATGCGGCGAGCGAACCGGTACGCTTCCGTTCCCTCGGGGTGTGGCGCAGCCTGGTAGCGCGCTCCGTTCGGGTCGGAGAGGCCCCCAGTTCGAATCTGGGCACCCCGATTGGCGACGTGGGGGAACCCATGGTTCCCCCACGAGCCTCCTCTTTCTACGCGCGCACGGGCGGGCCGGCTCCTGGCTCCCGGCTCCCGGCCGGCGGAGCCGGCCTCCGGCCGCAACGCGCCGCGCACCGGTGGGACGGCTCGCGTCCTTCGTACGTATCCTCGCCACCGTGCTCAAGGCAGTCCTGCTCGACGTCGATTTCACGCTGTTCCGTCCGGGGCCGGAGCTCGGGCCGGAGGGCTACCGGCGGATCGGCGCGCGGCACGACCTGGCACTCGACCCGGCGCGCTACGACGAGGCCCGGCGCTCGGCGATCGAGAACCTCCAGCGCAGCCCCGACCTCGTCCACGACGAGGAGCTGTGGGTGGCGTTCACGGAGGAGATCGTCACCGGCATGGGCGGCAGCGGGCCGGGCGCACGGGCCTGCGCGCTCGACGTCGTCCGCCAGTGGGAGCGCCACGAGAACTTCTTCCTGTACGAGGACGCGTTGCCCGCGCTCGCCGCCCTGCGGCACGGTGGGCTGAGCATCGGGCTCGTCTCGAACGGCCAGCGTGACCTCGAGGGGTTCGCACGGCACCACGGGCTCGACGTCGACGTCTGCGTCGGCTCGATGGCGCATGGGCGCGTGAAGCCGCACCGGTCGATCTTCGAGGCGGCCCTCACCGCGCTCGACGCGACCCCCGAGCACGCGGCGATGGTCGGCGACAGCTACGCGGACGACATCGAAGGTGCGCGGGCGCTCGGGATGCGCGCGATCCTGCTCGACCGCGACGGACTGCACGAGAACGAGCGCGACCGCATCGACACGCTGCTCGCGTTACCGGCCGCCCTCGGCCTCAGCGTGTAGCTCCGAGCGCCGCACGCCAGGCGTCGGTGTGGGCGCCGAACGGCACGTCGGGCGGCGGGTCGGGCCACGGGCCGAGATCGGCGTGTGCCTCGGCGCGCGTCGCGACAGGCCCGACGCAGACCTCGTCGCGGTCGAAGAGCGCGAGCCACGCGGAGAGCGGACGCTCGGAAAAACGGCGCGTGAGCTCCTCGCGCAGCGCCCCCTGCTCGGGCTCGTACTGGCGGGCGGCGAGCTCCGGCGCACCGAGGAGCTCGCAGACCCGGACGAAGAACACCGGCTCGAGCGCGGCGAGCGTCAGGTGGCGCCCGTCGGCGGTCGCATAGGTCGAGTAGCAGGCGAGGCCGCCCGTGAGGAGGCGGGGCAGCGGATCGCCGCCCAGACGGTGCGAGACGAGCTCGTGCGCATCGTGCGTCATCGAGACGACGAGCCGCGCGCCGCGGCCGGTGCGCTCGCGTGCGAGGAGCGCCGCGAGCACGCGCGTCACGGCCCCGAGAGCGCCCGCGGCGAGGTCGGCCGCCTGGACGGGCGGCGGAGACGGGGCGGTGTCATCGAGGACGCCCGCCCAGCCGAGATAGTTCAGGTCGTGGCCGACGCGCCCTGCGTGCCGACCTTCCGTCCCGAAGCCCGTGATCGAGCAGTAGACGACCGACTCCGGGACGTCGAGCGGTCCGATCCCGAGCCGCTCCGCGACACCGGGCCGGAACCCCTCGAGCACGACGTCCGCCTTGGTGAAGAGCGCGCGGACGAACGCCGCGTCGCGCTTCAGGTCGCACACGACGGACTCCTTGCCGCGGCGGAGCGCTTCGTCCCAGGCGGGCGCCGACCGGCGCATCGGGTCGCCCTCGGGCGCCTCGATGCGGACGACCCGCGCGCCGAGGCGGAGGAGCTCGCGGCTCGCGAACGCCCCCGGCAGGTAGCGCGTGAGGTCGACGACGAGCATCCCCGCGAGCGGTTGTTGCGCGACGTCTGTCATCGCCCCTATTCTGACCGGACGTTGACTGACCGTTCGATCGCGCGCGAGCGCGCGCCCGGGGACCGGCAGGGCGGGGCGGAGGAGACGCGTCGGCGGATTCTCGTCGCCGCCGTGCGCGTGTTCGCGCGGCGCGGGTTCCACACCTCGCGGGTCGGGGACATCGCCGAGGAGGCGGGGGTCGCCCACGGCCTGCTCTACCACTACTTCTCGTCGAAGGACGAGGTGCTGGAGACGGTCTTCCGCGAGAACTGGAGCGAGCTCCTCGAGCGCTTCGCGCGCGTCGAGTCGTCCGACGAGCCCGCCGACGAGAAGCTCATGGGGCTCGTCAAGATCCTGCTGCGGACCTGGAAGAACGACCCCGATCTGGTCACCGTGATGGTGCGGGAGGTCGGCCGGAGCCCGCACCTCGCGGCACAGGTCGACGACATCGGGCGGGGCTTCGAGGTGATCCGCCGCGTGATCGAGCAGGGCCAGGCCGATGGGGTGTTCCGCCCGGAGCTCGACGCCCGGCTCGCGAGCTGGGTGGTCTACGGCGGCCTGGACGAGATCCTCACCGGCTGGGTGATGGGCAGGCTCCCCGACGGCGACGAGGAGGTCGCCCGTGCCGAGCGCACGATCGTCGACGTCCTCTGCGGCGGTCTCGCCCGGGCGCCGGTCGTCGCCTGACGCGGCGCGGCGCGACACGCTCGTCCTCGGGGCGGGCGCGCTCGGGCTGGCGTGGGCGCTCACGACGACCGCGGCGTACCTGCCGCCGATCCTCGGCCGGTACACCGGGTCGACGACCCTCGTCGGACTCGTCCTCGCCGCCGAGGGCTTCTTCGCGCTGACCCTGCCGCTCGTGATCGGGCCGTGGAGCGACACGTTCCACACGCCGCTCGGGCGCAGGCGCCCCTTCATGCTCGCCGCGCTCGGCCCGATGGGCTTCGCGCTCGCGCTGCTCGCGTTCATGCCGAATCTCTGGACGACGGCGCTGATGCTGTTCGGGCTCTTCTTCGCGTACTACGTGTACGAGCCGCCCTATCGCGGGCTCTACCCCGATGTCCTGCCCGACAGCGTCTTCGGGCGCGCGCAGGGCGTTCAGCACGTCTTCCGGGGGATCGCGATCGGCGGCGCGCTGATCGGCGGGGGCTACCTGTTCCACCTCTGGCGCCCGGCGCCGTTCCTCGTCGCCGCCGGGATCGTCTCGACGGCCTGCGCGGTCCCGATCCTGCTCGTCACCGAGGACGGGGGCCACGGCCGGGTCTTCGAGGGCGTGCGCACCTACGTGGCCCAGTCGTGGCGCGTGCTGCGCGCGAACAGGGAGGTCGCCACCTTCCTCGTCGCGAACACGGCCTGGGAAGGCACCTTCGCGGGTGCGCGGACGTTCGTCGTGCTCTACGTCACGGTCGGGCTCGACGAGCCGCTCGTCACCTCGACGTACATCCTCGGAGCGGTCGCCGGCGGCTACATCGTCGCGGCGCTCTTCGCGGGCCGGATCGGCGACCGTGTAGGGCTCGCGCGCGTGATCACGGTCGCCTCTGCTGTCTACGGCGTCGGGCTGCTCGCCGGCGGGCTCGGCACGACGTGGCACGCGTGGTACCTCGGGCTGATCTTCCTCGTCGCGATCGCGGGCGGCACCGTGATGACGCTCGCGTGGGGCCTCCTCTTCAAGCTGATGCCGGCCGGGGAGCGGGGCGCGGTCTCCGGGCTCGCGACGACGACGAAGGGCATCGGACTGGTCATCGGCCCCCTCGCGGCGGGCGCCGTGATCGACATCCTCGGGCCGCACCTCGAGAAGACCGACGGCTACCAGGCCCTGTGGCCGGTGCTCGGCGTGCCGATTCTGCTCGCGATCCCGTTCGTCGCGCGGCTCGGCCGCGCCGAGCGGGCGCGCGCCGGGGAATGAGGCCCGGGAGCCTCGCGCCGCTCCGCGAGCGGCCGTTCAGGCTCCTCTGGCTCGCATCCGCGACGAGCGCGGTCGGCGACGCGATGACGCCCGTGGCGCTGACGTTCGCGGTCCTCGACGCGACCGACTCCGCCGCGGCGCTCGGGGCGGTGTTCGCGGCGTTCACGCTGTCGCACTCGGTTTTCATCCTCGCCGGCGGCGTCTGGGCGGACCGGCTCGAGCGGCGCGTCGTGATGCTCTCGTGCGACGTGATCCGCGCTGTCGCGTTGCTGACCCTCGCAATGCTCGTGATCTCCGACCGCGTCGCGCTCTGGGAGTTCGTCGTCCTCGCGGTCGTGGTCGGCGCCGCGGAGTCGTTCTTCGGCCCGGCGTCCACCGGCCTCGTGCCGCAGACGGTCAGCCGTGGGCGGCTCCAGAACGCGAACGCGTTGCTGGCGCTCAACCGCAGCGCGAGCTGGATCGTGGGGCCGGCGCTGTCCGGGCTGATCGTCGCCGCGGTCGGCGCGGGCTGGGTCTTCGCGATCGACGCGGCGACCTTCGCCGCCAGCGCGGCGATTCTCGGGCTGCTCCGGGTCGGTTCCGTGTTCGTCGCGAAGCGTCGGTCCTTCCTGACGGAGCTCGCGGAGGGATGGCATGCCGTGCGCGAGCGTCGCTGGCTCTGGGTGAGCCTGATGAGCTTCGGCATCGGGAACATGGCCTGGGGCGCCCAGGGAATCCTCGGGCCGATCGTCGCCGAGGACGAGCTCGGCGGCGCCGCGGCCTGGGGCGCGATCCTCACCGCCGGAGGCATCGGTGGCGCGGTCGGCGGGGTCGTCGCGCTTCGCTGGCGTCCCACTCGACCGCTCCTTGCCGGCCACCTCGTCGTGCTCGCGATGGGCGGCTACCTGCTGCTCTTCGCCTTCTCGCTCCCGACGGCGGTGCTCGCGCTCGGTGCGTTCGCCGCCTTCGTGTCGATCGTCGTCGGGAACACGCTGTGGGAGACGGTACTGCAGAGCGAGGTCCCGCAGGAGGTGCTGTCGCGGGTCTCTTCGTACGACTGGGCGATCTCGCTCGTCTTCATGCCGATCGGCTTTGCCCTCTGGGGGCCGATCTCCGAGCTCGTCGGCGTGCAGACGGCGTTCGTGGCCGCCGCGCTCGTCTTCGCGGCGACGAAGCTCGGGCCCGTCGCGGTGCCGGAGGTGCGCCGCCTGCGCCGCGCGGACGCATCGCCGCCGCAGACGAGCCGAACGGCCGCGTGAACCGGCTCAGTCGCGCCCGAAGGCGTTCTCGCCGGTCAGCGCCTGCCCGACGACGAGCGTGTGCACCTCGTGGGTGCCCTCGTACGTGAGCACCGACTCGAGGTTGTTCATGTGGCGGATCACGGGGTACTCGAGGGTGATCCCGTTGCCGCCGAGGATCGTGCGGGCGGAGCGGCACACCTCGAGCGCGCCGCGGACGTTTCCCATCTTCCCGAGGCTGACGTGCTCCGGGCGGAGCGTTCCCTGGTCCTTCATGCGCCCGATGTGGAGCGCCGTGAGGAAGCCGCGGTTCACCTCGAGCGCCATCTCGGCCAGCTTCGCCTGCGTGAGCTGGTAGCCGGCGATGGGCTTGCCGAAGACGATCCGCTCCTTCGAGTAGTTGAGGGCCTCCTCGAAGCACGCGCGAGCGGCGCCGACCGCGCCGAACACGATCCCGAAGCGCGCCTCGTTGAGGCACGAGAGCGGCCCCCGCAGGGTCGACGCGCCCGGGAGCATCGCCTCGTCGGGGACGCGGACGTCCTGGAGCACCAGCTCCGAGGTCACGGACGCGCGCAGCGAGATCTTCTTGTGGATCTCCGGCGCCGAGAAGCCCGGCGTGCCCTTCTCGACGAGGAAGCCGCGGATCTCGCCCTCCTCCGTGCGCGCCCAGACGACCGCGACGTCGGCGATCGTGCCGTTCGTGATCCACATCTTCGCGCCGTTCAGCACCCAGTCGCCGCCGTCGCGGCGGGCGTGCGTCCGCATCGTGCCGGGGTCCGAGCCCGCGTCCGGCTCGGTCAGGCCGAAGCAGCCGATCGCCTCGCCCCGGTGCATCGCCGGCAGCCAGCGCTCCTTCTGCTCCTCCGAGCCCCAGCGCCAGATCGCGAACATCGCGAGCGAGCCCTGCACCGACACCGCGCTGCGGACGCCCGAGTCGCCGGCCTCGAGCTCGAGACAGGTCAGCCCGTAGGCCGTCGCGCTCGCGCCGGGCAGCCCGTACCCCTCGAGGTGCATCCCGAACAGGCCGAGCTTCGCGAGCTCCTGGACGATCTCGCGGGGCAGGATCCCCTGCTCGAACCAGTCCCCGACCTCGGGCAGCACGCGCTCGCGCACGAACTGCCGCACGGTGTCGCGGATCGCCCGCTCCTCGTCGTCGAGCAGTGCGTCGAGCGCGAGGAAGTCGAGGGGGTCGAGATCGGGTCGTGCTGCTGCGGTCGTCGTCGCCACGGAAGCCTCCGGCTGGGTGTGCGCAGATTGTAGAGGCGCGGCGGCGCACGACCGGGCTGGACACGCGGCCCGCGACGGCGAATCATTGAGCAGTGCCCGAGGCGCGGACACGAGGCGTCGACGCGCTGCTCGCGGCCGCGCGCGAGCGCATCGAGCGCGCCGAGCCGGACGCCGCGTGGGGAGAGGCGTCGCGCGGCGAGGCGCTGATCGTCGACCTCCGCTCGAGCGATGAGCGCCGGAGGCACGGGATCGTGCCCGGCTCGGTGCACGTCCCCCGGAGCGTCCTCGAGTGGCGTGCCGACCCGACCAGCGAGTGGCGGAACCCGCATCTCGAAGGGCGCGGGCGGTTGCTCCTGCTCTGCGCAGAGGGCTTCTCCTCGAGCCTCGCCGCGGCGTCGGTGGCCGACCTCGGGCACGGGCGCGTCGGGGACGTCGTCGGCGGTTTCGAGGCGTGGCGTGCGGCAGGGCTGCCCGTCACGGCGGCGCCGGCGGACGACGGCGGCTCGCGGGCGGGGATGGGCGCTCCCGATCCGGGTGCGATAGCCTTGACTGACTAGTCAATCGACGGCGAGGAGCAACGGCATGGCGACGGTGGAGACGGGAGCGGCGACCGGGGTCTCGTTCGGGCTGACCGACGAGCAGCGCGAGCTTCGGGCGCTCGCGCGCGAGTTCGCCGAGAAGGAGATCCGTCCGCGCGCGGCCGAGTACGACGAGCACCAGACGCACCCCGCCGAGATCGTCCGCAAGGCGCACGACCTCGGGCTGATGAACCTCCACCTCCCCGAGTCGCTCGGCGGGCCGGAGCTCTCGGCGTTCGACGGGATCCTCGTCGGCGAGGAGCTGAACTGGGGCTGCTCCGGGATCGGCACGTCGATCCTCGCGAACGGCCTCGCGTCGGGCCCGATCCTCGTCGCCGGCACGGACGAGCAGAAGCGGACGTGGCTCGCGCCGCTCCTCTCCGAGCCGATCCTCGGCTGCTTCGGGCTCTCCGAGCCGGGGGCGGGCTCCGACGTCTCGGGCATCCAGACGACTGCGGTGCGGCAGGGCGACGAGTACCGGCTCAACGGCTCGAAGATGTTCATCACGAACGCCGGCCAGGCGTCGTGGATCGTGTGCTTCGCGTCGACCGACCGCTCGCAGGGCCATCGCGGCCTCACGGCCTTCGTCGTCCCGATGGACGCCGACGGGGTCACGATCGAGAAGCACCTCGACAAGATGGGCCAGCGTGCGACCGACACGTCGGCGGTCGCGTTCCAGGACGTGGTCGTGCCCGCCGCGAACCGGCTCGGGGGCGAGGGCGACGGCTTCAAGATCGCGATGCAGACGCTCGACTTCACGCGGCCGGGCACGGCGATCGGCGCGGTCGGGGTCGCCCAGGCGGCGTACGAGCTGGCGCTCGACTACGCGAAGGAGCGCGTCCAGTTCGGCATGCCGATCGCGATGAACCAGGGCGTCTCGTTCCTCGTCGCGGACATGGCCGCCGAGATCGAGGCCGCGCGCCTCCTCACCTGGCAGGCCGCGTGGATGCTCGACCAGGGGTACGGGCGGAAGGCGACGAAGTACTCCTCGTTCGCGAAGCGCTACGCCGCGGACACCGCGATGAAGGTCACGACCGACGCGGTCCAGGTCTTCGGCGGCTACGGCTACATCAAGGAGTACCCCGTCGAGAAGCTCATGCGCGACGCGAAGCTGTTCCAGATCTACGAGGGCACGTCGCAGATCCAGCGGCTCGTCATCGCGAAGGAGATCTTCCTCCCGAGCGGCGGCTGACGAGCCCGACCGCCAGCACGGCGGCCCCCGCGGCGACCGAGGCGAGCGGAAGCGTCGCGACGA
>DASSJV010000145.1:0-23840 GCA_035691005.1 Gaiella sp. | reverse complement strand
CGCCTGCGGATGGAGATCGACTCGTCCCCCGTCGAGCTCGACGAGGCCGAGCGCCGCGTGACGCAGCTCGAGATCGAGCTCGCCGCGATGGCGAAGGAGTCCCCCGCGACGCGCGAGCCCGTCGAGAAGGAGCTCGCGGAGGCGAAGGCCCGGCGCGACGAGCTCGCCGGCCGCTGGGCGAACGAGAAGGACGTGCTCGACCGCGTGAAGGAGATCACGCGGCAGATCGACGACCTGCGGATGGAGGCCGAGCGCGCCGAGCGGAACGGCGACCTCGCGCGGGTCGCGGAGATCCGCTACGGGCTGCTCCCCGAGCTCGAGCGCGAGCTGTCCGAGCGCGAGGAGCCTGCGTCGGCGCCGATGGTCAAGGAGGAGGTCGACGAGGACGACATCGCGTCCGTCGTCGCGCAGTGGACCGGGATCCCGACCGACCGGCTGCTCGAGGGCGAGGTCGAGAAGCTCGTCCACATGGAGGAGCGGCTGCACGAGCGCGTGGTCGGCCAGGACGCCGCGATCGAGGCGGTCTCGAACGCGCTCCGCCGCGCCCGCTCGGGCCTGCAGGACCCGAACCGCCCGATCGGCTCGTTCGTCTTCCTCGGCCCGACCGGCGTCGGGAAGACCGAGCTCGCCCGGGCGCTCGCGGAGTTCATGTTCGACGACGACCGGGCGATGGTGCGGCTCGACATGTCGGAGTACCAGGAGAAGCACACGGTCTCCCGGCTCGTCGGCGCGCCGCCCGGGTACGTCGGCTACGAGGAGGGCGGCCAGCTGACCGAGGCCGTCCGGCGGCGGCCCTACTCCGTGATCCTGCTCGACGAGATCGAGAAGGCGCACGCCGAGGTGTTCGACGTGCTCCTGCAGCTGCTCGACGACGGGCGGCTCACCGACGGCCACGGGCGCACGGTCGACTTCCGCAACACGGTCGTGATCATGACCTCGAACATCCGCTCCGCCGAGGGGCTGACCGAGCGCTTCCGGCCGGAGTTCCTCAACCGGATCGACGAGATCGTCGTCTTCGAGCCGCTCACCCGCGAGCAGCTCGCCGAGATCGTCGAGCTCCAGCTCGGGCAGCTCAACGCGCGGCTCGCGGAGCGCGGGATCACGCTCGAGCTGACGGACGGCGCCCGCGAGCTGATCGCCGAGGCAGGGTGGGACCCCGCCTACGGGGCGCGCCCGCTCAAGCGCGCGATCCAGCGGCTCCTCGAGAACCCCCTCGCGCTGCGGCTCCTCGAGGCCGAGTTCGGCGACGGCGACACGATCCGCGCCTACGCGGAGCTCGGCGAGGTCCGCTTTGCGAGGGCCGAGGCGATGGCCGCCGGCGAGCGGGGCGTCGAGGCGGCGGTCGGCGCCGACTGAGCCGCGGGGGCAACGCTCGTGGTGAGCCACCACGGGCGTTGCCCCTTCCCCCCGGTGCTGCCTCAGGCGAGAACGAGCGAGAGGTCGTCCGCCCCGGCAAGCTTGTAGTTGTTCCCTCCCGCGAAGCTCACGACGATCGTGACCTGGGCGGCGCCGCGCGGGACGATGCCCTTGCGGCTGCGGAACGCCATGTCGGTGCCCGCGATCGTCGTGTCGTTCCCGATCCGGAGCCTTGCCAGCACGGTGCCGTCGGCACCGGCGAACTCCGCCCGGACCTGTGTCATGTTCCCGGTCGGCCCGCTCCCGTAGTTGCCCAGCCAGCCGCCGAGCGTCACCTTGTGGCCCGCAGCCGCCGCCGGGAGCTTGATCGTCTGCATGCCGATCGTCGCCTTCGCCGTGTTGGCCTCGGTCGTCGTTCCCCCGAAGAAGTAGTTCTTGCCGCGCTTCGGCGAGCCCTTCGTCGTCTTCGAGAACCACCCGTTGGGGAACGTGTACGACGCGGCGGTGAACTGCCCCGCCTCGTTGCTCCACCCGGGGACGACGCCGTACGCGCCGACCGTCGTGATCCCCGCCCCGGCCTCGGCGCCCGGGTTCTTGATGAGGTTCTTCCCGCACACCCCGCACGCCCTGCTCGCCGCAGGTGCGGCGGACGCGGTCGTCGTGGAGATCGCGCCGACGAGCACGAGCATCAGGCAGGCCAGCGTCCGCGGATGGATGAAGCTCCTCTTCCTCATGTGTCCTCCTTTTCTGGGCGACGTCGCGTGCATGCGCGTCACCGGCTGCCGTGCACCACGTGCAGGGCGTGGAGCGAGCGGAAGGTCGGCGCAACGTGCGCCATGGTCTCGACGTCGGGACCGAGGCGGTCTGCGCGGAACCGCTCCCACGCGTCCTCGCTCTCCCAGACGGCGATGATGCGAAACCCGTCGTCGGTGGGACCCGCAGCGTGGATCACGAGGCCCTGCGGAGCCGGTCCCTCGAACGCCTGCGCGACGCGCTCGTACCGCTCCCAGCTCGCGGCGACGTCGTTGACGAACGCGTACGGCATGGCCCGGAGAGTGCGGGAGCCCGGTATAGCGCTGGTATAGGCGCGCCGGTACAGCGACAATCGGCCCGTGCGACCGGAGCTGCGCGTGCTCGGGCCGTTGGAGCTTCTCGGCGAGGGGGGCGTCGTCTCCCTGCCGCCGCAGAACCGGCGTCTCCTTGCGGCGCTCGCGCTCGCAGACGGAAAGACCTGCTCGACGGATTCGCTGGCCGACGCCCTCTGGGGCGATTCGCCGCCTGCATCGGCGCCGAAGCTCCTCCAGGTCTACGTGTCCCAGCTCCGCAAGGCGCTTCCCGACGGCTTCACGGTGCTCACCCGGCCGGCCGGGTACGCGCTCGACCTCGGCGGCGAATCGCTCGACACCGAGCGCTTCGAACGGCTCGTCGACGAGGCGGGCGCCGCGCTCGAGCGCGACAACGCGGCGCTCGCCGCCTCCCTGGCCGAGCAGGCGCTCGCGCTCTGGCGCGGGACTGCGTACGCCGACGTGATGTACGAGGAGTTCGCCCGACGCGAGGTCGAGCGGCTCGAGGAGCTGCGACTGGTCGCGCGCGAGACGCGACTCGACGCGCAGCTCCGCCTGGGCCGCCACGGGGAGGCGCTCGGCGAGGTGCTGGCGCTCGCCGACGAGCATCCGCTCCGCGAGCGCGGGCAGGAGCTCGCGATGCTGGCGCTCTATCGCTCGGGCCGCCAGGTGGACGCCCTCGACCGGTACGCCGCGCTCCGACACCGCCTGGACGAGGAACTCGGCCTGGAGCCCGGGCCGACGTTGCGCGCCCTCCAGCGCCGGATTCTCCAGCAGGACGCCGCGCTCGACGCACCGGCCTCCGGGAGCGAGGCGTCACGGTCGCTCCCCGAGCCGCCGAATCTCCTGGTCGGTCGGGACCGTGAACTCGACGAGCTTTGCGCGGCGCTGCTCCGGCGTGACACACGCCTCCTCGTCCTCACCGGCTCCGGCGGCAGCGGCAAGACCCGGCTCGCGCTGGAGGCCGCACGGCGCGTCGCGGCGTCCTTCGCCAACGGCGTGGCGCTGGTCGAGCTGGCGCCGCTTCGGGATCCCGACCTGATCGTCCCGGCGATCGTGCAGGCCCTCGGGCTCGGCGACATGGTCGACGAGCAGTCGCTCGACGAGCTCGCGACCGAGCTCCGCGGACGCGAGCTGCTGCTCGTCCTCGACAACGTCGAGCACCTGCGCGGCGGGACGGCGATGTTCGTCGAGCTGCTCGCGAGGGCGCCGCGGCTGACGCTCCTCGTCACGAGCCGCGCCGTCCTCCACCTCTCCGGCGAGCACGTCTTCCCCGTGGCGCCGCTCGACGAGGAGGCTGCGCTCGCGCTGTTCGCGCAACGCGCGCGGGCGCTCCAGCCGCGCTTCCAGGTGACCGCCGACAACGAGTCGGACGTGCGGGAGATCTGCGTCCGTGTCGATCGACTGCCGCTCGCGATCGAGCTCGCAGCGGCGCGGATTCGCGCGCTCGAGCCGCGCAGCCTGCTCGAGCGGCTCTCGGAGCGACTGACGATCCTGTCGGGAGGCCCACACGACACTCCCGCGCGACAGCAGACGCTCAGCGAGACGCTCGACTGGAGCTTCGACCTGCTCGACGGGGAGGAACGGCGGTTCCTCGCGCGGCTGTCGGTCTTCCCACCCGGGGCGACGCTCGAGGCGGCCGCGGCGGTCTGCGCCGGCGGCGACGAGGACGCAGCGCTCGAGCTGGTCGAGCGCCTCCACGACGCATCCCTGCTGCACGTGCAGGCTCACGGAGGCGGAACGCGCTACACGCTCCTCGAGACCGTTCGCCAGTACGCGGCCGAACGGCTCCGCGACATCGACGGCGACGAGACGCCGCGCGCGCACGCGGAGTGGTGCCTTGCACTTGCCGAGGCTGCCGAGCCGGAGCTCGGCGGAGAGCAGCAGACGCGCTGGTTCGATGTCCTCGAGGCCGAGCACGACAACCTCCGCGCTGCCTTCGCCCTTCTCGGCGCGTCCGGGGAGCACAGGCTCCGGCTTCGCCTCGCCGTCGCCCTCAGCCGGTTCTGGTACGTGCGCGGGCACCTGGGGGAGGGCCGCCGCCGTCTGGAGGATGCGCTCATCGACGATCGGGACCAGCCGCCGGCGCTGCTCCGCCGGGCGCTCACCGCCGCCTCGGCGATCGCGCTGCTCCAGGGCGACTACGCGGCCGCGACGGCGCACTCCGAGGCGGCGCTCGAGGCGGCCCGCCGCAGCGACGAGCCGCGCTATGTCGCGAACGCGCTCAGCAACCTGGGTGCGATCGTGCTCGCCGCCGGCGATCACGCACGGGCGGCGATCGTGCTCGAGGAGGCCGTCGCGCTGGCCCGAACCGTCGGCGACCCGCGAATCGCAGCGCTCGCGATCAACAACCTCGGCGACCTCGCGCTCACGACGGGCGACTACGAGCGCGCCCGCCCGTTGTTCGAGGAGAGCCACGCGCTCCTCGAAGCGCGCGGCGACACGGCGAACCTTGCGCGCTCGCAGTTCAACCGCGGCGCGGTGGATCTCATGGTCGGAGATCACGAGGCTGCGGGCGCGCGCTTTCGCGAGGGCCTCCGTCTCGCGAGCGAGACGGGCGACGCCGAGGACCTCGCGTGGTGCCTGGAAGGCCTGGCGGCGGTTGCCGCCGAGGCAGGGGACGGAGAGCGTGCGGCGACGCTGCTCGGTACGTCGGGGGGCCTGCTGAGACGGATGGGAGCCGATTTCAAGCCCTTCGAGCGCAAGCTCCACGAGGCGACGCACGCGCGAGCGGAGGCTCTGTGCGGGCTCGAGGAGTGCAGGGACACGATTCTCCGTGGCGAGTCGATGACGCTCGCCGCGACGCTCGAGCTCGCCCTTGGGCCGGGCTCCCTCTGACGCTCTACGATCGCCGGATGCGCGGGGTCCTGATCGTCGCGGCGACGCGCGCGGAGCTGTGCGGGCAGGACGGGCTCGAGTGCGGCGTCGGGCCGGTCGAGGCGGCGGCGGCCACCGCGCGCGCCCTCGCGACGGAGCCGGCGCTCGCCGTCCTCCACGTCGGGCTCGCCGGGGCCACGGGGATCCCCGTGTGCTCGCTGGTCGTCGGGTCGGAGTCCCGCTACGACGACCTTTCCGCCGCGTGGCCGGTCGTCGACACCGTCGTGCCCGATTCCCTGCTCGTCGAGGCCGCGCTCGCCGCGGTCCCCGGCGCTGCCTCCCACCCGATCCACACCTCCGCGGCGGTGGGAGGCGCTCGCAGCGCCGCGTCAAACGGGCCTCTCGTCGAGGCGATGGAGGGGTTCGGCGTCCTGCGTGCGGCCGCGGGGGCCGGGGTGCCGGCCGTCGAGGTGCGGGCGATCTCGAACGAGCTCGGCGAGGATGACCGCGCGCGCTGGCAGGTGCCCGCCGCGCTCGAGCTCCTCGGTGCGGCACTGCCCGTGCTCGTTGCGGCGCTCGGCGAGGCGGTGCGCACCGTCGACTGAGCAGACCCGGCGCTACGGTTCGTCCGTGTCGAGGCAGGGCACACGCGAGCGCCGCCCGTTGCCGCCGCCGCTCCCGCCCGTGTCGCGGACCGTCGGGCAGGTCGTGGCGCAGGCAATCGAGCTCTATCAGCGGAACTTCTTCCGCGCGCTCGTGCTCGGGCTGCCGGTCGCCGTCGTCGACGTGGTCCTGCTCAGCGCGGATCTCTCGCTCGTCGGGCGCTCGGCCGTGCTCCTCGCGGCGTCGCCCGCCTTCAGCCTTGCGTACGCCGGCGCCTGCGCGATTCGCCAGGCCGAGCGGCCGCCGCTCGCGGTGTGGCTCACGGCCGTGGTCCTCGGCGTCGTCACCTTCCTGCCCGCCGCGCTCCTGTCCACGTGGTTCGCGCTCCTCTCGGTGCTCTGGCTCGGGCTCGCTGGGCACGCGGTGCCCGTGGTGATGGCCGAGCGGCTCGGGCCGCTGCCGGCGCTCCGGCGGGCGATCGAGCTCGGCCGCGCCGACTACGTCCACGCAGCGGGGTCGTTCGCGACGCTCGCGATCCTCTTTGCGCTGACAAGGCTCGCGCTCGGCCTCCTCCTCTCCAGCCAGGCCGACGCGACCGTGCGCGCCGCGGTCTTCCTCGCCGACCTCGCCCTCTCCCCGCTCATCTTCCTGGGCGCGGCGATCGTCTACGTCGACCTCGCGGCCCGGGTCGGGCTGAGCCGCGAGGAGCGCCGCCGACTGCGGTTGGGAGTGACCGGGCAGGCGAAGTAGGCTCAAGGCTCTTCGACCGAGAAGGAGGCGCTCGTGCCGACCTACCTGATGCTCTCGTCGCTCACCGAGAAGGGGACGCAGACGCTGAACTCGAACCCCGCCCGGCTCCGCGAGGTCAATCGCGACGTCGAGGAGCTCGGGGCGAAGGTGCTCCACCAGTGGGCGTCGCTCGGCGAGTACGACTTCGTGAACGTCGTCGAGGCGCCGGACGATCTGACGATGGCGAACCTGTCGGTCAAGCTCGGCGCGCGCGGCAGCGTGAAGTTCCAGACGCTCACGCTCGTCTCCGTCGACGAGCTGCTCGCCGCGCTCGAGAAGTAGCCACGACCGCTCGGTGAACGATCTCACGGGACGGCTCGCGCGGGCGTCGAGCCGCCACCCGTGGCGGACGCTCGCTCTCTGGGCGATCGCGATCGTCCTCAGCTTCGGGACGATCGCCACCTCGCTCGGCGACGTCCTGACGACCGATGCGGAGATGACGAACGACCCGGAGTCGTATCGCGGCTACGACCTCCTCCGGGCCCATTTCCCGCCGAGCAACGACTATGTCAACGAGCTCGTGGTCGTCTACTCGCGCCTGCTCGCCGTCGGCGATCCGGCGTTCCGCGCGAAGGTCGACTCGGTCGCCCGCTCGATCGAGCAGACCGGCGTCGTCCAGCCGGTGCGCACGTTCTACTCGACCGGCGAGCGGCGGCTCGTCTCGCCGAACAGGCACGCGACGATCCTGCTCGTCGGGCTCAAGGGTGACGGCGACGCCGGCATCGGACGGGTGATCGACGCCGTCGACGCAGCCGGCACCGATGGGTTCGACACGACGATCACCGGTGAGTTCACCGCCGACCACGACTTCACCCACCTCTCGCAGGAGGACCTCGAGAAGGGCGAGCTCCAGTTCGGCCTGCCCGTCGCGCTGATCGTGCTGCTGCTCGTGTTCGGCGCGGTCGTCGCGGGGCTCCTCCCGGTGCTCGTCGCGCTCGTCTCGATCGTCGTCGCGCTCGGCCTGACTGCGCTCGTCGGTCAGGCGTACGACCTCTCGGTCTACGTCGTCAACATGATCTCGGGGATGGGCCTCGCGCTCGGGATCGACTACTCGCTGTTCGTCGTCTCCCGGTTCCGCGAGGCGCGGCGGCGCGGGAGCGAGCGGCTCGACGCGATCGCGACCGTCGGCTCCACCACGAGCCGGGCGGTCCTGTTCAGCGGCTCGGCGTTCGTGCTCGCGATGCTCGGGATGGTGCTCGTCCCGGACACGATCCTCCGGAGCCTCGCGACCGGCGCGGTGCTCGTCGGGATCGTGACGGTGCTCGCCGCCCTGACGCTGCTGCCCGCGGTGCTCGCGCTGCTCGGCGACCGCGTCAACGCCCTCCGGGTGCCGTGGCTGGGGCGCCGCGCCGAGGAGGAGGCGGGGGCGGAGGGGAGGGTCTGGTCGCGCGTCGTCCGCCGCGTCACGCGGGCGCCCGGTCGTGCGGCGGCGATCTCGATCGGCGCGCTGCTGCTCGTCGCCGCGCCGGTGCTCTCGATCCAGACCGGGCTGACCGGCGTCCGCGAGCTGCCCGACCGCTTTCACGCGAAGCAGGGGTTCACGATGCTCGAGCGCGAGTTCGGCGTCGGCACGCCGGACTCCGTGCAGGTCGTGGTCGGTGGCGACGTACGGTCGGCGCCGCTCCGACAGGCGATCGCCGAGCTCGCCCGCCGGATGGGGAAGAACCGGGCGTTCCTCGCTCCGGAGGTCTCGACGAGCCCCGACGGACAGGTCGCGAACGTCGAGGCGCTCGTCGCCGGCGACAGCCGGGACGAGCGGGCGCTCAGCGCGGTGAACGGACTGCGCGACCGGGTCGTGCCGGCCGTCTTCGGCGGCCTCGGCGCGACGGTGTACGTGACGGGTGAGACCGCGGAGGTGCTCGACTACCGGGCGCTGACGGACATGTGGCTCCCGCTCGTGTTCGCCTTCGTCCTCGGGCTCAGCTTCGTGCTGCTCACCGTCGCCTTCCGCTCGATCGTCCTGGCCGCGGTCGCGATCGGGCTCAACCTGCTCTCGGTCGGGGCGGCGTACGGGCTGATCGTGCTCGTGTTCCTGAAAGGGGTCGGGCGCGACCTCCTCGGGTTCACGGACGTCGACGTGGTCGCCGCCTGGCTGCCGCTGTTTCTGTTCGCCGTCTTGTTCGGCCTCTCGATGGACTACACGGTGTTCCTGCTGAGCCGGATCCGCGAGCACGTCGCCGCCGGCGAGCGCACGACGAACGCGGTCGAGCACGCCGTCGCGTCGACCGCGCGGATCATCACCGGCGCGGCGCTGATCATCATCGCCGTCTTCGTCGGGTTCGCGGCCGGCGACCAGGTCGAGTTCCAGCAGATGGGGTTCGGAATCGCGGTCTCTCTGCTGATCGACGCGACCGTCGTGCGGCTCGTGCTGCTGCCGGCCGTGCTCGCGATCCTGGGCGAGCGCACCTGGTACCTGCCGCGGTGGCTCGGGTGGCTCCCCCACCTGGAGGTCGAGGGGCGCCGCAGCTGAATCAGCCGAGGTCCGAGACCACCTCGCCCGCGGCCCGCTCGCCAGTCTCGACCGCCCCGTTCAAGTAGCCCTGGAAGTCGATCGAGGTGTGCTCGCCACAGAAGTGCGCGTTGCCCTCCTGCCTGCCCTCGATCCCCGAGAAGCCCGTGTACTGACCGACCTTCCAGTAGGAGTACGACCCGCGCGTCCACGGGTACGCCGGCCAGAAATCGACCGTCGCGCGGCCGTTCCACTGAGCGGAGAGACCCGGCAGCACGGGCTCGATCTGCGCGAGGAACTGCTGCGCCCGCTGCGTGGCCGTGCCTGAGCCGAAGCTCGCTCCGATGTCGCCGCCCGTGTAGTTGACGAGGATCCCGGACGCGCCAGGCTGCGCGCGCGAGACCTCCCACGTGTTCTGGTAACCGGTGTCGGCGAAGGTCTCGCCGTTCGAGCCGAGGGCATTCCAGGGGCGCGAGCGGAACTGGACGTGGAGCTTCGAGTTCGTGCCCATGCCCTGCTCGCGGATCGCGCGCATCTTCGTGGGTGAGAAGCCGGCGGCCGAGAGGTCGACCGACCGCCGCAGGATCGAGAACGGCAGCGCGAGGACGACCTTGTCCGCGGTCACCGTTGTCGTCTTGGAGCCGATCCTGAAGCTCAGCGAGTACGCGCCGGCCGCCGTCTTCCGGATCGCGACGAGCTCCGCGCCCGTCGTGATCTGCCCGGCGAGCGCCGCGCCCAGGCGGGCCGGGATCTGGTCGTTGCCGCCGCGCACGTGGTACTTCTCGTTCGACTTCCCGAACACGCGGAGCTGCCCCTGGCCGGCGTAGCCGAGGAGGTAGAGCAGGTTGAGGGAGCTCTGCTCGCTCGACTCGGCGCCGTACTCGATGTTGTAGGCGACGTCGAGAAGCTGTCCGAGCCGGGACGCCATCCCGCCCGGGACCGACTCCTCGATCCAGTCGACGATCGACATCCGGTCGAGCTCGACGCCGCGCTGCGTGTACGAGTCGAACAGTGTCGGGTAGCTCGCCGCCGAGACATCCGCGTGGATCTTCTGCCAGACCTTCTTGAGGTCGTCGGTGATCTCCTCGAAGCTGTACGGCGCGCCGTCGAAGTAGCCGAGCAGCTCGGCGCCGTTCGCCTCGGCGCGCAGCAGGTTGTCGAGCGACAGCCCGAGCTCCTGCGCGAGGCTCCGGATCGCGTTGTGACCCTGGTCGATCAGCTCGCCGCCGTGCTCGCCGAGCTGCCCGTCGGCGAAGGCGCCGCGGATCGTCCAGCAGCGGCCGCCGAGCCGGTCAGTGACCTCGTAGAGCTGCGCCGTGTACCCGGCCTGCTGGAGGCGGTACGCGCAGCTCAGGCCGGCGAGGCCGGCGCCGACGACGACGATCCGCGGCTCCGCGGCGGCGCGTGCGGCAGGCGTGAGCCGGCCGAGGGCCGTGAGCGCGAGCGCACCGGCGCCCGCGCCGCGAAGCAGCCCTTTCCTCGTGGTGCGCGGCGTCTCGGCCGCGACGGCGGCGGCCGCATTCTCGAGGACCTGAGCAAGTGGCGTGCGCATCGACCTCTCCCTTTCTCCGGCGACGGGTGGACCATCGCGGATCGGGTGGACGGAGGCAAGCCCGCGCTAGGCGGCGAGGAACCCCGTCGCGCGCGGCGCGACCGCGAGCGGGCTCGCGGGAAGATCGGACGGCGGGACGTCCGCGTTGTAGCCGCCCGGCGCGACGTCGTTCGGCGTGTCGGGATGGAAGAGCGCCGCGAGGAGTTGGATGTGCCCCCGGCCGATCGAGAGCTCCCACTGCCCGCCGCCGTACGCACCGATCCCGTTCGCCTCGCAATGGTCGTAGGCGGCGAAGAGGCGCTCGACCGAGCCAAAGCGCGACGGCTTGACGTTGACGGTGCGGGGCGGCCAGCGGAGCGCCTCGATGTCGGCAACCGAATGGATGGGCGCGTCCCACGTGACGCGGCCAGCCACGGGCTCGAGGATCGGAATCGTCTCCTCGGTCAGCGCGGGGTCCTCGATCCAGGCCTCGGGGAACTCGTCGAGCACGCGCCGGTAGAGGGCGACGTCGGGTGGGTTGTCGACGACCGTGCCGCTGTACTGCCCTTTCAGGTCGATCGAGTCGACGCAGCCGAGCTCGCGGAGCTCCGCGAAGATCGCGTCCGTCCAGTCCGGGCGCGCGTCGAGCTTGAACCGGAGCGTGGGATACACGGCGAGGAACGTGCGCAGGCGGTCGGTCGAGGGCGGGTCTCCGAGCGGGCCGGACGCAACGAAGGTCACGGGGCTTGGCTCGCGCCCGACGACGTCGCCGAGCGAGCGGCCCGCCTGCCGGAGCGCGAGGTCGAGTGCCGCGCTCTCGAAGGCCCAGCGGCGGTAGTCGAGGTAGTCGTGCCGCTCGGGCGGCTCCGGGAAGAGCGCGACGGTGTCGAGGTGCCGCGAGAAGGTGTCGATCGTCCAGTCGCCCTCGAGCGGCAGCGTCGGGCCACGGTCCTGCTGCGCTTCCTGGAGCGGGCTGTCGTACGTCACGTCCTCGCCGAGCCCCTCCTCGCCCGCCCCGAGCAGCCGGACGACCGTCGTCTTGCGCGTGAACGTGGGCCGCACGTGCAGCTCGTGCGCGTCGAGCTCGTAGCCGTCGACGCGGAGCGGAAGGTCGCGGACGAGGTCGTAGAGCGGCATCAGAGCGCGGCGTGGGCGACGGCGATCTCGGCGGCCAGGGCCGCGTTCGCGACGATCAGGTCGCGGTTGATCCGCCGGGTCTCGCCGTCAGAGCGATCGTGGAGGGCGGCGAGGACGAACGGCGTCACGGCCTGGCCGACGATACCCTGCGCCTCCGCCTCGGCGAGCACCTGCTCGATCAGCTCGGAGACGTCCAGGCTCTCGTCCGGCGGCCGGCCGACGAGGATCCCGTTCCCGCCGAGGCGCCAGTGCGCATCCGCGATCTCGGCCGCCTCGCGGGCGCTCTCGATCCGAGCCGAGACGGGCGGGCCGCCCTCGGCCGCGTAGAAGAGGGGCAGCGTGTCGACCCGGTAGCCGAGCACGGGGATCCCGAGCGTCTCGAGCACCTCGGCCGTCGCGGCGACGTCGAGGAGGGACTTCACGCCCGAGGAGGCGATGAGCGCCGGCACCCGGGCGCACACGCCGAGGTCCGCCGAGACGTCCAGGGGGGCCGGGAAGCCGCGGTGCACGCCGCCGAGGCCGCCCGTGCCCATGAAGCGGATCCCGACCGCGGCGGCCGCGGCGAGCGTGCCGCCGACCGTCGTGGCGCCGACTGCGCCCTGGACGGCGCAGGGCGCGAGGTCACGCGGCCCGAGCTTGCGCGCGTCGGGCGTGTAGCGCTCGAGCTCGGCCGCCGTCAGCCCGACGACGACGCGGCCGTCGAGCACGCCGATCGTCGCCGGGATCGCGCCTGCGGCGCGCACCGCCGCCTCGCTCGCCAGCCCGACCTCGATCCCGATCGGCGCCGGAAAGCCGTGTGCGACGAGGGTCGTCTCGAGGGCTACGACGGGCCGCTCGCCCTCGAGGGCGGCCTGGACCTCGTCTGCGACGCGGATCAGATGCTCCACGCGCCGCAGCGTAGTCGCGAGGGCGTTCCGCTCCGCCTCAGCTGCGCGGCCCGAAGTGTCCGGAAATCGGGGACGGCGTACGTGACCGTGAAGCGGAGAGGAACGCATTGCCCACGAGCCCGTCCTGGGCGATCTCCTGGAACATCACGTCCGGATCGTCCTGCGCGAGGGACGGCTCACCCGCGGCGTGGATGGTCGTGTCGAGGCGCGTCGAGCACCGCACGTACGCGTTGCCCGTCTCGAGGCGCGTCGAGCACCGCACGTACGCGTTGCCCGTCTCGTCCCGCCCCTCGACGCGCCGGACGGCCGGGTCGTCGAGCCGGACGCCGACGGCGACTCGCTGATCCTCCACGCCGGGCACGCGAGCGTCCGCCTCGACCTCGACCGGCCCGAGCCCGCGCACGGCCAACGGCATGAACGCGACGAGCGACGGCTGCTGACGTTCCAGCGGACGGGCACTGCGATCCCGACGACGACGACGAGGCCGCGCTCGTAGTCGACGGGCCGGTGAGCGTCTCGCCGTTTCGGCGCGCAGCCGACGGAGCGCGGGAGCCTCTTCGTGAGCACGGTCGGGCCGATCGCCGTGTCGAGCACTAAGCACGTTTCGACGTTGCCGACGCGGAGCGTGACGAGATAGTCGAGATACGTGAAGGGCGTGCCGCCGATCGGCCCGCAACCTCACCGGCGCTGCGGTTCCGTGCCCCCAACCTCCCCCAGGGGCACTCCCGTGTCCCTGATGTCACGTTATCGCGCGATCCGTGTCAGGAGAGCGACGTCTTCGTGTCGAGATCGTCACGGCATCGCGCCCGCGCGCTGGACGCACCGGGCGGCCGCCTCGAGCGCGAGGTCGGCGCCGCCGACGATCCAGCCGGCGGCGAGCGCGTCCCCCGCACCGGTCGTGTCGAGCACGGACTCCACGGGGAGCGCTGCACGCTCGTCTCCGTCGAACGAGCAGCCCTGCGCGCCCCGCTTCAGGATCCAGACGGCGCCGGCGAGGCGGCCGCCGAACATCTCCTCCTCGTCCTCGTTCGCGAACACGACGTCCGGCGCGAGCGAGGCGACGAGGTCGCGGAACGACGCCGCGCCGTGATCCCGGATCGCGCTCCACGAGGAAAGGTCGATGCTGACGCGGGCGCCCTGCGCGCGGGCGAGCTCGACCGCTCGGGCGGCCGCAGACGCGACCGGGTCGGCGACGAGCGCGTAGCCGGACACGTGGAGGTGGTCGCACGCGAGCCACGCCGGCTCGAGCTCGTCGGGCCTGAGCCCGGTCGCGACGCCGCGGTCGGGAAACATCGACCGCTCGCCGCCGTCCTCGACGAGCGAGACGACGATGCCGTTTCCCGTCTCCGCCACCGGCCCGACGAGCTCGACGCCGCGCCGCTCGAGCTCCTCGCCGGCGAGGCGGCCGGCGCCGTCTGCCGCCCGCTTGCCGAGCCACCGCGCCTCCGCCCCGAGGGCCGCCGCCCACGCGGCGACGTTCGCGCCCTGGCCGCCGGCCGCGAGCGTGACATTCGAGGCGGTGTCGGCGCCTCGCGCGAGCGGCGCTCGCATACGGACGACGACGTCGAGCGCAAGATCGCCGAGGGAGACGACGCGCATGACCTACGATCGTCTCATGGCGCGCGACGACGGGGTGGGGGACGGTGGCGGCCCGCGGCATCGGGCGCGGTCGTTCGTCCTCGGGGGGATCGTCGGGGCCTCGGCGGTTGCGGCAGGCCTCCGGCGCGCGCGGCGTCGCAAGCGGCGGCCCGTCCAGGCCGGCCTCGCCGCGTTCGAGAGCGCGCCCTGCTACCGCGAGTTGCTGGAGCGGGAGCGCAGAGAGGCTCCGTAGCCCCGTTCCACGCGGGCGGCGAGCACGACCGTCTGCAGGTTCACGTCCGAGTCGCCGATCCCCAGCTGCTGGCCGACGAGCAGCGCCCGCGCTGCGTAGTAGAGGAACGCCTTCGGGGTCACCACCGGTCGCACCGTCCGGATCACGAGAAACGGGCCGAACACCCGCAGCTCGTACGGCGCCGACGGGTCGGGAAGGCGGCGCTCGATCTCGAGGCGGGGACGGATGTTGTTCCGTTCGCTCGCGTCGAGCACCCACACCCCGCGGCCGAGCGGCGCCTCCCGGCGTAGCGTGCGGAGCGCGAGCACCGGGTCGGCTCGCGGGACAACCGTCGTCGGGAACGACGAGCGATCGTGCTCCCACGCGCCGAGGTAGAGCGGCTCGTAGCCGAAGAGCACGTCGTCCGGCCTGCTCGTGCGCGCGAGCCACGTTTCCGCCTCGGCGCGCGCGGCCTGGCGTGCGTCGGGCTCCCAGTCGACGAGCGGGGACGAGCGATGCCACGCCCACGACACCTGCGCGACGACGAGCGCGAGCGTCGCGACGACGGCAAGCGGCAGGAGGCGCCGCCCGAGCAGGACGATCGTCGTCGCCACCGAGATCGCGAACAGCGGGAGCAGGAAGATGAGGTGCCGGGACTCCGGCGCGGCCGAGCTCCCCAGGCGGGCGAGGAGGAACGCCGCCGCGGTCGCGGTCGCGAAGCAGAGGACGAGCGCCCGTGCGTCGCGTCGCATGCCCATGACGCCGTAGACCGCGGCGGCGACCCCCAGGAGCGCGATGGGCCACCAGCCGGCCGTGGCGTCGCCCGCGGAACGCCAGAAGTAGCGCAGCACCGCGCCCGGGCCGCCAAGCTTCGCGCCGCCGCCGCCGACACCGACGTCGAAGCGGTCGGCCAGCACGAGGTCGGTGAGCCAGAAGGGGATCCCGAGGACGAGCACCGCGGCGCCGGCGACGACCGCCGCGCGCAGACGCTCCCGGTGGGCGACGAGGACGTAGAGGCCCTGGCCGCCGAGCAGCAGGACACCGTACGGATGGGCCGCGACCGTGAGGAGCGCGGTCGCCACCCAGAGCGCCCACGCGGCGCGCGTGCTTCGGTCGAGCGCGCGAAGCAGCGCGAGCGTGCAGGCGAGCGAGAGAAAGAGGAAGAGGCTGTACATCCGCCCGTAGACGCCGTGGAAGAGGAAGAGCCAGCTCGGGGCGACGATCGCCGTCGCCACGAAGCCCACGCGGATGTCGGCGAGACGGGCGCCGAGCGCGGCGACGAGCGGGAGGCTCGCGACCGCGAACGTCGCCGAGAGCAGCCGCAGGCCGCCGAGCCCGAAGCCGAGGTGCGCCACGCCCCAGGCGAGGATGAAGTGGAGCGGTGCGCCGCCGCGGTCGCGCGTGACGTGCTCGACGACACCGGAGATCGAGTCGCGGCCGATGAACAGCGCGAGGGTCTCGTCCTCGTGCGGCGGCCACGCCATCAGCTGGTGCAGCAGAAACGCGGCCGCCGTGACGACGACCGCCGCGATCCCGAGGTACGGCCACCGCACGGCCGGCCAGGACCGCGCCGCCGCAGTCGCGACCGCGGTCCGCGTCTCCTCCGTCCGTGCCTCGATCCCTTGCGTCATCGCGGTTTGGCGCATCTTCGCTGGTAGATTGGCCCGCCATGCCGATCTACGAGTACCGCTGTCCGAACGGCCATACGTTCGAGGTGTTCCAGCGGATGACGGATCCGCCGGTCAGCGTGTGCGAGACCTGCGGCGCGGGGCCGGTCGAGAAGCTCCTCTTCCCCGTTGCGGTGCATTTCAAGGGATCCGGCTTCTACTCCACGGACTACGGACGCGGCTCGCGCAAGGCTGCCGGAAAGGACTCGGACGCGGGCTCGACCTCGTCGGACGGCGCCGCGAAGAGCGAGCAACCGTCCACGAAGAGCGACGCGAAGTCGTCCGAGTCGAAGTCCTCGGACTCGTAGCTCATTTGCCGCGATCGCCCACGGTGCAACCGGGGGCGTACGGAAGGCCGCGCGGCGGCGCCAGCGGCGCAGAGCGTCCGGTGAACATCGCGACGGTCGAGACGTTGTCCTCGCTGCCGAGGATCACGGACTCTCCGCCGACCGTCGCCGGGTCGCCGCCGAGCCGGCAGTGGAGCGCCTTGCCCTTGTCGGCGCGGAAGTAGACCCAGCCGAGCTGCATCAGCTGCCACGCGCCGAGGTCCGTCGCGAGCGGCGCCGCGAGCTGGTCGCCGACGAACGGCAGCTTCAGGGACGCGCCGAAGCTCGTCACCCTGTCGAGCGTCGCCTCGACGACGTCCTGCTGGCGCCGCGAGCGCGTGAAGTCGTTGTCGGACGGGTCGAGCCGGTTGTGGCGGATCCGCGAGTAGACGAGCGCACGATGGCCGTCCATGTGCTGCTTGCCCTTCGCGAACCGCCAGCCGGGCCACTCGGAGCAGCGCTTCGCGGTCTTGTACGGGCAGTCGAAGCGGTCGGACTGGATCTTGCGCGGGACGACGACATCGATCCCGCCGACTGCGTCGATCAGCTCGCGGAAGCGGTCGAAGTCGACGAAGACGACGTGGTTCACGTCGAGGCCGGTGAGCTCCCTGACCGTCCTCAGCGCGAGCGCCGGCCCGCCGATCTGGTTCGCCGCGTTGATCTTTTGCACCCCGACCTCCGGGATCTCGACCTGGAGGTCGCGCGGGATCGAGAGGAAGGCGAGGCGCTTCTTCCCAGGGTCCGTGCGGATGAGCATGATCGAGTCCGAGCGGTTCGCCCCCGCCCGTCCCTTCTGGGTGCCGCCGTCCGTGCCCAGGACGAGGATCGTCGTCGGCGTGGAGAGGAGCATCCCGTCCTTCTTCGCGAGCTGGCGCCGCACGCCGGCGGGGACGCGGTCGTTCGCCTCGGAGACGCCGCTCGAGACCGCGAAGTAGCTCGCGACGCTCCACGCGACGAGCAGGACGACGAGGACGAGCAGCCCCACGACGACCCAGCGGCCCCAGCGCCGGCGACCTGGTGCCGACGGGCCGGACGGCGCCCCGGGGGGCTGCGCGGAGCCCGGTGAGGCGTTGCGGGTGAGCGGGACCCGCCCCTTGACCCGGCCGCCGCGATAGACGCGGTACGGCTTGTCCTGAGCGGGCATCCGGCCGGGTATGGTAGCCGCGCCGTGCCGCCGGAATCGGTCATCGGAGTGGACGTCGGCGGGACGAAGATCCGCGCCGGGACGATCGCGCGCGACGGCTCGGTCGGGCGCTCGCTCGAGGTGGAGACCCCCACCGACGGGGCGGAGCCGTTCTTCGAGGCGCTGTACGACGTCGTCGAGGAGCTCGTCCCCGACCGTCCTGCGGCGATCGGGATCGGGGTGCCGATGAACATCGACAGGCGCACCGGGATCGCGCTCGCGGCGGCGAACCTGCCGCTCGTGTCGCTCGACGTGGCGGGGCGCGTCCGGGAGCAGTTCGACCTGCCGGTCGGCGTCGAGAACGACGGCAACGCGACCGCGCTCGCCGAGTGGCGCTGTGGTGCGGCGCAGGGCGCAGACGACGTCGTCGCGCTCGCCCTCGGCACCGGGGTCGGCGGCGGGCTCGTGCTGGACGGGCGCCTGTTCCGCGGCTGGGCGGAGATCGGTCATCTCGTCGTGCAGGCGGACGGCCCGCCGTGCCAGGGGAACTGCCACGGCCACGGCCACCTCGAGTCCCTCGTCTCCGGGGAGGCAGCCAGTCGCGCCGCCCGGGAGCTCTGGGGCGGCGACGCCGACGCGTACCGGCTCGTGCGCGCGGCCGAGGCCGGCGACGAGGACGCGCGCACGGCGCTCGCCGGGATCGGTCACTTCCTCGGTCTCGCGATCGGCTCGCTCTGGAACGTGTTCAGCCCCGACGTCGTCGTCGTCGGGGGCGGTTTCGGGGCCGGCGCCTGGCAGTTCCTCGAGCAGCCGGCGCTCGACGCCGCGCGCCGTGAGGCGCTGCGCCCGGCCGACGAGGGCCTGCGGGTGGTCGTGGCGGAGCTCGGCGACGAAGCCGGGCTCGTCGGGGCCGGGCTCGTCGGCTTCGAGGCGCTCGACGGAGTGCGCTGAGAGCCGTCGGGGGCTCGATGCCGCTCGCCGTCTGCGCAACGCCGATCGGGAACCTCGCCGACGTGACCCTCCGCGTCCTCGAGGAGCTCCGCGAGGCCGACGCAGTCCTCTGCGAGGACACCCGGCGCACGCGGATCCTGCTCGAGCGACACGAGATCCGGGCACGCCGCCTCGTCAGCCTCCATCGGCACAACGAGGCAAGGCGCGTCGAGGAGCTTCTCCCGCTCCTGCTGGCGGGCGAGCGGCATGCGCTCGTCTCGGACGCGGGGCTTCCCGGCGTCAACGATCCCGGCGGGCGGCTCGTCGCCGCGGCGCTCGGAGCCGGAGTCGAGGTGACCGTGCTGCCCGGGCCGAGCGCCGTCGAGACGGCGCTCGTCGCGAGCGGGCTCGGGGGCGACGGGTACCGCTTCCTCGGCTACCTGCCGCGTCGGGAGGCCCAGCTCGACGCACTGTGGGACGAGGCGCGCGACTGGCGGTACCCGGCGGTCGCGTTCGAGTCGCCGCAGCGGCTGCCCCGGGCGCTCGCGCGTCTCGCGCTAGCAGACCCAGAGCGACGCGTGGCGGTGTGCCGCGAGCTCACGAAGCGGTTCGAGCAGGTCGTGCGCGGAACCGCGCTCGAGCTTGCGGAGCGCTTTCGCGAGCCGCCGAAGGGCGAGGTCACGGTCGTGGTCGCGGCGGCCGACGAGCGCGAGGCGGAACTCGCCGCGGCCGTCGCCGCCGTGCGCCGCCTCGTCGCGGCCGGCGCGCCGCGCCGCCTGGCGGCAGACGTGGTCTCCCAGCTCGCGCGCGCCCCTCGGAACGAGCTCTACCGCGCCTCGCTCGGCCCCGCCGATTGACGCCGTCCGGCGGCCCCGCTACCGTTCTCCTCCCGCGTTGCCGTCGCAGAGAACAAAGGAGGTGCAATTGTGCACCGGTTCCTTGCGATTGGCCTGGCTGCCGTGTTCTCGCTCGCCCTGTGTGGCAAGGCGACGGCGTGGTCGTGGCCCGCGGACGGGGCGGTGCTCCGGCCGTTCGCGCTCGGCGCGGACGCGTACGCGGGCGGGCAGCACCGCGGCGTCGACGTCGCGGGGCCCGACGGCTCCGGGGTACGCGCGCCTGCGTCCGGGGTGATCTCGTTCGCGGGATCGCTGCCGACCTATGGGCGCGGCGTCACGATCCTCACCGCCGACGGGTACGCGGTCACCCTCGTCCACCTCGGGACGATCGGCGTGGGGAAGGGCGACACGGTCTCCGAGGGCGCTACGGTCGGGACGATGGGGACGAGCGGCACGCCGGAGCAGTCGGTGCCGAGCGTCCATCTCGGGATCCGGCGGGCGTCGGAGGAGGAGGGGTACGTCGACCCGGTCGGGCTGCTGCCGCCGCGCGTGACCGTTCCGCCGACCTCGCCGGCGGCGACTGCGGCGAGCCCCGCCCCCGTCCAGGCGGCCCCGCCCGTGGTCTCGCCGCAGGCGCCGCCTCCGGCGGCGTCCCCCATATCGTCGAGCCCGCCGCCGAGCATCGCCATGGCCACGGCGTCCTCCGTGCCCGAGGCTCCGCCGGTCGCCACGCCCGTCGCGGCCACACCCATGGCCGAGCCCACGGGAGACGTGGAAGGAGGTGCGGCGTCGGCGGACGAGACGCCTGTCGAGGCGAGCGCACCGGGGCTCACGCTGACGGCGCCGGCGGCTCGGGCGCGACCCGCCTCACCGGCGCACGCCGTCGCCGCCGTCGACGGTCCGTCCGATCCCGCCGCACAGGGGTCGGCGCGTCGCGCCCCGGCCGAGCGCCCGGTCGGCGCGGCGGGCTCCGGCCAGGCGAGCGCGGATGGAAGCGGCACCGCGCCGGCGCGAGAGCGAGCTCTCGCCCGCGTGCGGGACGACGCCCCGGCACGGCCCGCCACGGTGGCCCGCGCGCACGTCGGCGGCCAGGCGCCCGCACGCGGCGGCTCTGCGCGCCCCGCTGACTCGCGGAAGGCTCTCGGGCCGACCTCGTCGCACCCCACGCAGGCGGCGGCGCCTGGCACGCCTCGGGTTCCGAGCCGGACCGGGGCGGACCGTGTCTCTGCGGGCGTCGCGACCGAGCCCATTGCGAGCCTCGCGATCGAAGCGCAGCCGGGCGGCATCGGGCTACCCGAGCTCGCGGCGGCGCTTGCGCTCGCTGTCATCGCGGCCGTGGCCGTCGGACGGAGGGTCGCCCGTAGAATCGGCATGGATGGAGCCGTACTACGTCACCACGCCGATCTACTACGTCAACTCGACGCCGCACATCGGGCACGCGTACACGACCGTGGCAGCGGACGTGTTCGTGCGCCATCAGCGGCAGCGCGGTCGTGAGACGTTCTTCCTCACGGGCGTCGACGAGCACGCTTCGAAGGTCGCGCGGGTCGCGGTCGAGCAGGGCCTCACCCCGCAGGAGTACGTAGACGGCATCGTCGAGGCGTGGCGGGCGCTCCCCGCCCGCCTCGACGTCTCCAACGACTTCTTCATCCGGACGAGCGACGACGGCCACAAGCGGTTCGTCCAGGACTTCCTGCAGCGGATCCGGGACAACGGCCGCGACGACATCTACCAGGACGTCTACGCGGGCCTCTACTGCGTGGGGTGCGAGGCGTTCAAGACGGAGGCGGAGCTCGTCGACGGCAAGTGCCCCGAGCACGACATCGAACCGGAGTGGATCGAGGAGCGGAACTGGTTCTTCCGGCTGTCGGCGTATCAGGACCGGCTTCTCGCGCTGTACGAGGAGCGGCCCGACTTCGTCCTGCCGGGTTTTCGGGCGAACGAGGCGAAGGGGTTCATCGCGGGCGGTCTGCAGGACTTCTCGATCAGTCGCGCGGGGCAGCCCTGGGGGATCCCGATCCCGTGGGACACGGAGCAGGTCGCGTACGTCTGGGCGGATGCGCTCGTCAACTACCTGAGCGCGCTCACCTACGCACGACCGGGCGAGAACCTGATCCCGACCTTCTGGCCGCAGGTCCACCACCTGCTCGCCAAGGACATCCTGCGCTTCCACTGCGTGTACTGGCCGGCGATGCTGCTCGCGGCCGGGTACGACGTGCCGCGGCAGCTGTTCGTGCACGGCTACCTGCTACTCGACGACCGGAAGATCTCGAAGTCGCTCGGCAACGTCGTCGACCCGCTCGACCTGATCGACGTCTACGGCGCCGACGCCGTGCGGTTCTGGTGCGCGCGCTCGGTGTCGTTCGGGCAGGACGGGGCGGCGTCGATCGACGGGCTTCGCGAGCGCTACGAGCGCGAGCTCGGAAACGACCTCGGGAACCTCCTCTCGCGCGTCACCGCGATGATCGCCCGCTACCGCGGAGGCACGCTCGCGGCGTCACCCGCGGCCGACTCGCCGGTCGCCGCGCTTCTGGAGCCGCTCGGCGCGGACGTCGCGGCGGGTCTCGACGGATTCGACCTGACGGGGGCGCTCGAGCGCATCTGGGAGGTCGTCCGTGCGCTCAACCGGCACGTCGAGGCGACCGCGCCGTGGCAGCTCGCGAAGGACGAGGATCGTGCCGAGGAGCTCGACCGGGTGCTGTACGACCTCGCGGACGGGCTGCGAGCGGTCGCGGTCGCCCTCGCGTCGTACCTGCCGAGCACGTCGGCCCGCATCCTCGAGGCGCTCGGCCAGCCCCCCGACGTTGCGTGGGACGAGGTCGGTTACGGCCGCACGCGTGCCGTCGAGGGGCTCGAGGCCGCCGCGCCGCTCTTCCCGCGCGTGGACGAGCCCGCGACGGCGGCGTGACCGACAGCCACGCCCACCTCGACGCGTGCGCGGAGCCGGACGCGGCCGTCGCACGGGCGCGCGAGGCGGGCGTGACGCGGATCGTCACGATCGGGACGGGGATCGAGTCGTGCCGCCGGGCGCTCGAGCTCGCCGAGGCGCACGAGGCCGTCGTGGCCGCGTTGGGCATCGACCCGCACCGCGCCGCGACCGACGAGGCGAGCCGCGTGGGCGAGTTGCGCGCGCTCCTCGACCACCCGAGGGCGGTCGCAGTCGGCGAGACCGGCCTCGACGGCCACCACGGCGCGGGCACGCTGACCGAGCAGCGCACCTTGCTCGACGAGCAGCTCGCGCTTGCCGAGGCGCTCGGCCTTCCGGTCGTGGTCCACAGCCGGGCCGCGAGCGAGGCGACGGCTGCCGCGCTCGAGCCGTTCGGCGGCACCGTGGTCCTCCACTGCTTCTCCGAGCCGGATCTCCTCGAGCCGGCGCTCGAACGTGGGTACTACCTCTCGTTCGCCGGCAACGCTACGTACCCGAGCGCCGAGCCGCTCCGCGCCGCCGCCGCGCGCGTGCCCGCGGACCGGATTCTCGTCGAGACGGACACGCCGTACCTCGCCCCGCAACCCGTCCGCGGCCGACCCAACGAGCCGAGGAACCTCGGCCACACCGTGCGCGTGCTCGCCGAGGCACGCGGCGACGACCCCGGCGAGCTTGCCGCCCGCACCCACGCGAATGCGGGCGCCGCATTCGGCCTGTCCCCGCCGTGAGCCGCATCGCGCCGAAGAAGTCGCTCGGGCAGCACTTCCTCGCCGACCGGAACGTCCTGGGAGTGATCGAGCGGCTCGCCGAACTCGGTGCAGACGACGTCGTGCTCGAGGTCGGGCCGGGGCTCGGGATCTTGACAACGTTCCTCGCCGACCGGGTGGCGCACGTCCACGCGATCGAGCTCGACCGGAGCCTCGAAGCGCCTCTCCGCGAGGCGCTCGGCGAGCGGGCGAACGTCGCCCTGGCCTTCGGAGATGCCCTCGCATTCGACCTCGCCGGGCTCGATCCATCGCCCACGAAGCTCGTCTCGAACCTGCCGTACAACGTCGCGACGCCGCTCGTCGTCGAGAGCTTCGCACGCCTCCCGACGGTATCGACCTGGTGCGTGATGGTGCAGCGCGAGGTCGCGGACCGCTTCTTCGCCTCGCCGGGGACGAAGGCGTACGGCGCCGTCTCGGTGGTCGTCCGGCTCAACGCCCGCCGCACGGGGTTCCACCCCGTGTCGCGCACCGTGTTCCGGCCGTCGCCCAACGTCGACTCGGCGCTCGTCGCATTCGCCCGTATCGCGGCGCCGGGCCGCCCGGTCGACGTCGGACGGGTCGTGACGGCCGCGTTCGCCCATCGGCGCAAGACGCTTGCCAACTCCATCTCGCTTGCGGGCCTCGCATCGCGCGAGCAGGTGGTCGAGGCCCTTCGCGGGCTCGGTCGGGTCGCGAACGTCCGGGCGGAGGCCCTCGAGCCCGACGAGTTCGTCGAGCTCACCGAGAGGCTTCTGCCGTGAGCTGGCAGACCGCCGACGCGCCCGCGAAGCTCAACCTCGCGCTCGTCGTCGGGCCGCCGCGTCCTGACGGCAAGCACGAGGT